>CAYYSD010000086.1:955-13423 GCA_964474285.1 uncultured Anaerolineaceae bacterium | reverse complement strand
CTGGTCGCGGTCTCGCCGATCTATTGGCTGCGTCTCAAGGTGCTCGCCCGCCAGAACGCGATCATTCGCGCCTTCCCCGACGCGGTGGACCTGATCGTCACATCGGTGGAAGCTGGCCTGGCGATCGACGCGTCACTCGCCGAGGTTGGCCAGGAGACACGGGGCCCCCTGGGCGAGGAACTGCGGCTGACCGTCAGGGAGACCACGCTGGGCCGGAGCCGGCGGGATGCGCTCCAGCGCCTCATTGAACGAACTGATGTGCCCGAACTCAAGACATTCGTGCAGTCGCTCATCCAGGCCGAACAGACCGGCATTCCCATCGGGCAGGTTCTGCGCACGCAGGCCGCACAGGTGCGCACCAGGCGCCGCCAGCGGGCGGAGGTTGCGGCGCAACGGGCCCCGGTGAAAATGATCATCGTGCTGGTCCTTCTCGTGCTCCCGGCCATGCTCATGATGTTGATGGGCCCCGCGATCATGCGGATGGGAGACCAACTCTAGCGTTCCGGGACCGTTTGCCGCGCCTGTCGTTCCCTTTCTCCGAACACCCTGAGCCGGTGCAGGGCTTCCCATGACCGCACGCACCTGCAGAATCGCGGGTCAGCTCGGTCACTTCCCGCGCCGATCCCCATCAACGGATGGTGACAAGCGTCTGGCCGGGCGCAACGGCCGCGCCGGCGACAACGGCGACGGCCGCGACGACTCCACCCACAGTTGCCTCAATCGGAAACTCCATCTTCATTGACTCGAGGATGAGCAGCGTCTGACCGGGTTCGACGGCATCGTGCAGGGCTACGAGCACGTCCAGGACGGTCCCTGTCACGGGGGAAGCGATCTCTGTCAACCGATATCCTCCTTCCGGCGTTCCAACCCGAAACCCGATTTCCCGAAGACCGGAACGACTGCTACCACGGGTCGATGTAGCGCTTCTTCCGTTCGCGCGGCGGAGGCCTGGGAATGAGCTCCAGCATCCGGATCACGCGGTCGCGTGTCTCGGCGGGGTCGATAACCTCGTCGTAGGCGTAGTTGCGTCCCGCGTTCAGGGCGAGGCTTCGCGCTCGCAATTCAGTCGCCATTGCGTTCCGCGCCTCACGCTCGGCCTGCTCATCATCATGAAGCGTGCCTTCCTTCCTCCGAATCAGCGTGGCGGCGCCTTCAAGCGCCATGCCTCCCGCCTCAACGTTTGGCCAGGCAAGGCGAAGGTCGTTGGCCTGGTATTGATAGCCCATCGCGCTTGGCCCGAACCCATAGGCCTTTCGTATGTGAATAAGGAAGAGCGGCACCGTGCGATGCATTTGGGCCAGGAGCGGCCGAGCGTGGTGACGTGCGATGCCGGCCCGCTCCGCATCCGGGCCGAGCATGAACCCGGGGCTATCGAGGAGCGAGAGGATGGGGATATCGAACGCGTCCGCGAGGCCGATGAACCTGGCGAACTTGTCCGACGCGTCAGCATCGATCGCCCCCGCGATGGGAGACAACGGCTGGTTGGCAATCACCGCGATGGAATGGCCGCCAATCCGGGCGAACGCCGTGATCGCGGAGGTAGCCCAGTTGGGGCGGAGTTCCAGGACACTATCCAGGTCGGTCAGGGCGGTGACGACCTTTCGCATGTCGTAGAGACCACGTCGATTGTCCGGGACGATCGACCGGATACTGTCGTGGGTAGGTGAAATCGTGCCTTCAGTCTTGTCGACAAGGAAGAACGCCAGGTACTTGCGAGCGAGATCGATAGCCTCCGGCTCATCCTGCACCAACCGATCGATCCCACCCTTGACTTCGTGCATCTCCGAAGGGGCCAGCTCTTCCGGAGAGAGCTTCAGGCCCAGTGCAGCTTCGACGAGGGGCGGGCCACCCATGCCTATCGCCGAACCGCGGGTCGCAAACACCACATCGGAGAAGCCGGCGATGCTGGCGGTCCCCGCGAACGAACGGCCCGAGACGATCGAGACGATGGGCGCCCATCCCGAGAGAGCCGCGAGCCCGTCGTAGTCCCCCATCCCCGTCCGCATCGCGCCGCCCGGCGTGCGCCCGCTCGCGAGGCCCTGGGCGCGGGCGCCGCCACCATCGGCGAAACAGAGGAGGGGCCAGCGATAGCGCTGCGCCAGCTCGACGACGCGCGCGAGCTTTGTGTGGTTGATGGACGTTTGCGTCCCGCCCGCGACCGAGTAGTCGTATGAGCCGATGGCGATCGGTCGACCGTAGAGCGTACCGTAGCCGCCCACGAAGCCCGCCGCGGGTTCACCTTCGTCTCCAGCGAGCACGCCCGTTTCGATGAACGAACCCGGGTCCAGGACAGCCGTGATGCGTTCCCTGGCGGTGAGGCGCCCGCGCTCATGGATCTTCGCGACCGCTTCAGCGCGAGCCGAGTCGTAGGCTTTGGCCCTCGCTTCGGTGAGGCTATCGATGGCGGCCTGGTCCATGAAACCATCCAATCCCGGCGAAGTGCGGTCGCACGCGTTTGGTGCGTCGAGTGAGGCAACGGCGGATGCGGTACGGCTCTGTGCTTGCCGAAGCGGCAGTGAGCCATCGGCCTGCGGATTATCCTCCTTGCACCAACCCGGCGCGAGCATGCCAGAAGAGTCTCCCGGTACGTGCCGCTCGAACGGCGTCGAATCGCCGCCGCCTCACATCACCCCCTGCGGCCATTGCCTAACTGCACGCGATGCCCTGGTCGTCCCCGGACTTCACGTGCGCCAGGGCGCACCCGTGTCGGCGCGTGTTGGGGGTCACATGCCGCCCCCCGCACCAGGTGCCGCAGCAAGAACTCGGGGATCGTCCATAGTGCTCTTAGACTTCATCTTGCTCCCGAAACCGCTGAAATCGTACCCAATCCTCGGTTGATGGCTCGCTGAACGGTTCACCGCGCTTTCTCAGCTGCCCGGTGAATTTCGGCTTCCGTCGCTCATCCATCGCCATGGTGTGGCCGCCCGCTCCATCCTGGAAAAAGTGGTGGCCGCAGAACTGTATTCCGTCCGTCATTGTCTGAAATCTGTTGAGGAAGCCGCGGAACCAGAAATCGGGAGCGTTGTCCCGTGTTCGACCTCTCGAAGACGCCTTCACCTGCGCTGATCGAGGTGTCGACGGGATTTCGCTCGCCGGTGAGCGGCCAACACGTTTTGCCGGGGCTCCGAGGTTGCCCGCGACAACGCGTCGAGCGTGGCGCGTGCGCCGGCCCGGAGAGGCGCCCGTTCGCTGACATGCGGGAAGGTCCACGCGTTCGTTGCTCACGCGGGCGAATGACCCCGGCCGGCCCTGCGCGAACCTGGGAAGAGGAGGCTGCGGGCAAGTGCAGCCTCCCCGTCACCATGATGATTGAGTCATTAACCCCACCGCGGCTGTTCGCCCAGGTCGATTCCGAGGGCGATCTTGCCGACGATCTCCGGGGCCAGGAGCGTGTTGGCCGGGTGGAAGCCGCCACAGCGGACATCGCGATAGAGCCGTTCGAGCTCGTTGGACTTGAACATCCCTGTGCCGCCGGAGATGGCCATCGCACGGTCGACGACCTCAGCCGCGCCTTCCACGACGTTGTACTTCGTCGCAACGATCTTGAGCGGCCACCTGTCGCCGTGATCCACGTTGTTGGACCAGTCGCTCGTCAGCCGATCGAGCTGAGCGTCCATCGCTTCGAGCTTCATCGCCATTTTGGCGGCGTTGTGCTGGACCTCGGCGTTGTAGGCCATCGAACGCGTGAGCGCCAGCGACGTGCGCTTGTGCGCGCTCGCGACGGCCAACTCCATCGCCCGGTGCGCGATGCCGAGGTACACAGCAGAGATGCCGCTCAAAGCAACCGCGAACAGTGACAGGATGAAGAGGTCGGCGGAACCTGCCGGCAGAACGCGTCCGATGTAGCGGTCCGGGACGAAAACGCCGTCGAGAATCGTGTCGTCGCTTCGTGTGGCGCGCATTCCGAGCGTGTCCCACGTTTCCTTGATCGTGAAGTTCGGAGTGTCCCGCGGCATGAAGGCGTGGATCACGTTGCCGTCGGCGGTCATCGCGTGGCAGCCATAGCGGGTCCAGACCGGCGTGAGACTGCCGAACATCTTGTGGCCCGTGATGCGATAGCCGCCGTCCAGGCGCTCGGCTTTGGCGGTCGAGAGGAAGCCGGGCAGGTCGTTGCCGGATTCGGCGTGGCCCGCTGCGAAAATCTCGCCAGCGGCTGCTTCCTTCAGGAGCCATTCGAGCGACGGATCGCCCAGGCGGCGCATCTCCGCCGCGATGCCCACCCAGTAGCTGTGCATGTTGACGGCGAGCGCTGTCGCCGGTGCGTATTCGGCCATGCGCTGCAATTCCTTCGCGTAGCGAGCGACGCTCCAGCCGGCTCCGCCAAATTCGGTTGGGACGAGGCAGGTCAGGAATCCTGACGCCTTGATTTCGTCCCAGTCCTCCTGGAAGAAGCGGTTGTCACGGTCGTATCCGGCCGCTCGTTCGCGGAAACGGTCAAGCATGTCGTCCGTGATGAAGGTCGTCCGCTCCTCGGTCATGGTCATTGTCACGTCGGTCCTCCATGAAATATGTGGTGCCAGTGTCGTCTGTACGGGTGGCCGCCGGATCGCGGTGTGGTATGGCGATAAGCGAGTACGCACCTCCTTCTTGCCGGGGCCGGTCCGAACGAACGAACGACGCGGCAAAGCATTGTTTTGGGCGGCCGCTCTTGCTCTCTATCTGTCCCGTTGCCGTGGCAAACGTTTCACGTCCCCGGCAAAGTTTCTTGCGGCTCCTGCGCGCGGCGAGGAAACCAGGGGTCCGGTATCACGGATGTCGCGCCGAAAGCCGCGTGCACCAATCGCCGGCCGATGTCGGGCGACAGTCTGCGATAAAATCGATGGGCGAATCAATGGCTGAGCGAAACTTGTGCCGGTGGGTGTCTTTTGTGGCTCTGCGCTTCCACGACTTCTACGCGAAGGATTGACTCACCGGCTACACAGCCGGTTCTTGCTTTTCCGCGTTCATTCCGGGCTTTCGAATGCCCTTTGGATCGTGCAGCGGTTTCCACCTGCACCGCGCGTGTGTCATCATTCCCGGCCATGTAAGTCCGGGGCATCAGCACCTTGCGAATTCGACGAACTATCAACGGGCGGGCGCCGTCCATTCTACGGCGGATTGCCCCGAAGCCGTCGGACAACGTTCCCGCGATTCGCCCGATCGAGTGGCGATCTCATATCGGCCCCCAATTGCACGCCGGCGACGCAGTGCTCCCGGCGCGGGCACTCCGGCTGCAACGGACGGTTGGCAATCGAGTGGTGACCGGTCTTCTCAGCGACGCCCGTGGTAACGCCGGAACGCCTCGCCCCGCAACTTCCAGCGCAGTCATCGCGCAGAGGGCCCTTGCCGTCGACGATGCCCCCATTGTCGATGCCAACGCCCTTCCACCTGATGTCACCGCAGCGTTTGAGACTTCCCGGACGCCGCCCGAGATTCGGGAGCGAATCCTTCGCAACGCAATTGTGGACACCGGCGCCGACCTCAAACTGACGGCGAAGGGTCTCGTCGAGCTGGTGGACGAGGTGGCTGCGCGCCTCCAGACCATCTACTCCGGCGGCCCCCCGCCCCCATCGGTGAACCACAACTCTGTCCGCCTGGCCGAGCGTGTGAGCCAGGACACGATTGCGAGTTCGCTTAAGGTGAAGGGCAAACCCGGGCCGAGGTTCCGCTTCTTCAACATCGCGCAGTCCCTCAAGACGCACTCCGCGATGGCTCTTGGCGGATTCCTCGAGATGCATCCAGACTTCAAGGACAGCCTGAAAAGCGTCTCGTTCAATTTCCTCTCGGCCGAGGCGAATAAGCTGGGCGGCCTCTACCAGGACAACACGGTTCACATCGAGGCGGACCGCGGACAGCAAAGTCCTGAAGTGTTCATGCGGCTGCTGCTGCACGAAATCGGCCACGCGACCTTCCAGAAGATGCTCCTCAACGTGCGCGACCAGCCGTTGGGCGAGGACGCGGCGAAAGACAAGCCGGGCAAATCCACGGAAGTAGACGAACTCGCGAAGGAACTGGAGGGCCGCATCGCCCCGCTCAACGCGGATGGCAAGGCCCTCTACGACGCCTGGATGACCCTCAAGAATAACGGCGGCCAGAATCTGTTCGTCGTCGGCCTGGGTTCCGTCGGCGACCTGAAGGCCCGTCGCGACTATCAAATCGGGAGTTTCAACGAGTTCTGCGCCGAGACGTTCATGCACGTCGTAAACGCCGGAGCGGCGTGGAAGGAGCACGTGCAGGCGATGCTGGAGAACCCGGAGGGCAACGTCCCCGAAGAACACCAGCAGGCATGGCGGACAATCGTCGACGTCATGGACCGGTACGTTCCTCAGATCACCGGCAGGACCAGGGCGCTCGCAATGGCGGGACAGTAACTCTGCACGCTCGGTACCTCAATCGCCCAGCAGAACGCTCACGGTCCCCTGCGTCCCGTCGAAGCTTTGGAGCGCCTTGCCGATGATCGTGCCTGCTGCCGGCTTGGTGCCGGCCAGCATGGCGTGTCCTGGCACCGAAGAGCTGACGAGCATGTCCCCGGGCCGGACCGGTCCATTCTCACCACTCACCTTCACCGGGACGATCCCCGTCACTGCCAGGGGGATGCGCGAATCGGTCCCGTCGTCGTCGATGTCAGAGCCCCCAACAAGGCCCGGTTTCGTCGAGAACACACCGGCCACGCGCGCGTCGTTGCTGAGCGAACTCCGTTCCATGCGGCCATCGCTGCCGATGACGAGCACGTCGCCCGCCTCGACACCTTCCTTCGCCGCAACCAGTTCGGCGAAGTCCGCGCCGTTTGCAAAATAATTGCCGCGAATAAAGAGGTTGCCGGCGCCATCCAGCCGCATCTGCCTGGTGCCGCCGGGTCCGGGGTCGTAGGAAGTCGCTACGTGAGAGCCGCCAAGGAACCAGGCGAAGCCCCCACCGCTTCGGTCATAGAGGACCGCGTTCTGGACGCCGATGCCGAAGCTCGTGCTCCACAGATTGAGCATCTGGCGAATAGATGATCCGAAATCGACGCTGGACGACGCTCCTTCGACCTTGACGTTGCCCTGGAACCGCCCTGCCCACTGGCCGGCACCCTGGATCCCGAAGATTCCCGCGGACTCGCTCTGGAGCGGCGTGACTACTTTGCCGACGACACCGAACTTCTGGCCTTCACCCCAGACCCCGGCACTTGCAGCACCCATACTGTTCCCGATGACGCCGATGCAGGCGTCACTCGCGATACCGGTGGATGATGGACATGCCGCCGTGAGACTCTCCCCACGAACGCCCTCTTTACCCTCGCCGAACACGCCGGCCGAAAAGGCTCCGTTCGGCCCCGTGCCGTGGACTCCGTAGCACGGCGTTCCAGCGGTACACCCGACAAGGACTGACGACTCGCCGGCCAGCCCCGACCGTCCGGCGGTGTATGCCCTTCCGAGGATTGCGTCGCCCCCGATGCTTTCCGCGATGAGAGCGAGACTGTTGTGAAACAGCGAGATGGCCGGGTCCGTCACCCCATCCGCTCCGAACGTGATCGGGCCCAACCCGAAGCTGTCCACCCATACCTCGCCCAGGTGACTGTGCTCAGGGATGTTCAAGGCGTAAAGAGCGTAAGGCGTCGCGGTGACTTCCTGGCGTCCGAGCAGTTCGAAGCCGCCCGCTCCCGACGGTTTCACGCGCACTTCTATCCAGCGTTGGTCGCCCCGGAAGCGGCCGGGCCCGAAGTTCAACTGCACTGCGAACAGCCCGTTGGCCACCGGGACGTTCGTGAACGCCGGTAATGTGGCGATGGCAACGCCACCGTTCGCCACGTCGAAGAGGCTGAACTCGAAGTCGAAGTTCCCTTCCTGGGCGATGCCGTCCTGAACGAGTCGGCCCTGGTAGGTGAAGGACTCCTGCAACGCGGCCCGGCCTGCAGGGCTGCCCTCGCCCTCAGCGAAGGCCCGGAGCGCCGGCAGTCCGTTCTGGGCGAGCAGGAACAGCAGTATCGCCACAAGGAGCAGGTCGCGGATTCGATTCGTTGTGAGAAGTTGCAAGTTGAAGTTGGCCACGGCACCTGTCCACGGAAGGGTGTGGCCAGTCTATGCGCATTCCCCCGGCCCGTTCTCGTGCGCGTGGCCGGTCTCCCCGTGTGCCTCCCGCTGACAACCGGCATCTGCCCGTCTGGCTACGCTCCGGTCGCCCCGAACGACTGGCGCAGAGGCACCAACACCCGTGCGGACCCTCCGAGAACCCACGACCGGGTGGCCCGCCACGGTTTTCAGCCGCCACGCAGAGTCCAGTGTGAGCGACCGTTGTCTCCTACTTCGCCCGCAGCCACATGAAGATGGAGACCAGGACCACGTACGCAGAGAACGACAGGAATGCGAGGAAGCTGGCCGGTCCGAAGGGTGCGAAGAACCCCTCCCTGCCGATCGAGAACATGCCCAGGAGTCCAAGCAGGCTGACAACCAGTCCTGCCCAACCTAGCCACTTCGGGAACGCCGAACCGTTCAGAAGCACCAGCGCGGAGCCGCCTTCGAATGTGGCGAACCCGGCGAAGATGGCCGAGTTGCACAGCACGCTGCCCAGGAGGCTGAGCGTCCGGGCGTTGCCTTCATCGAGACCGTTGCCATCTCCGAGATAGCCGAGGGCGCCAATCCATCCGGTTGCGACCAGGACAACTGCTCCGGCAAGAACGAAGCCCACAAGCGCGGTCGTGGCAAAGATGCCTCCCTCGGCCTCTTCGCCGCGCACAAGGTTCCAGAATCCGGAGAGGAACAGGACCGCCGGGATGGCTGCGATGAACCCAATGATCATTTGGACGAGCAAGACGGTGCGGTTGTCGTCGAAATACTCGAGGAACTTGGCCGGAGATTCGTCGGCACTCGGTGGCGGTGAAACGATGAATGCTGATACCAGCGTGAGGACAACGAACAGGATTCCGGCTGCCCCGGCGAGCTTCTGACCATTCCAGGCTGCCATGACGAGATTTCTCCCCTCGATTTCTGGCGCGGAGCATAACGAGACACATTTCGCATATCAATACATGCCGGTTCCGCCGATCGCAGCGTTCGCAAACGAATATTGCGCAGGACGGACGAGGGCATTTCATTAACCGATCACCCCTGCAAAACAATGCTGCCAGTGCTCTTCGTAGCCGCGCGGCTCGCCGCCTCGTCCTTCGCTCCACCGTTGTCTGCTCGCACGCTTCGGCGCACCATCTCAGTCAGCTCACTACCGAGGCCGCCCATGACCAGGATCGCCGTTCTCGACGACTACCAGGGAGTTGCTCTCTCGTCTTCCGGCAAGTGGTCCACGCTCCCGGCAGATTGCGAAGTCACGGTCTTCCGCGATCATATGGCGGATGAGGCAGCGCTCGCGGATCGCCTCGCGCCGTTCTCCGTCATCTGCGCGATGAGGGAGCGCACGCCGTTTCCCCGGACGCTCGTGGACAGGCTGCCCAACCTGAAACTCCTGCTGACCACCGGTGCGCGCAATGCCTCGTTCGACATGGCAGCGCTCCGCGAACGTGGCATCGTCGTTTGCGGTACCAGTGGCGGTCCCCCGGGCGCGACAGCGGAATTGACGTGGGGACTCATCCTCGCGCTGGCAAAGAAGATCCCGCAGGAGGATACCGACGTGCGCAATGGCGGTTGGCAAACGGGTCTCGGCGAATCGCTCCACGGGAAGACGCTCGGAGTGATCGGGCTCGGGAACCTTGGTTCGGCGGTCGCCGCCGTCGGGAACGCGTTCGGCATGGACGTCGTGGCCTGGAGTCAAAACCTGACCGAAGAACGCGCCGCCGAGCGGGGCGCCAGGCTGGTCACAAAGGACGAGCTGATGCGGACTTCGGACTACGTCACCATTCACCTGGTCCTGAGCGACCGTAGCCGCGGCCTCATCACCGCAGCGGACCTCGCGCTGATGAAGCCCACCGCCTGCCTGGTGAACACGTCACGAGGGCCAATCGTCGATGAAGCAGCCCTGCTCGACGTCCTCCGCGCCGGGCGTATCGCTGGCGCCGGGCTCGATGTCTTCAGCGTGGAGCCGCTGCCTAAGGATGATCCCTTTCGCACGCTCGACAACACGGTGATCACCCCGCACCTCGGATACGTGACCAGGGAGACCTACCGCGCATTCTTCGATCAGACGGTCGAAAACATCCTCGCGTGGCTTGCCGGCGAGCCGGTGCGCATCCTCCCTGGAATTCGCGGCTGAGTGGCGCCGCAGTCAACAAGATTGGTGGGCGTTTGTCGCCGGTCGGATGTCTCCCGTTCGCCCTGAGCCGGTCGAAGGGCTGGCCCCGGGTGGTAACCTCGGACGAGGCGGCCGTTCCGGCAGGACGGCGCTACTGTTTCGCGGGCTGACCACGAACCGCGGCACGCCCGATGTTGGTGGTAATGGGAGGCGCCGTGTGGAGCGGACACGACGGCAGCACTCCCGCACTCAAAGATACCGTCGGAGAGCAGAGTCGTCATCCGTTGAACTACAGAGATCCGGCTGCGGGCAGCACGGAAAGAATACCGCCCGCTACCGGCCGTCGAGGAGTTCCAGGAACCCGGGAGCGTCGACGTGAAGCGAGAGCTGATGGGCGGCGGGCAGGCTCGATCGGGCGAATCGCGTCCGGCCGGCAAGTGCGCTCATCTCCACGATGGATTCCATCGAACGCGCGCCGTGGACATAACGTTCGACGGAGAGAAAGGCGTTGGCCACGCCCGGGTCCACACTCAAGCCCCCCGGTCCGTCGAGTTGAGGCGCTCGCCGCTGGAGGATCTGGCGGAGGAGAAAGGCGCGGCGCACGGCGAACGAATCGTCCCTGTCTCCGGCGCAATTCGGCCCAAGGACGTCGACGTAGCCGCGCAGGCGCGAAAGGAAGTCAGTCGCCTTCGCCCCGGGCACATCCTTCGCGCGCGCCTTGAAGCTCTCCATCGTGGCGTGCGTGCCACCGGCAAACACAAAGATCGCGGGCCCAATGGGACGCACGAGCGAACCCTCTTGGAATGCACCGTCCTGCATGGGCGCGAGGAAGCGGGCGAGCCAGCCGAGTTCTCGACCATCGCGGACGCTGTCGAATTCGTCCCAGAACACCACGGGCAGCGAGCCGGTCACGGCCGCGTCGCGGACGCGTTGGAACGCCGCCGCGAGCGCTGCATCGTCCGTGAACTGCGAGACATTGAACTCGAGGACTTCGATGCGCCGGCCGTCTTTTGCCCACTGCGAAGCCATCTGCTTGATCGCGAAGGACTTGCCCGCGCCCGGTGGACCGAACACGGCAATGCAGAGCGGCCGGCCCGGCGCCGCCTGGCCCAGGTACTCGCGCGCGATGTTCCGCACGCTCCGGATGCTTTCGATCTCCGCGCGGTCGACTGAGGCCCACGCGCCCATGCGTTCGATCGGAATCCCGGATGCGGCCGGTTCGACGCCTTCGAAGAGCACCTTTTCCGCCATCCTGTGGAACTCGCCGCTTGCTTTCAGTCCCAGGAGGGACCAGTCGGGCTCTTCGGGAACCTGGCTGACGCAGAACCGTTCCGCCGCCTCGTCCATCGCGAACGAAGGCGGCATGGCGACCCGCGTCGAGCCATCGGCGGCAATGGAGAGGCCCTGTTCGTGCAACGCCCGGGCGAGACCCAGTCCTCCCGCGATGGCCTCCGTGGTATCCGCCCCGGGAGCGCGCCAGGCGAACGCCATGGCAGCTACCACCGCAGAGCCGGTGCCGTAGGGCGAGCCGGGGTGCTTCGCTTCCCAATCGCCTTCAAGGTGGGACGGGTCGTAGACCAACCAGGCCGGTCCTCCTGGACTCACCGCGACCGCGCCGCTCAGGCCCAGGCCGACCACGACCTGTGCGGCCGCATTGAGGTCGGTGCGGCGGCGGACCGCAGCGACGACTTCGCTCCCCGTGCGTTCCCACGAAAGGGCCTGCCCGATGGCCGCGTCCTCTTTTCGCAGGTCTCCCAGTGAAAGGTAGATGGTGATGCGGCCCTCAAAAGCGCCCCGGAGCTTCTCCCAGAGTGGGCCAGCGCCGATCCGGGCGGCCATCTTCAGGAAGACCATCGAGACGCCGCC
Organism: uncultured Anaerolineaceae bacterium; assembly: GCA_964474285.1. GTDB lineage: Bacteria > Chloroflexota > Dehalococcoidia > Tepidiformales > Tepidiformaceae > JACRBT01. The sequence continues at coordinate 1,420 of CAYYSD010000086.1, read as the reverse complement.
CGCGCCTTCGATGAGTGGCTCCCAGTGGGCAATGTCGTCCCGGAAGCCGAGGTTGGCATCGTCGATGACCACGATCGGGCGCGGCTCGCCCGCTCCGCTGCTCACCTCACCGGCAGGCGCGCGCCCGAGGAAGTCGCGGGGGCGCCACACCTGGTTCGAGCCGCCGGCAAGTTCTGGGAATCGCGCCCAGGTGGTGAACGTTCGCGTCACGCTCGTCGAGCGTGGGTCGGAGAGCGCTGCCTGGGGAATCACCGGCCCGGCGACATCCTCGGCGCCGAGATCGGCGAGAAGCGACGCGATCATCGCCGCGCCCCCCGGCATCGCGCAGATTGAGACTCCGCCACCCCGTTCCCAGAGGTAGGCTGCCTGGAGGTTCACTTCGGCTTCCGGGGGAGCGACGATCGCCCAGTCGGCGGTGACATCGCCCGTGACCGTGATGGGGCGCAGCGCTGCATCAGTCATGTC
>CAYYSD010000086.1:0-945 GCA_964474285.1 uncultured Anaerolineaceae bacterium | reverse complement strand
GGAAGGACGCCCGCCTCCTCGAGAATGGCGAGCACACGGTCGGCGTATTCGCGGTCCAGCTCCTTATCGGCCTCGGAGAGATTCGCGTAACTGACCCAGCGCTGCCGCCACTGGCGCAGCCGGTCCTGGCTCAGGACCTCCGCCACCGCGAGAGAGCGGCTCCACGTGACCCATTGCTCATGCTCAAGTTCCGCGAGGCGTTCGCGGAGCGCAGCGAAGGGCCCTTCATGCGCCTGCTGGCCGACCCCGTGTGTAGCGTCTGGACTGTTCGTCATGAGTCGCATGAGAGTAGACTGCGCTTCGAGTTTCGGTCCACTTGAGGACGTCAGCTCGGGGGTCGGAGGAATGGCCGAAGTCATGCCGACCTATGAAGAATTGCAGGCGCGTGTCGCTGAATTGGAAGCCGCCCGCGCCGAAGCCAGCTGGCGGCTGGAACGGCTCGCGAACGTCGATGGTCCGCGCGCCAAGATCCTCCTCGGCATCTGGGAGCAGGTCCGCTCAGCCGGGCTCGCCGACACGATGCACCTGTTCTCGCAGGATGGTTCGCGCCTGGAGCCATTAACCCCTGCGCGCGGGCACCCGGATCCGGCCGTCAGATCCTGGCTCGAAGTGCACCCCCTCCCTGCTGTGCCGCTGGACGAACCCTCCGCGTTTCAGCGGGCATTCCTCTCCGTCGAATCCCGGGTCATCGACAACACGGCCGACACCGGCGCAGATTTCCCGCCCGAATACGTAGCCTGGCGCGAGGAGATGCGAGCCGCGGGGATCCTCCGCCCCACGACGATGGCGATAATCCCGCTGGTGTTTGCGACTGAATGCGTGGGTCTGTGGGTTCCGCAACGGTTCGGCCAGCAACCCTTCACCGCCGAAGATCTCGCGACGCTCCAGGGATATGCGGAGCAGATGGCGCTGGCGATTGGCAACGCGCGCCTGGCAGAGCAACTG
>CAYYSD010000085.1:0-13486 GCA_964474285.1 uncultured Anaerolineaceae bacterium | reverse complement strand
TCGATTCGCCGGGCATGAACTGACCGGTGAGCCGCCAGGGCTCTCCGCCGACGGGTTCAATTTTGATGACCTCGGCGCCGAGATCAGCCAACAACATGCACCCGAGTGGCCCGGCGATGATCTGCGTGAAGTCCAGGATGCGGATGCCGTTCAACGGGCCGGAAGCCATCGTCTACCCCTCGGTCAATCGGTCGTGATGCTGTGGGAAGTGCGCAGAGGTTCCGGCCTAGCCGCGAGGCAGGCCGAGTCCGCGCTGGGAGATGATGTTGCGCTGCACTTCACTGGTGCCGCCGGCGATGGTGGACGGGATCGTGCGAATGTACCGGAACGAGAACGCGCCACCGTTGGGCGCGAGCGGCGATCCGTCGCCCCAGAGCATTCCATACATGCCGAGCATCTTCATGCCCGTGCGGGCGATGCGCTGGTTGAGTTCTGAAGAATACATCTTGCACATCGAGGCCTCGTAGTTGGGCACGCGGCCGCGGTTCTGGAGGTCGACCACACGGTAGGAGAGAATCTTGGCGATGTTCGCTTCGATCAGGCGATCGGTGAGTTCGAGCCGGAGCGTGTTGTCCCGCTTCAGCGTGCTCTGGCCGTTTTCGACGTGGGTCCTGGCGAATTCGATCATCTCTTCGACGGCCTGGCGCGTTCCCACGGCGCTGCCGATGCCAGAGCGTTCGTAGTCAAGCGTCGTCGTGGCGACATACCAGCCGCGGTTCACTTCGCCGATGACGTTCTTGGCTGGCACGCGGACATCGTCGAAGAAGACTTCGTTGAACTCGGCACGGTAGGCGGCGTTGACCAACGGCCGGACGCTGATGCCGGGGGTGTTCATGTCGAGGATGAAGTAGCTGATGCCGCGGTGTTTCGGCGCATCCGGGTCGGTGCGCGCGATCATGAACATCATGTTCGCCCTGTGACCACCGGAGGTCCAGATTTTCTGACCGTTGAGGATGTAGTCGTCGCCGTCACGGGTGGCGCGAGTCTGGAGCGAGGCGAGGTCGGATCCCGAGCCGGGCTCGCTGAAGCCCTGGCACCAACGCGTTTCGCCGCGAAGGATGGGTGGAAGGAACTCCTCCTTCTGCTCCTCGGTGCCGTGGATGATGAGCGTGGGGCCGACGAGCGGCACGCCAAAGCGAGGCGCCTTCGCCTCGGCGAATTCCTCGCTGAGGATGAACTGCTGCATCACCGAGAGGTCGGCGCCGCCGTACTTCTTGGGCCACGCGGGTGCGATCCAGCCGTTCTTGAGCAGCTTCTGGCGGAGGGTCGCCATCGCGCCCGTCTCCCGTTGGAAGCCGGCACCGCCGGCGCGAGCTTCCGGACGGCCCCCGCGCTGCTCTTCCCCGCGGGAGGCGGCGTCGCCGCCGTCTTCGTCGTTGTTGCGGAGTTCCGCTGGCAGCTCGGTGGCAAGGAACTCCCTGACGGTCTTTCGCCAGGTGGCTTCTTCGGGTGAATCGGTGAGTCGCATCGGAGGTTCCTTCCGCCCGGTGACGCCGGGAAGGAGCGTGGAAGTCTGGCACGCTCTGAATGGCGGCAATCCTACTCGCTCATCGGTTGAAGTACACCCCGCGCCGGGGCTGGCGCCGGTGTCGCGACTGGCGGCGCGAGCCGGTAGAGTGCGCCGAAACGCCTGCCTCACGAAAGGAAGACTACGTGTCGTTTGAAGTTCTGACTTACGAGAAAACCGAACACATCGCCATCGTCACCCTGAACCGCCCCGAACGGCTGAACGCCCTGAGCCGCCAGCTGCAACTCGAGATGCTCGAGGCATTCGGCCAGGCGAAGAAGGACGATGACGTGCGAGCCGTCATCGTTACCGGCGCGGGACGCGGGTTCTGCTCGGGCGCCGACATCAGTGGTGCGCCCCGCCCCGAGCACGAGGTGACACAGGCGGATCGCCTCGACGAGTGGCACTGGGTCGGCGACCAGGCTCGGTCCGTGTGGTACCTGGATAAGCCCGTGATTGCCGCCATGAACGGTGTTTGCGCGGGGGCAGGGATGAGCCTGGCGCTGAGTTGCGATATGCGAGTGGGCAGTGAGAACGCCCGGTTCAAGAGCGTCTTCCTCGAGCGAAACCTTTCGCCAGACTCAGGGATGAGCTGGTTCCTGCCGCGCATTGTCGGCTACAGCCGGGCGATGGACCTCATCCTCACCAGCCGCGATGTGGGCGCGGACGAGGCCTACCGTATCGGGTTGCTGGACCGGCTGGTGCCCCACGAGAAGCTGATGGAGGAGTCGATAGCGCTTGCCAGGCTCATCCTCCAGTGGCCGCCCGTGGCTGTGCGCGCGGCGAAACGGGTGACGCAGCAGAACCTCCAGAAGGATTTGGACGACGCGCTGCGTAACGAGATCCACCATCTGGAATACGGCCGCAGCGCACCAAACGACGCGCGTGAGGCGCGCGAATCCCGCGTAGAACGCCGGACACCGCACTACACCGGGACCTAAGGACGAGAGAGGGCAGCATGCAGTCGCACTTCATCCAAACGCGAGACCTGCGCACCCACTACTGGCAGGCCGGCACCGGTGACCCGGTGATCTTGATCCACGGATTCCCGCAGACAAGCCACGAATGGCGGCACCAGGTTGCCGCGCTTTCGGAGCGGTTTGCGGTGTTCGCTCCGGACAACCGCGGCTTCGGGAAGACGGACAAGCCCGGTGTGCGCATTTCCCGGCAGCTGCTCGGACAGGACGTGATCAACTTCATGGACGCGCTGGGCATCGAGCGTGCGCACGTCATCGGGCACGACTGGGGCGGGTTCATCGCGTTCAAGGTCGCGATCGACTGGCCGGACCGGGTCACGAAGCTCGCGCTGCTCGATACGTTCTGCACGACGTGGGGGCAGGGCGCGGTTCACGGCTACTGGTTCAAGGCCAGGCCGCTGCCGGAGGAGTACTTCGCCCGATACCACCGCGAGTTCATCACGGGCATGTTCGGGGGTGTGAGCGACCCGTCGTTGCCCGGGCGTCCGGCGAGCCCATGGCGGCTTGGGGCCGCGCTTGGCACCTGGGCCACGGCCGAGGACGTGGAACATTATGCGGCGGCATTCGCGGACCCGGACAGCCAGCGGGCGGCGATTTCGTACTATCGCAACGCGCTGCCGTTTCACCGTGTCATCCCTGACGCTGCGGCGACGCACGGCGAACGCTTCGAGAATCTCGACGACATCGACGTGGCGGCCATGTGGCTGCACGAAGGCGGGCTGGAGAAGCACCCACTCTATCCGGAGGCGTTCGACTTCGGACCGGAGGACCGGCACAAGACGTTCACGAAGCCGACGCTCTGGATGATGGGCCGCGCGTTCGGCGGGGGAGCGCCCGGGGTGGACATTCGCGCGATCCCGACCGGGAACCCGGCCGTGGACCAGTTTTCGCGTTACTTTCCGGACCTTCGGGCGCGCCGCATGAATGCGGGGCACTTCTTCCCGGAGGAGCTTCCCGAAGAAACCAGCAACGAATTGCTTTCGTTCCTGGTGTGACTACTGTCCGGTGGGGGCGCGGGCGATCATGCCACCATCGACGACGAGGTCGTGGCAGTTCACGAAACTGCCGTCTTCGCTGGCGAGGAAGAGGGCAGCACGGGCGATGTCTTCCGGGTAGCCGGAGCGAGGCATCGGGGTGGCGTGGCTGAGGTTCGTCGTGAGCTTGCGCATCTTCGCTTCTTCGTGGGCCGGGTCGAGGGCGCGCCCGGCGGCAGAACCGCCGTAGAAGATCGGCGTCGCGATTGCGCCCGGGGAGATGGCGTTCACAGTGATGCCGAAGGGACCGAGTTCGACCCCTGCCACGCGCGTAAGCTGGGTGACGGCGGCTTTCGCGCCGCTGTAGAGCCAGCCGCCCATACCGGAACGGAGCCCGGCGACGCTCGAGTTGTTGATGATGGCACCCGATCGCTGCTCCTTCATGATCGGAGCGGCGTGCTTCATCCCGAAGATGACACTGCCGAGAAGCAGATCCATCCCATCGCGGTACTGGTCGAACGTCACGGTCTCCAGGGTGCCGCGCGTCGGGCCGCCGGCGTTGTTGAACAGGCAGTCGAGCCGCCCGAATGACGACACGGCGAGGGCGACAGTCGCGGCGATATCGTCTTCCTTGCGAACGTCGGCCTGGATGAACTTCGCGGCACCGCCGAGTTCCCGGGCGATCGCTTCGCCTGCTTCGGACGAGCGGCCACAGAACACCACCCTGGCGCCTTCGGCCACGAAAAGACGGACCGTCGCCTCGCCAATTCCGCTCGTCCCACCTGTGATGACGGCTACCTTACCGTCGAGTCGTCCAGCCATCGCGTACATGTCTCCTGTTGGTTGTGGTGGGCGGAAACCCACCGTCCGGGATTTATACCCGCAAGTATGGCAAGATGCACAACCGGTTGCGTGGTGCGTATCCTTGCGCACACCACGGGCACAGACGGCATGCCAGGAGTTGCGAATGGCCCCACCTCTTGACGGTCTCACGGTGCTGGATCTCGGGGATGAAGCCCTCGTCCTCGCCGGCCGCCTCCTCGGCGAACTCGGTGCGACGGTGATCCGCGTGGAAGACGCCCGCGGCGACGGTGTACGTTGGCGCGGACCGTTCGTGGCTGGCGAGCGTGGAATCGAACGCAGCCTGTGCCACCTTCAGTACAACGCCGGCAAGCAAAGCATCGCGCTCGCGCTCGATCGGACGGAAGCGTGGGCCATCGTCGAAAGGCTCGCGGGCAAGGTGGATGTCGCTATCGCGCCGTTTCAGCCGTCGCAGCTCGCCGCCGAATTCTTCGGTGAAGAGCGGCTGCGCGGCCGGCTCCCTTCGTTGCGGGTGGTCGATGCGGTCTTGCGCCGAAACTCCGTCGAACGGGCCGCCACGGACCTCATCGGCGTGGCGGCGGGCGGGATGCTGTGGCTCAACGGTTTCCCCGGCGACCCCCCCAACCACCCGGCGGGACAGCTCGCCTATAAGCAGGTCTCGATTGCCGCGGCCTTCGGTGCGCTTTCGATGGTGCTGGCGGGCGAGCCCGGCGGGCGCATCACGGTCTCCATGCAGGAAGCCATGATGTGGACGACCATCCAGACGGCCAACGAGAACTACTGGCCGTGGCAGGGCATGGCCCCCGCCCGGCGCGGGCTCGGGAACGTGGGTGGGCAGACCGTGTTCCCCGCGCGCGACGGCCGGTCGGTGTCGTTTTACCTGCATCCGCCGTACTGGCCGCAGTACGCGCGTTGGGTGGCCGAAACGTTAGGCGAGACGCGGTTCCTGGGTTCGGAGTGGGAGGACGGCATGTACCGATTCGAGCACAACCCTGAAATCGTGGAAGTGACCGCCCGCCTCTGCCTCACCCTCGATCGGGATGACCTGGTTCGGGAAGGGCAAAGCCGGAGCCTGCTGGTCGTGCCGGTGCAGGGGGTCAGCGACATTGCCCATGATGCGCACCTGCGTGCCCGCGAGTTTTTCCAGCCGGTGTTTCACCCGCAGTTGGGGATGACGATCGAAATGATGCGCTCGCCGTTCATTTCGACGGCTAACGCACCGCGGGCACGGCGGGCGCCTGCACTTGGCGAGCACACGCGCTCAGCGCTTACGTCGGCCGGGGGCTTTGCCCTCGACGAAGTCGATCGGCTCATCGCTTCCGGAATCGCGGTCGCAACGCAGGTGGAGGTGCCGGCATGACGACGCCACAGCCGCTAAAGGGATGCCGGGTCATCGACTTCTGCTGGATGATCGCCGGTCCGCTGACGACCCGGCTGCTCGCAGACCTGGGAGCGGAGGTCATCCGGGTTGAATCGTACGCCCGGGTCGATCGGATCCGGGAGGTCGGCGTTCAGCCGCCGGGGAGCGTATCGATCGATACGAACGGCGTTTTCAACGACTGCAACACGAACAAGCTGAGCATCACGCTGAACCTGGGGCATGCGCGCGGAATCGAACTGGCCAAAGAACTCGTCAAACGCGCGGACATCGTCACCTCCAACTTCACGCCCGATCGCATGGACCGCTGGGGCCTTGGCTACGCGGACCTGAAGGCGGTGAAGGAGGACATCATCGTCGCGAGCATGCCAGTGATGGGCACCGAGGGGCCGCACAGCAGCTGGAGGTCGGTGGGGAACGGCGTGATCGCGATGGCGGGGTTGAACGCGCTGACCGGCTTCCCTGACCGCGAGCCGGTTGGGCTGGGCACGCTTCATTCGGACTTCACGACGCCGTATTTCGGGGCGCTCCAGATCGCGGCAGCGGTGTATCAGCGAAACCGGACGGGCGAAGGGCAATTCATCGAGCTGGCGCAGTACGAGGCCTCGGTCCATCTGCTCGACACCGAAGTGCTCGACTACCTGGTGAACGGCCACGAGGCGCCGCGGCGCGGAAACCGGTCGATCGAATACGTTCCACACGGAGTGTTCCCAAGCGCCGGCGATGATCGCTGGATCGCGATCGCGGCGCGCAACACCAACGAATGGCAAGCGCTCTGCGGCGCACTCGGGCTCCAGGCCCTGGCTGCGAGGCCCGACCTGGCCACGCTGGAAGGCCGCCTGGCGGCCATCGACGAGGTCGAGGCGGCCGTAGCGGCGTGCACGCGGCAACGGGATCAATGGGAACTCTCAGCGGCGCTCCAGGGGCTTGGTGTGCCCGCTTCGCCGGTGGAGGACGTAAGCGACCTGGTCGCACGGGACCCGATGGCGGAAGGCTTCTTCGAACACATCGACCACCCGTATGGCTTCCCGATGCTCCTCCAGCACGAGCCGATCACGTGGAATGGCGAACGCCTGCCGATCTCGCGGGCGCCGTTCATGGGTGAACACACCGAGGAGATCTTCGGCCGGCTGCTCGGGATCGAGGGGGAAGACCTGGTGGAGCTGATCACGTCGGGCGTGATTTCCTGAACCAGCCAGGCCTTCGCCAGTGCGCCGCGAACGGCGCGCGCCTACAATTCGGGCACACGGTAACGAAGGAGGCAGCGCAATGGCTGCGACAGTGAACAAGAATGGCGTGCTGGCGGGGAAGGTGGCGGTCGTCACCGGGGCTTCGCGCGGCATCGGCGAGGCGATCGCGATCCGCTATGCGATGGAGGGGGCGAAGGTCGTCGTCTCCGCTCGCACCGTCGAGGAAGGCGACCACATGCTGCCGGGCAGCATGAACAGCGTCGTCCAGCGCATCAAGCAGGCCGGCGGCGAGGCGGCTGCGATCCGCTGCGACCTCAGCAGCAAGGCCGACCGCGAAGCGCTCATCCAGCAGACGGAAGCGACGTTCGGCCCGGTCGACATCCTCGTGAACAACGCAGCGGTGACGTACTTCATCCCGATCCAGGCGTTCCCGGAAAACCGGATGAAGCTGATGTTCGAGGTACAGGTGTTCGGTCCCGTGCACCTTGCCCAGCTGGTGCTTCCAAAGATGCGCGAGAAGAAGTCGGGCTGGATCCTCAACATCTCTTCGCATGCGGCTCTCCACCCGCAGCTCGGCACCGGACGCGGCGAAGGCGGCGGCGGCACTGTCTACGGTATGTGCAAGGCCGCGCTCGAACGGTTCACGACCGGTCTCGCGTCCGAGGTCGCCGGCGACAGCGTTGGCGTCAACGTGATTTCGCCCGGCCTGGTCGCCACGCCCGGTGTCGTCCATCACAGGCTTGTGAACGAGTCGAACAAGGACCGCGTGACCCCCGTCGAACACATGGCCGAAGCCTGCCTCAAGCTCGTCTACGGTGATCCAGCCACCAACTCGGGCCGCATCACCTACGCCGCCGACATGATCAAGGAGTTCAACCTTCAGCCGGCGGAACTGCTCGCCTGAGCCCGCCTGGCCTGCGGCTGACAGAGGGGTCTCGCGAAGTTCGCGGGGCCTCTTGCATACTGCGGGCGGCGACACCCTGCGTCGCGGAGGCTGACCTTGATCGATGGACGCGACCTGCTCCTCACCCAGTTCCGAACCGCCCACCGTCTGTTCCAGTCGGTCGTGGACGACTGTAGTGCGGAGACCGTGAATCACGTCATTGACGGCGCGACACTCGGTCCAATCGGAGCTATCTACGCGCACGTGGTCTTCGACGAGGACATCTTCATTCACAACGTCGCGCTGGGCGGCGAGCCACTCTATGCGCGTGCGGAATGGGCCGGGAGGCTCGGCGTGGCACCGCATGACGGCATCAAGCAGACTCGCGAATGGGATCTTGCGGTGCGGATGGATCCCGCCGCATTCAGGCCTTACGCGCAGGCGGTCTTTGCCGCGGCGGAAGAGTTCCTGGCGAACGCCCCCGAAGAAGCGCTCACGCGCGAAGTCGAGAGTGCGGTTGGTCCGACCACGCCCCTGCGCCTGCTTTCGATCGCGGGCCTCACGCACCTGTCCGGGCATATGTCGGAGATTGCGGCGATCAAGGGGTTTCTTGGGCTGAAGGGCCTGCCGTTCTAACCGCGGGAAGCAGCGGCCTCGGCGGCCTTGACCCAGCCCCGGCCTGCGACGCGAAGGACGCCGATGGCAGCGACGGCTGCGGCGGTTGAAGCGTAGGTCACGAGGACCAGGGCGCTCCCCGAGTCGGTGCCGCTGGTGACGCCGTGCAGCAGTGCGAGGGCATAACACGGGAAGCTCAGGTAGTGGATGCGGCGCCAGGTTGCGAACGGCATCCGGCCCGCGACGGCAGTTGAGATAAGCACACCGGCTAGAAGCCACTGAGCGAAGGTTCCCAGGCCAACCTGGACCGGGCGGTAGTCGCTGGTGAACGGGACCAGGCCGTCGTACCACGAGAAGGTAACGACGGGGTCCAGCAGGATGGCGAGCACGTGTCCCGCGACGAAGGTGAGTCCGAGGGTTGAGGTGATCCGGTGGAGTTCGAGCATGTAGGTGAGGGGGCTGCCGCTGGGTCGCACACGCAGGTGGATGGACATGCCGCTGGCGACGGAGAGCCAGAGCAAGAGATAGCCGACGAACCCGGCCGCGCGGGACGCATCCCAGGTGGCCGTCCCGGTCTCGTCGTCCTGGAGCAGCCGTGCCCCCGCGATGAGCAGAGCGAGCACCGAAGCGAGGGCGAGAGCGGCTTTCCAGCTCATGTCGCTCAGGACCCCCGGCTCGTGCGCGCCCGGCGGGTGGGGGTGGGAGTGAACGACCCCACCGGCGTCACGGTTGGTGCTGCCCCGATGGTGGGGGTCGGAGTGGTGCGGGAAGTCGCGGGGGTTGAGGTCGCGGGTGCTGTGGCCGCGGGGGACTGCGTTGACGGGCCCACGTCGACGGCGACGAGGTTATCATTGCTGGCGGCGAATCCGGCCCAGGCCGCGGCGAACGCCGCGACTGATGCCCCGGCGACCGCCCACTTGAGCGCGGGGTGCCGTTCGTTGCCGAATCTGCTTCGGTTTGTCACAGGTCGCATGGTAAGGTTCTCCGCGGAAAGCGATCATCAGGGATATGGCCAGCGAGCCACGTTTGGCGCCCGGTGATTTGCCGCCCCTGGTGGATCTTCAGCGAGGATCCGAAACTTTTCGGGAAGGCGAAGAGCGGCCGTCACCTTTCGGAGCCGGGCGGACATAGAGAGAGCACCACGGCCCGCAAGGGCAGGAGGTGAGAGTGTTGGACGAAGACCCTGGCAAGGCTCCACTTCAATCGCACTGGGGGCGCCCGCGGACGCGACGCGCGGTTCTCGGCGGAGGAGCGGCGTTGGCGGCCGCGGGCGCCGCGGCGGCACTCGTCGCCGCGGCCCAGTATGGCGGCGGCGGCGAAGACGACGAGATCGAAGCGGCAGGCGACGAGAACACCGCTCTTGAGCCACCCACCCCGAAGAACGTCCCGATCGACGACCCGCGACGGCGGGCAGCGCACCTGTTGCGCCGGGCGGGATTCGGCGGAACCCCGGCCCAGATCGACGAGTTCGCGGCTCTCAGCCGCGAAGAAGGCGCGGACCGGCTGCTGAATTTTGAGGCCGTCGACAACTCGGCGCTCAACGCCCGGCTGGCGACCATGAACCTGGAGCTCAACGACTACGGCAACGGCCTCATCGTCGACATGCAGCGCTGGTGGTTCACGCGGATGTCGTACACCGCGCGACCGCTGGAAGAGCGCATGACGTTCATCTGGCACGGCCTGCTGACGTCGCAGCTGAGCAAGATCGGGTTTCAGCGTTCGAAGCTGCTGGTGAAGCAGAACGAGCTGTTCCGCAGCCACGCGCTGCCGAAATACGACGACCTGGTGAAGGCCGTCAGCAAAGACCCGGCGATGCTGTACTACCTGGACACGGTGGAGAGCACGCGCGAGAGCCCGAATGAGAACTACGCTCGCGAGCTGATGGAACTGTTCACGATGGGCGTGGGCAATTACACGGAGGCGGACGTGCGGGAAAGTGCGCGGGCGTTCACCGGTTGGAGGGTGACCGCGCCGCCGCGTCCGACGGCGCTCCCGCCGAACGCTACCCAGGAACAGCGCAACGCGGCCCAGCGCGAGAGTGCGGCGGCGTGGGACCCACAGTTCATCGTCCAGCCCCGCCAGCACGACACGGGCCAAAAGACGTTCCTGGGCAGGACCGGCAACTGGGATGGCGACCACATCGTTGACATCATCATGGAACAGAAGGCGACGAGCCGGTTCATGTCGACCCGCCTGTTCACGGAGTTCGCGAATTTCAACCCCGAGCCCGAGACCATCGATCGCCTGGCTGCTGTCTGGGATGCGAGCGGACACCAGGTGAAGGACGTTGTCCGGGAAATCCTCGTGACCGACGAGTTCAATTCTGAGGATTCGTACCGGGCGTTCGTGCGCGGGCCGGTGGACTTCGTCGTTGGCGCGGTGCGCGGGCTGGAGCTCGAGCAGCAGTTCCGTTTTGCCGACAACGGCCGCGGCCGGGGCACCCCGGCGGCTGTTGCTTATCGCGGCATGGACCAGGTGCTGTTCGAACCGCACAACGTCGCGGGCTGGCCCGGCGGGTCGACGTGGCTCTCATCGAGCACGTTCTTCGCCCGGGTGAACTTCCTCGATCAGATGCTCTTTCCGAACGGGCGGCCGCTGCCGATCCCGGTCCTCGCTGCGGCGGCCACGCCTGAGGCGCTCGTCGACGCGGCGCTGGACCGCCTGGTGGATGGCCGGATGGAACCTTCATCGCGCGATGCGATCATCGCCCACGTGTCGACCATCCGGTCGCCCGAACAGCGCGTGGCGACAGCGGCCTACCTGGTGCTCGCCAGCCCTGAATACCAGCTCGCCTGAGGAGGCCTGAGATGATTTCCCGAAGAGACTTTGTCCGGGGCGGAGTCGCCCTTGTCAGCATCGGCACTACGGCGCAGTCCCTGCTGAAGGGGGCTGTGGCTTTCGCGGCCCAGAACCCGGGCGACCTCGCCTTCAAAGACAACGGCAAGATCCTTGTGCTCGTCCAGCTCGCCGGCGGCAACGACGGTCTGACCACGGTGGTCCCGTACGAAAACTCCGCGTATCGCGCGGCCCGCAAGGTGCTCGGTGTCGAAGCGAGCGAGATTCACCCGCTCGAAGGCGGCTTCGGCCTCCACCCGAACCTCTCCGGTCTCAAGGGACTCTGGGATGGCGGCAAGCTCGCGGTCGTGCAGGGTGTGGGCTATCCCAATCAGAACTACAGCCACTTCAAGTCGATGGCGATCTGGCAGGCCGGCGACCCCGAACTCAAGCTTGCCGATGGCTGGCTCGGCCGGACGCTGGAGAAGATGGAGACCGACTCGCACGACCCGTTCCTGGGGTTCAACATCGGCACGTCGACACCGCCAGAAATGCGAACGGCGTCCGTCGCCGTTCCGTCGGTCTCGAACCCCTCTGACTACAACTTCAAGGTGAACGGGCGCGTCGCAGCGGAGGGGGATGCCCGCACGGCGACGTTGATGAAGCTCTACGACCAGTACCCGTCCAACTCGCCCTACGGGGTGTTGCTGGAGACAACGGCGGACACTGCCGTCTCGAGTGCCCAGCAACTGGCCGCGGCGGCCGGGCGCTACAAGCCTGCGGTGACCTATCCGGCCACATCGTTTGGGTCCGGTCTTTCTGTGCTGGCTGAGGCGATCGCGGAGAACCTGGGGATGCGCGTGGGTCACATCACGCTTGGCGGGTTCGATACGCATTCGAACCAGAAGGAAGACCACGACCGCCTCATGCTCGAGCTGGACGAAGGGCTCACAGCGTTCTACCGTGACCTCGAAGCGCACGGCCGGGGGAGCGACGTACTGGTGCTGACCTGGAGCGAGTTCGGCCGCCGTGTGGCAGAGAACGCGAACGCCGGCACCGACCACGGTTCCGCCAGTATGTGCTTTGCCCTCGGAGGCACGGTGCAGAAGGGTATCTATGGGGAACCGGTCAGCCTCACGAATCTCATCGACCAGGGCAACCTGAACTACACGACGGACTTCCGTTCGGTGTACGCGACGGTCATCGAGAACTGGCTGGGCGTTCCACACGAGGCGCTGCTTGGCCGGAAGTGGGATCGATTGGGATTCGTGCCCGCCGCCTGACGCTCAACGACCGTGGGGTTCGTGCGCAGGTACAATCCGGGCATGGACCTCACCGCATACATCCGTGACGTGCCCGGCTTTCCCGAGCCGGGCATTCTCTTTCGCGACATCACTCCGCTGCTGTCTACCCCGGAGGCTCTTGGCCATGCGCTCGACAGGTTGGAGGCGAACGCGCGCGGCGTGTCGCCGACGGCGATCGTGGGGATCGAGTCACGTGGATTTGTGTTCGGGGCGCCGCTCGCAGATCGTATGAGGCTTCCCTTCGTGCCGATTCGCAAGCCCGGAAAGCTGCCATCCGCGCGCATGTCGGTGGAGTACGCGCTCGAATACGGCCAGGGTCAGCTCGACATTCACGTCGACGCGCTCACGGTGGGCGACCGCGCCTACATTGTGGACGACGTGCTCGCCACCGGAGGGACAGCGGTCGCCGCCGCCCGGCTGACGGAGATGCTGGGGGCCGAAGTGGCGGGCCTGGGGTTCCTTATGGAGCTGCTCTCACTCAACGGTCGTCGACAGCTGGTTGGTCGCTCCGTGTATTCCGTCATCAGCTATCCCTGAGGATCAGACGAAGGCCGCCACCGCGCAGCGGCGGGGATGAGGTCAGGAGCGAACTGCCCGTTATCTCCTGACATCCGGTGTCAGGAAATGGGCGCACGAGCGGCTCGCGGAGTCGAACACTCGTTCTAAGTCGTGTACACTACACTCGCAATGACCGGCGTTTCGCGCCGGAATCGAGCCCTGCACAGGTCCTGGTTTTCGAATGCCGCACGACCACATCGTTGTTCGCGGAGCGCGCGAACACAACCTCAAGAACGTTGACGTCAGCATCCCGCGAGACAAGCTCGTCGTCATCACCGGGCTCTCCGGGTCGGGCAAGTCGTCATTGGCTTTCGATACCATTTACGCCGAAGGGCAGCGGCGCTACGTCGAGTCGCTGTCGGCCTATGCGCGCCAGTTCCTGGGTCTCATGGAGAAGCCGGACGTCGACCATATAGACGGACTTTCTCCAGCGAATTCCATCGACCAGAAGTCGACTTCGAACAATCCGCGTTCGACGGTGGGGACCGTCACCGAGATCTACG
>CAYYSD010000084.1:0-13488 GCA_964474285.1 uncultured Anaerolineaceae bacterium | reverse complement strand
TTAGTGGTTCTCCGCCAGGCTCTGCATATCCCTCCAGCCGCCGCCGAAGAATGCGAGACTGACTCGAAGTCGAGACGCCAGTGGGCGGCCCGAGCCGAGGTGCCTGGCGAGCAGAGCAGGCAACGACGACCTCTTCGACTGATCGAGGTCGAACGCCGTCTCGGACTTGAGGCGAATGTCGTCTCCGAACCACTTCGCCTGTTCGTAAGCGTCGGTGTGGCATCCGACCCAGGCGAGCAGTCCCGAGTAATAGAGGACCACGCGATCGGACGCCGGGAGCTCGAGCGAATCCGAGAGCTTCAGAGCGATCAGGCACTGCCGGATGGCATGCTCCATCGGTTGGCCGAACCCGAGGTCGATTCCGAGCGAAAGGAGCGCGACAAGTTCTGAAAGGCGCGCTCCGCTGGCGTCAGAGTTCCCGTCCACGGCCGCATTCTAGCAGGGGCCGGAAGTCGACTGCGGGGTTGTTGTCGCCAGGACCAGCTGGCGGGTGTTGCTCGTCGCGGGGTGGCACGCTCTTCTGCGAGGGTCCAGGCCTGCAGGAGCGTCCCCGTCCACCTCGCCTGGCGTTCGGCTCGTCCGCGCATGGTCCACACGTCTCACCGAGATGCACCATGATCCCTCGTCAGCGCCCTGTAGCCGGTCCCCAAGGGCACTTTTCAACACCCTGTTAGACTCAACCGATGAGATTGTCTGCGCTCGCGGCTGTACTGCTCGGGTCCGGGGCGTTCCTGGCGCTGGCGTGTGGAGATGGCCAGGACCCGGACGCCGCCACCCCTTCTCCTGTACCTTCCGCCACCGCCGCAGTCGCGAAGCCGGAACAGGGCATCCCGACGGTGCCGGCTAACACGCAGTTCTCGGTACGCGACGCCGCCCTGTTCCGGGACGCGCTCCTCGAACTTGCATCGAAGGCGACCTGGGACGTTTCGAAGACCAACGAAGGTTATGGCGCGTTCCCCAAGTGGCGCACGCAATACCCCGACCTCGGAATCTATACTCCGGCAGCACCGGCCGACACGCTGCGCATCTCCGTCTACGTCAACCCGCTCGTCAGCGGTTCGCCGGCGGGGCAGAACAACCCGTATCTGGTTGCCTTTGCGGTCGCGGACTCTTCCGGGAGGTGTGCCGGCGGCACGATCTTCGGTTACCCCGTACCGGGCCGCTACGGGCGGATCGAACTTCCGGCGGGAGCGCCTTGCACAGGGTTCGCTGTGGCGGATGCGTTCCTCGGGGCCCTCACCGTGACGCCGACGCCGACCTCCACGCCCTGACTCGTGTCACTGGCACGTGCCGTTGAGCGCGTTGAAGGTGGTTCCCATCGTACCAACGCACGTGTAGGTTCCGGTCGCGCCGCGCGGCCCGTGGAGCCACGATGACGATATCCGGTAGCTGATGCCGGCCGTGAACGCACCAACGCTGTTCGTCACTCCCGAGAGCGTTGACCGGAGGATGATGATCGTCGCGTTGCCCGAATCGAACGCCAGGTTGGTGACTGCCCGGGCGCTCCCTATGTCCGTGGTATCGATGGTGGAGTCCGCGATCATCAAGCCGGCTCCGGCGCGGTGCCGCACGCCGATACTGCTCGCCGCTCCGATCGCCAGGACCCGGCTGTTCAGCACCCGCGGGTAGGGGAGGTTCCCGTTGCTCAAGGTGGACGGCAGGGCCACGTCCACGCCGATGGCGCTCGACGAAGACGACGCTGTAATACTTGAGTCGCGCAGCTCGAAATCCGCGTCCATCCCAAGCAGCCCCGTTGCGAACCCCCCTCCGGCGTGGACGGTCATCCCCTGAAGGCTGTGCAGGCCTGAACCAAGGCTGACGCCAAGGGTCTCGGCGCTTCCCAGCGCAACCACGCGGGTGTCCGACGCAGTCAGGACGAATCCCGATGGAACGGAGATGCCGTAGGCGGCATCCCCCTCTACCGATACGTCCGTGTTCCGGATTTCGCCTGAGGCTTGGGATTCCAGCCCGACGGCGGTGCCAATCGTGCCACCCGTCTCCTCGACTTTCAGCACCGAGTCCCGGATCTTGAAGGTGCCGAGGCTGTTCGTTTGGATGTGTGCGGCGACGCTGCCGGGTGCGGTCCCGGAGGTGACACGTACCCGCGAGACCTCGACCAGGCCTCCCGCCACGGCGTTGGCGAAGATACCCACCGCGGTGGTCCCTCCACCGGTGTTCACGACTGCCAGGTCTCGCAGGACCGCGAACTCGCTTGCGCGAACGGTTGCGCCGGCCACAAAGCCTGAACCGCCCGCAGACCTGATGGTCGTCAGCTCTGGCCCTGCGCCAGCCACGCTCACGAAGGGCTTCATCACCACGCGCTCGTCGTAGATGCCGGGGGCGATCCACACCAGGTAGGGGTTCGTTGCGCTGGCGCCGGCGATGGAGTCGATCGCAGCCTGGATAGAATCGAAATCACCGCCGCTCTTGGCGACGATGACGACGTTCGACCACGGTACGCCGGGAGCGCTGTCGTCTGTGCCATCCGAGAACCCGGTGGGCACGCCGACGAGTCCCTCCCACGCGGCGCGGCGCGCGAAGAGCGCATTGGGGGTCGCTGTCAGTTCCTGGCGCGGAGAAAGGAGTTCGAAGTTGCCACTCCCCGCGGGGCAGCGCACAGCAGTCTCGATGAAGCGCGCATCGCCCTGGAACACGTCGCCGAAATCCAACCTGGCGGAGAATAGCCCTCCCGTGACCGGCAACGTCATGGGCGCAAGCAGGTCGATCTGCGGCGCTCCCACGGGGTTCTCCCAGAGGCTGAACTGGAAATCGCACGTGCCAGTCACGGGCTGGTTCGTCTGCAGCGATCCCTGGAAGGTGAATGCGGTCGCCACCGCGGCACGATGTCGCTGCGAACCGGGCACTTCCTGGGCGGTCACGGCCCGCCAACCCAGGAACGCGGTCACGGCCAGGAGCCAGCCGAACAGCGCCATGTTTCTCCCGTGGCGAAAGGCCCGAATCGTCACGCAGTCACCTCCCGAAAACCATGGCGCGCAGTCTACATCGCGCACATTTCGGAGGTGGTGCCGGTGGTGTGCCTGGAGGGGCGCGGCCGGGATGGCCGGCCGCGCCGGATTTCGTGCATCAGGCTGCGATGCGCAGATTGCGGGTGAGGTCTGCGGGCTGGGCGGGCCAGGTGTAGGCGTCGAAGGTGCGATTGCAGCTCAGGCAGCGCATGACAGCCGTCCGGCGGCGTCCACCGGGGATGGCCCCGTAGCGGGGTCCGTTGATTGAGGTCGAGTTGCAGTTTGGGCAGTGCATTGGAGCGAGTCCTGGTTGAGATCGGCGTTTCGCCGTCGCAAACCACGATGGGTTGCGGCCAGCCGCGAAGCTTGGAGTTCATCTGGAGAATGCGTGGAGATCCCGGAGGAACCCTACAGGCCGACGAATGGGGCGAGCTGCGATCGGTCACCTGAGGCGAGGGCTTCGCGGCTTCTCCGCGCCACCTCCACCAGGTTCCAACCGCGGGCCCGCTCCAACAACCGGGTAAGCCCGCCGGCCGGGATGTGCGCAAGGTGCGCCATTGCCTGCGCCCGGGCAAATGCCGTCGACGCCGGGTGGACCACGATGAACGCGGTGATAGCCTGGCCTTCGGCTGCCCAACCCTTTTCGAGCATCACGCGCGACAGCCCGTTTACACCGCCAATCGCGTTGTTCAAGAAGTCGACGTCGAACGCGAGATCGATAGCATGCCCGAAGTGTTCGGCCGCTCGATCGGGGTCGCCGCGGGCGAGGACCGCCCACCCGGTAGAACGCTCCAGTTCGGACCTCATTCCCCTGTCTCCGAAGTCCCGTAGCAACGGCCATGCCTGGGCGTGGCGGCTCTCTGCGCCGTCCAGGTCCCCTCGACCGATCAGTCCGTCGGCCATCTGCACCAGGACCGAAATCTGGCTGCCGATGTCGCCGAAGGCGCGGCGCGTCGCAAGGGCGCGTTCGAAATGGTCCATCCAGCCCGTGTCGTCGCCGAGGGCCCGGGCGATCAACGCGCTCTCGGTGTCGACGAACGCACGGAACCAGGACTCCCCCACTTCTTCCAGGATCGCGGCCGCCCGCTTCATCTGCCGTTGCGCGTCGTAGACGAGCTGCCCTTCCGGGCCCGGGGCCGGACGGTAGGAACCTGTTGTTCCCTCGGCAGACCACACCAGCCGCGCACGGCGCAGGAGGGCAGCTCCGGTGGCCCAACGAGCCATGGCTTCCCCCATCCGGTCCCCGCGTGCGCGCGCCGCCTCGATCGAAGGCTCGGCCAGAGCGAACGCCCTGTCATACAACCCTGCACCCCACGCCACGACTGACATCGCGATCGCGGGGTCGCCCCCGAGCTGGTTGGCGGGTTCGGCGTCGTGGGCCCGGAGGAGGGCATCCGCAGCCTGCAGTTCGGCGATTCCTTCGCCGCTCTGCCCCGTTCGCAGAAGCATCCATGCCCGCGACATTCGTAGCCCGGAGAGCGTCCGCCATGCCGGCTCGTGGGATTGTTCGATCGCTTCGATGGCTTCTCCAAACCACCCGGCTCCTTCGTTCTGCCTGGAACGAAACTGTACGAACGCTGCGAGAGACGGCCCCGCCCGCCCGATGAGGTCCGCGCGTCGATGTGCTACAGCCCAACGCCAGGCTGCCACGATGTTCGTGATTTCGCGGTCGATTTCCATGGTTGCCTGCAACTGGCGGCCGCCCCCCAGGGCCGGTTCACGGGCCGCAAGGAAGCCGGCGTAGTACCAGGCGTGTGTTTCTTGCAGGTCTGCCAGGGCGTCTTCAAGACGCTCGCGGGCGAACTGGCGCAGAAGAGGATGGAGCGAGAACCGCCCGTCCCGCGGCTGGACCAGCGAAAGGTCTGCCAGGCGGGTGAGCAGGCGGAGCGGCGCACCGGCTACCTCGGTCGCAGCCTCGACGTCGAACGAGCCTTCGAACACGGAAAGCGAAAGCAGCGCCCGAACGTCGTTGACCGAGAGGTTGCGAAGGCTCTCTTCGAAGAGGCCCGGGATGCTCCGGTGGCGGGGCGGGATGTTCCGCAGTTCGCCCCGCAGGATCCCTGTGTCCGCCGCGATCTGGGCTGCGATCTCCCGGCGAGGAAGGTAGCGCGTCAGCGCAGCGGCGAGCTCCACCGCGAGCGGGAGGCCATCGACGAGCGAGCAGATCTCGGCAATCGCGTCCAGGTCTTCAGGGTCGGACCCCGCCGCTGCGGTGGCCTGTTCCTCCCGTGCCACGAACAACCGCATCGCTTCGCAGGAACCGTCCGCATCGCGGTTCAGCGAGAGCCCGCCGACCGAGAAAACCCACTCCTCCCGAAGGCCAAGCACCACCCGGGAGGTCACGATCACGCGGACCCCGGGCGCCGCTTCCAGCATACGTACCAGGAAAGCGCCGCCTTCGGCGGCCAGCTGTTCGAAGTTGTCCATGACCAGGATGACCCGCGTCTCGGCCAGGCTCCGCAGGAGCTCGTCCTCCGCGTTCGAGCTGTGAAGCATGAGGCCGAGCGCGTTGGCCAGGCGGGCCGGCAGTTCGGAGGCCCTCGAAGTGCTTTGCAGGGGGACGAAGGCCACGGATTCGCCTGCGGCCTGGAGCCGCCGCGCCGCGGCGGTCACCAGCCGGGATTTTCCGATACCGCCTGGCCCAACCACCGTCACCAGGCGGCACGAGGGCTGCGCGAACAGCTCTGCAATTCGCGCGAGTTCCGCCTCACGCCCCACGAACGACGTGCTCGGCGTCTCGAGGTCCCTCGGGAACTGAATTGGCGCAGGTGCCGTGACGGGTGTGGCATCGGCTGAGGGTGCGCCGGAGGGCGATTCGGTGACGGTTCCCACGAACCTGAACCCCCGGCCATGGACTGTCTTGATCAGACGCTGGTCACGGCCGTTGTCGCCGATCGCTTTGCGGGCGGCCATCAGGCGGCTGTTCAGCGCGGCCTCGGAGATGTAACGCTCGGGCCAGATGTGATCCAGGAGTTCTTCGCGCGAAACCACCCGGTCGTGCCTC
Organism: uncultured Anaerolineaceae bacterium; assembly: GCA_964474285.1. Taxonomy (GTDB): domain Bacteria; phylum Chloroflexota; class Dehalococcoidia; order Tepidiformales; family Tepidiformaceae; genus JACRBT01. The sequence continues at coordinate 7,518 of CAYYSD010000084.1, read as the reverse complement.
GCGACAAGGAAGGCGAGTACCTCGTAGACCTGGGGCTCGAGAGGAATGGCCGTCCCGTCCCGACGCAACTCGAAGAGCGCGGGATCGAGTTCGAAATCTTCGAAGCGGAACGACATTGCCACTCACCGCAGGCCGTGTTGAGCCGCCCATCGGGCGGGGCGCCTGTTCAGCATAGGTTCTCCATGCGTTCTCTACATCAACTTCAAGCGCCCCTTGCGGCGTTCCTCTCACTGTTGAGTGTGCCACCGCCGCCGAACGAATTCGGCCGGGAAGGCTGAAGGAGAACACCATGCCCACTGCAACCGAGCCCCGAATGATGAACGGGATCAATGTCGACCAGGCCTATGGCACGATCGACGCCATCAAGGCGCAGCCGGAACTGGCCAGGTTCCAGTTCCGTGCGACCAACAGCTGGATCGGCGGCACCCACAACCGGTCCACAATCAAAGGCCTCTACGCCGCCTGCCAGGAAGATGAAACCCGCAAGCAGGCGTTCGTGGTGGATGCCGGCGAGCCGGAGATCCTCCTCGGACACGACGAGGGGCCGAACCCGGCCGAGTATCTCCTGCACGCGATCGCGGCGTGCGTCACCACGTCAATCGTGTGTGTAGCGGCAGCACGCGGCGTGAAGCTCACCGAAGTGCGCTCTACCGTCGAAGGCAACGCGGACGTTCGTGGCGCGCTCGGCATCTCTCCCGACGTTCGCAACGGCTTCCAGTCGATCAAGATGAGCTTCGTCGTCCGTGGGGATGCCCCCGAAGAGAAGCTCCGCCAGGTCGTGGAGCGGGCGCAGTCCCGCTCGTTCGTCTACGACTCCATCACGAAGGGCGTGCCGATCACGATCGACGTGATGGCGGCCTGATGACCGGCTCAGCCTGGAGGGGAGCCCCCAAGGCCGGCTTCCCCTCCGGGCCCGGTCCCTGGATTTCTACACCAGCTTCAAGAAGGGACACTCCCGTGACCAGCAAACTGACGGCCCACACTCCACGTGGCGCCAATCTCGTTGAGATGGCGGAACTCCACGCCGCCGACTTCCGCGAGCGCGTTGCCCAGCACGATCGTGAGGCGAGCTATCCGCACGAGAACATCGCGGCGCTGCGCGACAGCCGCTACCTCTACTCTCCGTTCCCCCGAACCGCCGGGGGCCTCGAAGTAGACTCAGTACACGACGTCGTCGTGGCAGCGAGCCGCCTTGCCGAAGGCGACCCCTCGACCACGATCGGTTCGAACATGCACCTCATCGCGATGATGGGCCTGAAGCGCATTCACGCGACCGCCTCGGCGAGCGGGAAGGATCGCGCAGCGGCTGCCGCCGAGGCGGCGATGGCGCGCATGGCGGGCGAGGGGGAGATCTATTCCGCCGCCGTCAGTGAGCCGAACCAGGACCTGACCCGCCCTGCCAGCACTGCCACGCGGGCAGAAGGTGGCTGGGTGATCAACGGCATGAAGATCTTCGGCACGATGGGCCCGGCCGCCACGCACTTCAACGTGGCCGTCACCTATATCGACGACGACGGTGCGGAACGTTACGGCTTCGCGCAGGTTCCGGCCTCCGCGCCAGGCGTGTTCGTGAACGACGACTGGGACGCCCTCGGCATGCGCGCCTCCGGCAGCGGCTCGATCGTGTTCCGCGACGTGCGAATTCCCGCAGGCGCTATGGGAAAGGGCTTCCCCGCCGGGGTGATCACGGCTGAGCTGCTGGAGAACTTCCTCGTCTCAGGCCCTATGCACTCTGCATCGACCCTTGGCATCGCTGAATCCGCGATGGGCGAGGTGCAGCAGATCGCGGCCGGCAAGAAGATCGCGAGCCATGGACGCCCCCCGGGTGAACGTCCGGTGCTCCAGGTGTTCGCGGCCGAGATGATGATCACGCTTTCGGCCATGCGTGGTTCGCTTGACCGGGCGGCACGCACGATCGACGAGTACTACGCGCGAAATCCCACGAGCCGGGGCAGTCTCGACGAAGCGCAGGTTGCGCTTGTGGAAACCCAGTGTGCCAAGGCCTTCATGAACGACGCGGGCGTGCGCCTCGTGGACCAGGCCCTGACCATTTCGGGCGGCGCCGGGTTCATGGCGAAGCATCCGCTCAGCAGGATGTATCGCGACGTGCGCGCGGGCGGCTTCATGCACCCGTTCGGCAAGAGCGTCGCGTGGGGCCTCATTGGTGAAGCCGCGATGGGCCAGCCTCTCAGCCTCAAATGAGACGACGCGAGGCGTGGTGAGCGTTTGCGGCCGTGGGCCGCATGGGGTCCGCTCACCGCGCCGTCATGCCGCCGTCGACCATCAACTCCGCCCCGGTGATGTAGCTCGCCTCGTCCGAGGCAAGAAAGAGGATGGCATAGCCCACCTCCTCCGCGCGTCCAAGGCGGTGCATCGGGATGGCGCGCTCGCGAGAGGTGATCGCGGCCGCGCCGTGGAGCGCGTTGTCGGCATCCAGGATGGGCGTATCGATCGACCCCGGGTGCACCGAATTGCAGCGAATGTTGTAGCCGCGTTCCGTGCAGTACATCGCCACGGACTTCGTGAGGTTCCTCACCCCGGCCTTTGCCGACCCGTATGAGGCGTAGTTCGATGTCCCTTTGACGCCCGCAATCGAAGACGTGTTCACGATGGCTCCTCCACCGCTCGCGACCATCGCCGGGATGCCTGTGTGGCAGCCGAGAAACACGCTCTCGAGGTTAATTGCGTGGTTGCGGCGCCAGCCTTCGAGCGTCGCGTCCTCGATGGTGTCGTGGGGCGAAACGCCCGCGTTGTTCACGAGGATGTGGAGCGCGCCGAATCGTTCGACTGTGGCCGCGACCACCGACTTCCACCCGGCTTCGTCCGTGACATCGAGCCGCATGAAGGCGGCGGTTGGCCCCAGCCCGGTGGCCAGGGTCTCTCCCGCTGGTTCGTTGATGTCGGCGAGGACGACCGTGGCGCCTTCGCGCACCATGAGGCGAGCTGTTGCGGCGCCCAGTCCACTCGCCGCCCCGGTGACGATCGCAACTTTGTTCGCGACTCTGCCGGTCATCGTTCCATCCCTGTCCGGTCTGTCATGGGGCCTCCTGGGCCGGACTGATTAGCCGGCGCTGGGCGGAGTTTACGCGCGCCGCGGTGCACTGTTGAGTCCTTGCAGTGCAGGGTAGAATGCACCAATCCGGCCGGCTGGCCGCGCCTGCGCATCGCTGCTGCGATAGGAACGCTCGATACCTCGTGCCTTTGGTATTGAACAAACTGTACAGCCGTCATGTGCTCGGGTATTGTTGCCCAAACGTCGACTATCCAACCCTGGAGGAGGTACCTTTTGACCACCGAAACTCTGCCGGCGGTGCGACTCAAGCGAGTCGTTGTCCTCGGCGCGAATGGAGCGATGGGCGCCGGAACGGGGGCCATGTTCGCCTCTGGTGGCTGCGAAGTTGTCCTCGTCGCTCGTGACCTCGCCAAGGCGGAGACGGCGCTCGGGCAGATCCAGGGCATCGCCAAGTCGGAACGCGTCGTCGATGGCGTCTCCTGCGCCACCTATTCGGAAGGCATGGAGAAGCTCCTGGCCGGCGCTGATCTCATTTTCGAATGCCTGGCGGAAGAGATGTCGCTGAAGCGGGATATCTTTGCGCAGGTCGATGCTGCCCGCCCCGCCGATTCCCTCGTTGCGACGGTCTCGTCCGGCCTTTCGATTCGCGGCATGGCCGAAGGCCGCAGCGACAGCTTCAAGGCACACTTCGCCGGCATCCACCTCTACAATCCTCCCCACGTCATGACGGGCGTCGAGGTCATCCCTCACCCGGCGATGGACAAGGCGCTCGTGGCAGCGATCGACAGCATCCTCACGGAACGCTTTGGTCGTGCCTCCATCACCTGCGCCGATACGCCCGCCTTCGCCGGCAACCGCATCGGCTTCAAGGTCATGAACGAAGTCGCCCAGCTCGCCGAGACACACGGCGTTGAGCTCATGGACACGCTCGTTGGCCCTTACACCGGCCGCGCCATGGCCCCGCTCGCCACCGTCGATCTCGTCGGCTGGGACGTGCACCAGGCGATCGTCGATAACGTTGCCGCCAACACAACTGACGAGGCTATCGCCTCGTTTACGATGCCTGCCTATATGGGCGCCCTCATCAAGAAGGGCCACCTTGGCGACAAGACGCCCGAGGTCGGCGGATTCTATCGCCGCATCAACGAAGAGGGCCGCCTCAAGGTCGAAGTCCTCGATCCGAAAAGCCTGACCTATAGGCCGCTCCAGAAGATCACCGTCCCCTTCGTCCAGGAGGTGAAGGCGCTCAATCGCGGTGGCCGCTACCAGCAGGCCATCGACCGGTTCATGGACGCTCCCGGCCCCGAAGCCGATATCGCCCGCAAAGTCATCCTCGGCTACGTCAGCTACGCCCTCAACCGCGTTGGCCCGAACGAAGTCGTCGCAGACTATGCGGCCGTGGACCGCATCATGTCCGCCGGATTCAACTGGATCCCGGCGAGCGGCCTGGTCGACTTCATCGGCGTGAAGCGCACGGTGGAGGCGCTGAAGCGCTATGATCTACCCCCGGCCCCGATTCTCGATGCCGCACTCAGGGGAGAAATCCCGACGCCGCTCTTCAATCTGCCGTTCGTCACCCCCGGCCGCTACCTCGCCGGCTAGTCAGGAGTAAAGAGAAATGCCCGAGCCAGTCTTCATCCTTGGTGGTTACCAGACCGACTTCGCCCGCAACTGGACGAAGGAGAACAAGCACATCTCGGCGATGTTCAACGAAGTCGTGACCGGGGCGCTGAACGCGACGCAGATCCCGGCGGAAGATGTCGAGACGGGCCACGTCGGCAACTTCGCCGCCGAGCTCTACACGATGCAGGGCCACCTCGGCGCCTTCCTCGTCGATACGCACCCGGCCTTCAGCGGCCTGCCCACCGGCCGCCACGAAGCCGCCTGCGCCTCGGGCTCCATCGCGCTCCTGGCTGCCTCCGCCGAAATCGAAGCCGGCCGCTACGACCTCTCCATGGTCGTCGGCATCGAGCAGATGAAGACGGTCGATTCGGCTCGCGGCGGCGACTTCCTCGGAACCGCTGCCTGGTACGAAAAGGAAGCGGCCGGCGTTCAGTTCCCCTTCCCCAAGCTCTTCGGACGCCTCGGCGACGAATACGACAAGCGTTACGGCCTCAAGGATGAGCACCTGGCCCGCATCTCGGCGATCAATTACTCGAACGCCAAGAAGAATCCGCTGGCCCAGACGCGCGGTTGGTACATGAGCGAAGACCACGCCAACAGCAACGACCGCTTCAACTCGCTTATTGGCGGCCGAATCAAGATCTCGGACTGCTCCCAGGTCACGGACGGCGCCATCTGCGTCTTCCTGGCCAGCAAGCGCTACGCCGAGAAGCACGCCAAGAAGCACAACCTCGACATCAACAAGATCCCGCAGATCCTCGGCTGGGGCCATCACACCGCCCCGCTCGGGTTCGACGACAAGGTTGCCGAGAGCAAGGACAATCCGTTTGTCCTCCCGCACACGCGCCAGGCCATCGTCGACGCGTTCCACCGCGCGAAGGTGCCGGACGTCTGGTCGATCGACGCGATCGAGACTCATGACTGCTTCACGACCAGCGAGTACATGGCGATCGACCACTTTGGCCTGACCCCTCCCGGCAAGTCCTGGCAGGCGATCGAAGAGGGTGTCATCGACCTCGATGGCCAGCTGCCGATCAACCCCAGCGGCGGCCTCATCGGATGCGGACACCCGGTGGGTGGCACAGGCGTCCGCCAGGTCCTCGATGCGGTTCGCCAGGTCACCGGTGTCGCCGCAGGCTACCAGGTGGAAGGCGCCAAGAAGGTCGCCACGCTGAACATCGGCGGAAGCGGCACGACGAGCTGCGTCTTCGTCGTCGGAACGAACTAGGGGTTCCAGTTCTTAGTGCTTAGCACTTAGCTCGTAGTGGGCACTTAGAGGGACCGGCCATCGCGGCCGGTCCCTTTTCGTTGTCCACTCGCTCACGCTGAGGGTAGCCGCGGCGCTCCGTCGCCGCTGGTCACGAGTTCAAACGTCCTGGGCTGCGGCTCACCCTCCGGTGCCCGCCGGCCCGGGGCGAGCCATCTTTCGGCGGAAGGCGGGCCTTGGGGGAACGGCTCCTGGGGATCGTGGATGGGGGCGCTCGAGCGCTTGCTTACGCGCGCGCCTCGGGCGGAAGTCGCGGGGATGGCGACGGCGGCGGAAAGGGACAAACGCAGTCCTGCGCGGAGGGATGGCGGCTCTGGAGATGATGGAGCCGCGGGCCAGGCCCTTCGACTGGCTCAGGGCAAACGGACGGTTTGGGGGCGGGCGGGCTTCGGGTTGATCGCCTGAGCGCTTACACTCCGTGCATGCCTAACCCGGACGGTTCCCTGCAGGCGCGCGAATTCCTGTTTTTCACGGAGGACCTTGCCCTCGCGGGATTGCCGGCCGGCTTCGAGACTCCCGAGCGCAAGCTCATGTGGACGATCCTCCAGTTCTACTATGAGGACCCGCTGGTCCACTTCGAACTCCAGCCGATCATGGGCCGCGGCTGGGTCGAGCTTGGTCTCCACTTCGAGGGCGAAGCGGAGGCCAACGAAGCCGCCGCCCACGAGATCGCCGCGCACGCTCCGCTCATCCGCGCTGCGCTCGGGCCGGAGTGGGAGATGGAGGAGTGGACCGCCAGCTGGCGCCGCCTCCACCGGCCGTTCCACTTCGAGAAGCTCACGACCTCGCTCGGCCGCCAGGTCGCGGAGCAAATGGCGCAGGCGATTCTCACGCTTTCGCCGCTGATGCGGCACCTGCGCGTCTCGCCGCCTCCACGCGAACGGGCCGCCCGCCCCGAACGTGCCAACACGCGCGAGCGGTGGCGCCAGAAGGCTCGCCGCCAGTAGTCCGCGCCTGCCGCGCGAAGGCAGCCACGAGACCAGCCAGCGCTGGGCGTTCGACGCCGCATCAAGCTGCTCGAAGTCCGGGCAGGCCCGGAGCCGGAGCCGTTCATCCGGCTACCGTGACTCCCACTTTGTCCCCTCGGCCCCATCTTTCAGTTCGATGTTGAGCGCGGCGAGGCCGTCCCTGACGCGGTCGGCCAGCGCCCACTGTTTCGCGGCGCGGAGTTCTGTGCGCAGCGAGACGAGCAGGTCGATGAAGGGCGCCGCCTCTTGCACGCGCGACGGCGCTGCGGCGAGCGTCAGGCCCAGCACTTCCGCGAGTTCGCGCAGGAGCGCCTGTGCAGGGCCGATGTCGCGGTTCTCGTCGCGGCCGCGGTTCACGTCGCGGGCGAGTTCGAACAGCACGGCCAGCGCCTGGGGAGTGTTGAGGTCGTCCTCCATAGCGGCGATGAACCGTTCGCGCGCTGAAGCAACATCGGCGGCGGCCTTGGTGTGACTCGCGGGTGCCTGCGCAAACGCAGCCTCCCGGAGACGGCGTGCCGCGGACGCCGCCGCGTCCATCGCCTCGTCGCTGTAGGTGCTGGGGGCGCCGTAATGGCTGTTGAGGACGAACATGCGGAGGGTGTCCGGGCCATACTTCTCGAGCGCTTCGCCGATCGTCACCAGGTTGC
>CAYYSD010000083.1:11346-13595 GCA_964474285.1 uncultured Anaerolineaceae bacterium | reverse complement strand
AGGAATCGTCGTCGAACAGCTGGAATCCACCGTCCACGAGCCCATCCCCGCATTCAAGCTGCCACGGATCAGGTGACAGATACGGAACCGCGGTGAGGTCGTGCCACTCACCTGGTTCGTCAGCGCCCCCGAAGCATTCACCGTCCCGATGACCATCGCTCGCCCCCGCTCGATCTCAGCACATTCTGCACAAGACGGCGTTAAAATGCGAATGCGTTGTTTGGTGCGCCCCAAAGCCGCCTCGGCGGCGGGTCGACCCCGCTCCGGGCCTCGCAACCGGTTCCTGGAGTCCGCGATTCACCAGCGAGGACGACGACCCAACATTCCCGCAAACATCCTGACCACGGCCGGGCCACTGATGAACAGCACGTGGAGAACGATGATCTCAATCACCCCCGCGGACAGCACCGCAAGCGGCGGCGACAAGTCCTGTTGGGTCCGACAATAGTCGTAGGCCTGGAACGCCACGACGATCCCGAGGCAGAGTGACAACCCGCTACCCACTGCCGCCCACACGCGCGACGGCACCCTGCGAACGAGCGGGAAAGATGGGCGAGTCAACTCGCTCGCCAATCGGTTGATGGAGCGGAGGACCACCCGGGGTTCCGCAGCGCAGCATCTGGCCAGCCGTGATCCCGGTCCTCTCATCGACGGGCCTCTCGGGCACGGGCGACGGCCGCCGCAAACTGCTCGGGGTCGAGAACGATCAGCCGGTACACCTTTTTGGTGCTCGTTCGGACTTCCACGTTGGCCATCGCGGTGCGGGACTTCTCCAGGATGACCGTCCCTGCAACGTCCCGGATGTCCACCTCAAACTCACCCGCCGCGCGCAAGAAGCGTGGGTACAGGCGCAGCAGGCGGAACCGGAAGACACTCGTGCATCGGCAAAACTGAACCCGTCTGGTCGTGACCACCAACCGTCCACCGCCGGCGAGTCTCAGGGTACGCAGCGACGCATTCTCGTCGAGGAGTAGCACCTCACCCGGTTCCATCGGAACCGCGTGCCGGGCCCACGGCTTCAATGATCTGATTCGCGCAATTACCTCCCTCATTAGCAATCAGCGCGGCAGTGCTGCAACCGCTTCGCCGGCCCGCGCACGTGCGTTCATGACGTCGTTCACCCAGAGCGCCGGGTCGCTAACACGAAACCATCTGCCCCCGTGTGGCGACGTCGCGACACGAAGGTTCATGATCCCCAGACGCGACGCCTCATCCTTTGCCATGACCACTTGCCTGAGATCGATATTCACTCGCCAGAGGAGCCTCTGTAAGACCCGTGGGCACACCCGATTGGTTCCACGGAGCTGCCTCGGCAGGAATACCAGGCGCTGGCTTGTCAGCACGAGGTGGCCATCGGTGCCGCCGCCGATGCCGCTCGCTGGCGCCCTCTGACGACGAAGGATCTCCTCTCCTGGTTCAAGGCGAAGTTCGGCCCATTCGAACATCAAGGTCATTCTGGTTGCGCCCCGTGCCTTTGCTCAAAGCGCTCGGTACACGGGCAACATACGCCCTCGCAGCCCGCCGACTCCGGGCGAGCGCAAGCGTTTGAGTCGTCCAGACCCGGCATCCTGCTCATCTGCCCCACTCCAACTTCTGCCATTCTACACAACGCCCCGTGGTATTGCCGCCACAAGCGTCCGCCCCCCGCTCCGCTGCGAAAACGTACAAACGCCCACGACCGGAAGTCGGATTCAGTCCACGAACCTGAGCGCCGAGGCGTCGAACACGACGGTTTGGCCGTCCTTCGAACGCATTTCGATGACATCGCCCGTCACGCTGACGATGGTCAGCGGGCCCCGCGTCCCCTCGGCCTTGACGATGCCGCTCGGCGTCGACACATAGTTGTCCCCGTTGTAGCGAGGCGCGCGATAGTACACCGCTCCGACATCGTCGGCCGCGCCGGCCCAGACAACGAGCGGCTTGTCGGGCTCGGGGCGCACCGAATTGACCGGGCGTGTCCAGCAGCTAACCGCACGGAAGAAACTCGAATGGATCGGCGCCGTCGCCTAGCACAGCCGACCGTTCCCGGCTGTTGGGCGATCGTCGGGAGTCGGCGTGGCGAGGCTTTGCGCTAACTCGGTTGCACGTAGCGTCCGTTCAAACGCCTCTTGCGTCGCCTCCGGCACCGGGTTGGCGATAGCAGTGCGAATCGCCGCAAGCTTCTGCTTCTGCCACTCCAGCTTGCCCAACACGCTGGCGCGCGCAGCCTCCCATCGCTCGCGCTCCTCGGCCGTGCTTCCGGGCCCGCG
>CAYYSD010000083.1:0-11336 GCA_964474285.1 uncultured Anaerolineaceae bacterium | reverse complement strand
GCCAGGTCTTCCGTGAGCGCATCCACCAGGCCCGCGGTGGTGCCTTCAATCGGGAGCCCGGTTGGAAACACCGGCTGGTCGGCAGGGCCAGGCGGACCGGACGGAAACGGGGGCGCGGAATTCGCGGGATCGTCAGCCAGGATGAGCGTCGCACCGGTCAGCGCAAGCAAGCCCCCGACCACTACCGCGACCAACGATCGTCTTGGCGCCATCCCGCTCCCCCTCTGCCGGTCGATAGCGCATTAGTACCACGAATGGCCAACTTTGTCAGGGAGAATGCCCTCGCCGCCCGGACCTTCTCGCCCGCATCCCTCACCGCCGCGCCGACGCCTGCACCAGCGTCTCGAACGGCACCTCCGCCGGGTCGATCTGCGCCGTGATGGTCCCGTCCGCCTCACGCGGCGGGTTCACGAAGGTGATCGACTGCGGTTGGATGTAGCGCGTCGTGCCGCCCTGCACCGCGAACGGGCGGTCGTGGCCCGGGTACACGGTCTGGCAGGTGTCCAGGATCCTGCGCCCGCTCTTCTTGGCCGCTTCGAGGTCATAGAACACCAGCCGCGCGGCCGGGTCCGCTGCGTTCGCGGCGGCCATGTTCGGCAGCGCGTCGCCAACCATCCCCGCGATCCCGCCCGGCGTCTCCACCAGCACCGCCTGGCTCCCCGGGCTGTGCCCCGGCACCGCCATCACGCGCAGGCCCGGCTCCAGCTCCTCGCCGTCCTCGACCGTCGTCACCTTGTGTGCGCGACGGAAGATGTCCGCGACCCACGCCGGCGTCGCCCAGTCGTCCCCGTGCGGCGACTGGGCGTACTCATACTCCACTCGCGAGATGAAGACCTCGGCGTTGGGGAACAGCAACAGGTTCAGGCTGTGGTCCCAGTGCGCGTGCGTGAGGATCACCCGGTCGATCTGCGTGCGGTCGAGACCGGCCGCCTTCAGCCGTTCGAGCAAGAGCGTGCCCCGCGCCTGGTAGCCCACGTCGACGAGCGTGTTGCGTTCTCCCCGCAGCAGCGTCACGCCGCAATAGGCGAGGTTGCCCTCGTTCGTGTTCGTCGAAAAGCCCTGCAGCAGTACGTCGATCTGGACCATGTCGGTAACCCTCGGGAAGAGTTGCGGCATTGTATCCGTCCGCCGCGTCGCTGCCATCGCCGGGCGCACCAATTCGTCACTCCACCGCCCCTATTACGTAGGGGACTACCCGCCGTTTCTCTCCATAGGCGGAACTGCTGACCACAGGGAAGCCGGCGACATTGTCCTCCCCGTCGCAGGGGCGGGTCGTAAAACGCCCGCCCCACCCCCAATACCGCTCCTGTCATATCGCCCGTTTCCCATCGCAGATTGCCCACGATCCCTGCTCGTGACACGATAGTCGCGGTCGGTGGGGCACCCTCAACACGGGAGACAACGACGGTGGCTTTCGAGCAAGGCGAGGACATTATCGGTTCGGTGTGCCCGCATCTCGGGCTGGCCGACGACGCAGACTCTCACGCGACCTTTGCGACAGAGGCCCACCGCTGCTACCGCATGCCGAATCCAACGCGCATCGCGAGCAACCACCAGGAAAACTTCTGCCTCGGCGCGAACCACACGACCTGCCCCGTATTCCTTGGCGAAGGCGTCGCCGGCTCCCAGCGCGCCGCCGCCCAGGCAGCTCCCACCTCCCTCCCGCGGCCCGGCGGACGCCAGCAGGCTCCCGCGCGGGGGGCAGCAGGCGTGGCCGCCGCAGGGACAGCCGCTGGCAACCGCAACCAGCTCCCAAGGCCCGGCGCCGCGCGGAAGCCGCGCGACCCCGGTTCCCTTGGCCCGCGCCCACGCGCCGGCGGCATCAGCATGCCCGCCATGACCGCCGGGCTCTTCGTGCTCGCCATCGTGATCATTGCCATCGCCGTATACGTCGTTCAGCGCGGCGGCGATGAAGACAACGGCGACCTGACCCAGGCCCAGCGGTTCGGAACACAGCAGGCCCTTGCCAGCACACAGACAGCCCAGACACCCCGGCCGACACAGCCCACCGGTCAGACGCAGACCCCCGGCCAGACACAGCAGCCCGGACAGGCGACCACCGCGCCCGGCACGTCCCCTACCGCCGCCAACCGCACCACCACCCCCGGCGCCGGCGGCAACACCTATACGGTGAAGTCTGGCGACTTCTGCGGAACCATCGCAGCCGCGAACAACATCACCCTCGAACAACTCCTGCGGGCGAACAACATGCAGGAATCTGACTGCAGCAACCTCCAGATCGGCCAGGTCCTGAAGCTCCCCTAGGACACTTCATCGCCCGGAGCATCATCCGCCGTGCGCCCCGGAAGGCCGAACTCGGCGTGGTGCTGCCGCACCCATTCGACCCGCGCCTCCCAGTGGTCCGGATGCGCCAGCCAGCCCTCTTCCGCTTCGTCCACCCACTTCCAGTCCGCCCAGCAAAGCAGCGCCAGGTCGATATCGCGCGCGGCAAGGCGGCGGATTAGCCTCATGACCGGCGTCCGTTGGCGCTTCCGCGGTTCGAACTTGTCCGCCAGCAGCACGATCTTGGCCAGCATCGGCATTTCGGCGGCGCCCACCGTGTGCTCGCGCACCGCCGCGATCGCATCATCGTCCGTCACGCCCAGCCGCTCGCGGAGCACGACGGCCCCGAGCGGCCCGTGCAGCAGGACCGGGCTCGCCTCGTCCGCGGCCGTCACCGGCACCCCCACCTCGCGCGCAAGCGCCAGTTGCTCTACCGGTGAGTGCGCGCGAAACAGGTCGTGACCCCACGCGGCCAGCTTCGCGCGCTCCGCATCAACGTCCCACGCCCGCGCCAGCGCAACAGCCTCGTCCACAACCCGCTCGACGTGCTGGATGAGCCGCTCCGGCCGCGAGGCCATCTCCTGCCGAACGCGCGCGATCTGGTTGGCGAGGCTCCCGGCCATCTAGCCTTCCGCGCCGAGCGGTCGCCCGCCGAGGACGTGCAGGTGCAGGTGGGCCACCGTCATCCCCGCCGCGTCGCCGACGTTGAAGGCGAGCCGGTATCCTGCCTCGAAGACTCCCTCGATCCTCGCCACCTCGGTCGCGAGCACGAACATCGCCGCCAGCGTCTCCGCGTTCCCGGGGGTCACCTCGCGCGCCGTCGGGATGTGCTCCTTCGGGATGACCAGCGCGTGCACCGGCGCCCGTGGGTTGATGTCGCGAATGGCGAACGCCCGCTCGTTCTCGGCGATGCGCGTCACGGGAATGTCGCCGTTGTTCATCCTGCAGAAAAGGCAGTCCTCAGCCATGCCCGCATTGTAACGCGGCCGGTCGCACCAGATGATTCCCGGCGGCCACCACGGCCCGCATACTGTCGCGATGCGAGATGCTCCCGCGCCTCCGCCAGACGTACTCTCCCTGTTCTGGTCGCCCGTCTGCGCGGTCGGGAGCCACGGACCTGCTGGACCAAACGCGCAAATCTGCGTGTCCGTCTTCGGCGCCGGGATCGTGCCCGAGCAGCCGCGCATCCTGGTCGTGCTCTACGGCGGCAACCACACGCACGACCTCGCGCTCGCGAGCGGCACCCTCGCCGTCACCGTGCTCGCCGAAGGCCAGGAACACCTGGTCGAACCGCTCGGGGTGACTTCCGGGGCAACCGCCGACAAGCTGGCCGGGCTCGAATTCGCCCTGACCCCCGCCGGCGACCCGTATTTCCCCGCCGGCGTTGCCGTCATCGACTGCGCGGTGATCGAAACGTTCCACCTCGGCGATGCTACCGCCTTTCTCTGTGCCGTCCGCGATCGGCGCCGCCTTGGCGAGCGGGTGCCGCTGCATCGCGCCGCCGCACTCAATGCCCAGCCCGCCGGCGTGCTCGCACGCTGGGCCGAGCGCCAGGCCGAGGCCCGTGATCGCTCCCGCGCGAGTCAGCACTGGCTCCAGCAGTAGCTATTCTCAGGCCGTGGTCAGCACAGCCATCCGTGCCAGGGAACTCAGCAACTCATCCATGAGCACATCGAGCGAAGGAGGCGCCTCGCCATCCCCTGGATCCACGGGCGAAAGGCGGCCGTCTGCGACCCACGCCTCCAGTTCACGCAGCAGTTCGCCTCGAGTTCGGGTTCCATCAAGCAGCGGCAGAATGGTTCGAACGTGAGGTGCGACCGCAGCTCGCTCGTGCCGAAGGTTCGTGAGTAGCGCCTCGCCGGTCTTGCTCTGATACCTGGAGTAGGCCGTTGCCTTCGGCCGCTCGCCCGGGCCGTGCGCGATCGGAGGCGACGTGCCCCAGAACGAGATCAGCTCACGATGATGTTCGTACGCGCGCAGCAGGTTCGTGGCCAGCACCGTCTCATCGCGTTCGCGCTCTTCGGCGGAATCGCCAGCCCCAACTCGCGCCCGGGCCGCTTCGAACAGTTCCGGAAAGGACACCAGCTTCGGCTTCAGCGCCACCAGGTAGTCAAACGCCGCGACGCTCACGGGGTGGTCGAATGCGATCACCGCATCGCTGGAGGCTTTGTAGCGGCCAATGCCCCTCGCGCGATCGCCATCCTGCTCCGCGTCGCGCGAGGCGCTGGTGAACACGTGCAGACGTTGAAGCAGGCCCGGTCCGGGCCTCACCGGCCGCTGAATCGCCACATCCTCCTTGCACAGCAGCGACATCCGGAACATCCGGTTCGCGATCAGATCGATGTATTGCTCGGCGTCGATCGGATCCGTCGCGAACTTCGCGATCTCCCTCAACGTCTCACGCGAGACGTAATTGGGCAGGCCCTGGAGGTGCGCCTCGCAGAGGTACTGGAGCCCGTGCGAGGTGGCGTGGTTGATAAAATCGCGAAAGTACACCGGGTCGTTGACCTCGGAAAGCTCGTCGTGAAGCATGAACGCGGCGCTCGCCCCGTCTTCCGAATCAACCGTCTCTTTCAACCGCGCTTCGTACCAGTCCATCGCGGAGCTCGAGTGGTTCGCCCCTTCTTCGGAAGCCCGCAGAACGAGCTTCATGAAGCTGGTGGCGGCTTTGAGGCGCTCCATTGGGTCCTGAATGCCCCGCGCCCGGTAGAGCATCGTTTCGCGGACGCCCTGGACGCTGCGCCAGCCCGGATAGGTGTTGTAGCTGATGTAGGCGATGCCGTTTGGCGTCAGCCGCTCGGACGAAATCCGCATCAGCGCCTCGCGCACCTGCGGCGGCACCCACGAATACACCCCGTGCGAGATGATGTAGTCGAACTGCCCGAACGTCTCGTCGATGTCGCTCAGGTCCATCGCGTGCAGCCGCACGTTGGAGATTCCCGTCTCGCGGATAGCCTCCTGGCCCATCGCGATCTCACGCTTCGAAAGGTCGACTCCGACGAACTCGGAAGCGGGCAACCCTTCCGCCATCGGGATGAGATTCGCCCCGATGCCGCAACCCATTTCGAGCACGCGGCAGTTCTCCGGAGGCGGCGGCTCGAGTCCAAGCAAGTTCGCCGCCAGCGCCAGGCGCCCGGGATGCGTGTGCACAAACGACAGACCAGGGTAGGGCAACTCGTCATAGACGAACGGCTGGTCCGCAACCTCCGCCGGGGAGGTCATCTCCCGGCCAGGACGGGCAAAGAGGCGCCCGATTCATAGCCGATGCCCTCGAGCATGCTGTGAATGGCGCGGGCCTTCGAAACGATGCGCGCCGCTTCCACGTTCACCGCCTGCTTGCCATCGCAGAGCGCCTCGGCCGGGTTCGAATGGATGTCGAACTCGATACCGTTCGCACCCGCCGCGATGAAGCCGTAGGTCACGCGCTCGACCAGCTTCTTCGAGCCCGAGCTGTGGCTGGGGTCCGCGATGAGGGGCAGGTGAGACTTCGCCCGAACGAGCGGGATCATGGAAATGTCGGCGGCGAAACGTGTCTCCGTCTCGAACGACTTGATCCCGCGATAGCAGAGGATGACGTTCCGGTTGCCGTGTCCGACCGAACGGCCTTCTCGGTCCAGCCCCGACATGATGTAGGCCGCCGCACACAGCCACTCATTCATGTCGTTGCCGAAGCCGTGCTTGAGCACGATAGGAATATCGAGGCGCGAAAGCTCTTCCAACAGCGGCGAATACTGTGCGCTGCGGGCGCCGATCTGGATCACGTCGATCCCTGCCTTCAGGAATGCGTCGAGGTGGCGAAGGTCGATGAGCTCGCTCACAATGGGGAGCCCCGTCTCCGCCTTCATCGCCGCCGCGATTTCCAGGCCCCGCGTCAGCTCCAGCCCGCGATAGTCGTACGGGCTCGTGCGGGACTTGTCCACGAACGTGCGCAGGATGTCGACCCCGGAGTCTTTCGACAGACGCGCGGAGTCGAGAGCCTGCTGCTCGGACTCGATCGCGCAGGGACCGCCGAACACGGTCATGTTGCCTCCGCCGACCTTCACGCCGCCCACATCGATGATGGTGTCCTCGTGGTGGAAGTTGCGGCTCGCATCCTTGTACTTCTCGGTGATGCGGATGATCCGATCGACGCCGGGAAGCTCGCTCACGCGGCCTTCATCGACGATCCCCGCCATGCCTTTTACGCCGATGACGGTGGTGTCGCTGACGATCGTTTCGCACCGCAGCCCGTAATCCTGGCTGATGCGGTCAATAACGCGCTGAGTCTGGTCAGGGGTCGCCCCTTCGGCCATGTGGATGATCATGTTTGGCAGCTCACTGGGTGTTCGTTATGTGATGCCCATTGTCATACCGGCGCCAGTTAGCCGCGAACGAGACCGATCTGCCCGTGGCATCCCGGTCCACAGAGCCCGCGTCCCTTCATCCTGATACTCTTGCGGTCGTGCCCAACAACGGAAAACACGGGCGACCCGCTCGCGGCCACATCCGCGCCGAGATTCTGCGGAACGGGCGCCCGGCCCCCACCTACTACCTCCTCGTCCTCTTTTCCTGTGCACTCGCGACGTTCGGACTCATCGCGGATGCCGCCGCTGTCGTCATCGGCGCCATGCTCGTTGCTCCCTTGTTGGGCCCGATTCTCAGCATCGGCCTCGGCACCCTCGGAGGGAGAGACAGTGGAATCTGGCGCTCCGCCACCACGCTCGTGACCGGCGCCTGCATCGCCGTCGCCCTCTCGGCTGCCCTGGCGCTCATCCTCCAGAAACTCCCAATTGATGCTCTTGCATCGCTTCCCGGCGAAGCACAGGCCCGCACTCGTCCCAACGTGCTCGACCTGGGTATCGCCCTCGCCGGGGGCAGCGTCGGAGCATTGTCAGTCGCTCGAAAACGAGTCTCCGACGTGCTCCCCGGAGTAGCGATCGCCACCGCGCTCATGCCGCCACTGTGCACCGTCGGTATCGGCCTGGCCCTCGGTGATGGCGGCGTTTGGGGTGGGGCGCTCCTTCTCTTTGGCACCAACCTGACAGCCATCGTCTTTGCCGCCGCCGCGACGTTCATGACCCTTGGGCTGCGTCCCTACAACGGCTCAGATGCGTTGCATGCGTTGCTCGTCCCGTTTGCTTCACTCCTTGGCGTGGGCCTGCTCCTGGGCGGTCTCACCCTCCGGGCCGTGGACGAAGCCCGCCAGGCCGACGCCATTCGCTCCTCCGCCGAAGACGCCATGGACGTACTCATCCCGGGATCGGAAATCGTCGACTTCCAACGGTCCGAACAGGACGACGGCTCGCTGCAAATCCGCCTCACCGCTCGCACAGCGGGCCAGCCCTCAGTCGACGACGTCGCCCGTGTCCAGGACGTGATTGCCCAGCGCCTTCAACGTCGCGTGGAACTCGTGTTTGTCGGGATCCCGACCCTCATCCTCGATCCCAGGAATCCTGTGCCTCGTAACGTATCCCTGCTCGACCCAAAGCAGGCGCCTACGGCAACCCCGGTCCCCGCGAACTCGCCCACGCCACCTCCGACCGTGACGCCGACCGCGACACCCACACCGTCGCCCGTCCCGACGGCCACACCACAGCCCCCGCCGACTCCGCCGCTTGTGGGCAATGCTGGCCTCGCCGACTGACACTCAGCCACGTGTGACGTGTGCCGGCTCCACAGCTTGAGGGTCTCCCGCAGCTGGTTCATCGCCGCCGGGCTGATCTCCGCCTGGTCCAACACGACGCGAATTCGGCGCCGACTCATCGGCGAGGCGACTCAATCCAGTAACCGGGCTTCCGGCTCGCATGCGCCAGCGCCACCACGATGGCGTCCGTCCCCCGCAACCGGTAGACGACCGAGTAGGGGAAGTCGGTGAGCACCAGGCGCCGGAACCGCCCATAATAGGGCGAGCCTGCTTCGGGAAATGCCCCGATGCGGTCGAAGGCTGCCTTGAGGGAAGCCCTGAGTGACTGGTCGCGGTCAAACTGTCGGTACCACTCCGTCGCCTGCTCGATCCAGTGCCGCTTCGTCGAGCACCGAGACAACGGTCACGGTCCAAAGATCCGCCTCTCGACCGCACCCGATGGCTTTGGAATACTTTCGCCACGTTCGACTCCGGCCCAGCGGCGTTCCAGTTCCGCTTTCCACGCCTCGTCGTACCCTGGCTCCTTCTCCACACTCATCAGAAGCCGCGACGCAAGCAACTCCCGCTCATCCGGCGAAAGCAACAACGCTTGTTCGTAAAGCGACTCCACCGCTGCAACGCTCAATCCGGTCCCTCCACGTATCGATGGTAGCCCAGCCTTCGGCCGTTCAGCCCACGTGCGACGTGTGTCGGCTCCACAGCTTGAGGGTCTCGCGCAGCTGATTCATCGCCGCCGGGCTGATCTCCGCCTGGTCCAAAACGCAGTCCTCCAGGTGGCGGTCGAGCACCATCAGGCCCGCCGATTCCAGCCCCGAACGCGCCGCCAGCAACTGTGTGAGGACGTCTTCGCAGCAGCGGTGCTCTTCCAGCATCTTGCGCAATCCGCGCACCTGGCCCTCCACGCGCGCAAGGCGGTCCAGCAGTCTCTTCTCATCGTCCCCCTGCATGAACTGTCCTCCCGGGGTATTGACAGGGATACCCCCACTGGGTATAGTGAGGCCATACTAACACACGCGAAGGGGCTGTCAATCTCAGCCGCCTCCGCTCCGGCCAGCCCGGGAGAAAGGAACACAACGATGTCGGACGTACGTGAAGTAACGGACCTGACCTGGGACGCGGAGGTCTTGCAGTCCGAACTGCCGACGCTCGTCGATTTCTGGGCTCCGTGGTGCGGCCCCTGCCGGATGGTCGCCCCGATCGTCCAGGAACTCAGCGAAGAATATGCGGGCAAAGTCAACTTCATGAAGATGAATACCGACGAGAACCCGCAGGTGCCAAGCAAGTTTGGCATCCGCAGCATCCCGTCGCTCCTGATCTTCAAGAACGGCGAACTCGCGGGCACCGTCGTCGGCTATCGGCCCAAGCCTGAGCTCAAGAAGCGCATCGACGAAGCGCTCGTCTAGCGTCCACGGACAGCAACTCAACGCGAAGGGGCAGTCACACGGCTGCCCCTTCGTTTTCCCCGGATTCGGAGGTGAACGCGGTGGACTATAAACAACTCGACGTCGCCATCATCGGGGGCGGTGGGGCGGGACTCACCGCCGCCATCTACGCCGCCCGCGCTATGCGCTCCACAGTCGTGCTCGAAGGAGACGTCACCGGGGGCCAGATCGCGACCACCGATCTGGTCGACAACTACCCGGGATTCCCCGATGGCATCAACGGCTTCGACCTGGCCCAGGCGATGCACCAGCAGGCCGCAAGGTTCGGAACGCAATTCGTCTACGAACAGGCTGAGGCGCTCGAACGTTTGCCCGACGGCCGTTTCTCAATTCGCACCGCCTCCGAAGAGTTCCTGGCGCGGACGGTGATCTACGCGGCCGGCGCGCACTACAACAAGCTGGGCGTCCCAGGTGAAGCCGAACTCACAGGCCGCGGCGTGAGCTACTGCGCCACCTGCGACGCCGCCTTCTTCCGCAACTTGGACACCGTCGTCATAGGTGGCGGCGATGCCGCCATCGACGAAGGCCTGTTCACAACGCGCTTCGCTCGTTCGGTGCGCGTCATCCACCGCCGCGACACCCTCCGGGCCAGCGCCCTCCTCCAGGAACAGGCGCGCGCCAACCCGAAGATGTCGTTCACCTGGGACACCGTCGTCGAGCGTATCAACGGCAAGGACGCGGTGGAAAGCGTCAGCCTTCGCAACCTCAAAACCGGCGAAACGACCGAACTGCCGACCTCCGCCGTCTTCATCTTCATCGGGCAGACGCCGAACACGGCCCTGATCGCAAACCTCGTCGCCCTCGACGAATCCGGCCACGCCGTCGTCGACCTCTCGATGACAACGAGCATTCCGGGGCTCTTCATCGCCGGGGACGTGCGCACCCAGGCCGCGCGCCAGCTGATCAGCGCCGCCGGCGACGGCGCCACTGCGGCGATCTCGGCCGAACGCTACCTCGCCGCACTCGACCACGGCGGGCCGCGTGAAGGCGCTCTGCTCGTGGCTGGTGGCCGCGCCGCCAGTCCTGTGGCACCCTGAAGAGCGGCAGGGGAGCCCGGTTGTCGACCGGCGGAGGTAGCCTTGAGACTCCCATTGATGGTTTTCGGCGCGATCGCGTCCGCGGCTCTGTTCGTCGCCTGCGGCACGGAGGACGAAGAACCCACGATCGAAGACGGCACCGTGTTTCCGACCGCGCCGTTCTCGCGCACGCCCGTCCCTTCATCGCCAACCGCGACACCCGCAGCCAGCCCGACCCCCTCCTCCGCCCGCGCGGATCAGCTCGCCCAGAGCCCGGCCTACTTCCTTTACTACGTGAGCAAGGGTGACACCCTCAGTGCACTGTCGCGCGCCTTCGGCACGGGAACCGTCGTCTTCGCCAGCAAGATCAAGGAAGACAACCAGCTTGCCTCCGACACCATCACCGAGGGCCAGCCGCTCGCGATTCCCCTCGCCCTCCCCGGCGACCTGTCGCTCATCCCCGATTCGTTCATGGAGCAGGCGCTGGGCATCGGCACCACGGCCGGCGCCCTCCAGCTTCTGCAGCCGAGTCTCGCCATGCGCAGCGGCTACAAGGGCCTCATCGTCCTCCACCGCGTCACGCTCCACGACGACAACCCGGCAGGCGAAGGGCGTGGCTACCTCACCGAGTACTGGCTCACCGACCGGCCGCCGATCAAAGGCGGTGAAGTCGATCCGGACGCCAAAGTCGCAAAGGCGGAGTTCATCGTCGGCGCCGGGTCCCTGGCTTCGAAGGTCCCCAGCACCCCGGCCGACCGCTACCAGGCATTCACGCGAGACGGCGTCCAATACGCCGTCTCCACCTTCGCGGGTTCGCAGCTCACGCCCTCGCAGGTGATCGAGTTGCTCCAGACCGCCTCCCAGCGCTAACCCCTCGCAAGACACCCGTCGGCGCAGAGTGGTTCATCGCGCGCACCGTGTAGACCCCGAACACGAGTGTCCCAAGCACTCCAGAAGTGCCGAGCAGCGCTC
>CAYYSD010000082.1:0-13679 GCA_964474285.1 uncultured Anaerolineaceae bacterium | reverse complement strand
CTCAGACGTAGTTCGAAAGCCTCTGGTAAGTGGGATCCTGGGAGGTCCTCGTCCTTTGGGTAGGCGCCCTTGAGGCGTTCAAACATCCGCCCAGGGATCGAACCGTAGTGGTCTGTGACCCTCGGGAATCGAATTTCTAAGAGAGCCTCAACCAGCGGAGCGTTCGCGAAGACCCGAGGCGTGACTTTGGTTGCTTCGCTCACGTGCAGACTTCAATCCTTCTCCGGTTGCGCGATGGTAACCCGTTAAGGATGTCCATCGCCACAACATCATACCTCAGCCGGGTTCCGGGGCCTCGCGGGTGAGCGTTTCCGGGACGCGCAGATAGAAGAGCGATGCACCCAGCGCACCGAGGACGCCCATCGCCACCGCCGACACGCCGAGTGTCGCGCCTGCCGTAAGCCCTGCGACCACGAGCGGGCCCCCGGCCGTGCCGAGGTCGCCGCAGAGCCGCCAGGCCCCGAGGAATTGCGCCCGCCCGAGCACCGGCGAAAAGTCTGCCCCCAGCGTCATCACGATCCCGCTGCCCAGGCCGTTCCCGAAGCCGATGATCAGCCCGACCACGGCCAACGTCGCGAAGCTGCCGGTCAGCGGCATGAGCAGCATGCCCACCGACATGAACGCCAGGCAGGGGATGGCGACAGCCTTGCGCCCCCAGCGGTCCATCGCGCTCCCGGCCGGATAGAAGAGGAGCATGTCCATCCCGGTGGAGATCCCGAATACCACGCTCACGGCTTCGTCGCTGAGGCCAATGTGGTCCGCCCATAACGGGAGCACGCCCTGGCGCGCCGCTCGCAGCATCTGGATGGCCGTTGTCCCCACGCCGGCAGTGATGAACACGTTCGCGTTTTCGCGCACCACCTGGAGGAGCTGCACGCGTTCGTGTTCGGGCACGCCCTTGCCGTCGTCCGCGCCGCGCATCAGGACGATGAGAAGCGCGAGCGCCGCGGCGGCCGTGATCATGTGGATGTAGTAGGCGCCGTCCAGCCCGATCCAGGCGATGGCCGCCGCACCGATGAACGGCCCGATGAAGTTCCCCACGCGGTTCACTCCGCCGAGCGTCGAAAGTGCCCGGCCGCGCATTTGCACCGGCACCGCGTCGCTCACGTAGGTCAGGCGCGCAAGTTGCCAGATCGACCACCCACAGCCCAGAAGCAGCGTGCAGCCAGCGAAGAACAGTGCGTTAGGCGCGACCGCCGAGCCCGCCAGGGAGCTCACGACCAGCAATGTCCCGCCAACCATCGCCCGGCGTTCGCCGAATCTGGTGATCAGCCAGCCAGCCGGCACGTCGAACAGGAGGATGCCGATCCCGCGCAGCGCCACCACCACCGAGGCGAACGCCGGCGAGGCGTCGAGGTCCAGCACAGCCAGCGCGACGATCGGGATGACCGCTCCCTGACCGATCGCGAACAGGATCGTCGGAACGTAGACAGACAGGCCCAGTGAGCGAATGCTCACCGTTGTGGGGGGAAGTTTTGGGGCCGAGGACACTGCCTCAGAACGTTACCGCGTTCCGTCGTTCGCGCTACCGGGTTCGCCGTCCGAGAGTCTGCGTTCGAACCAGATGCCGCCGTTTGGGCCTTCGCCGAAAATCGGCCGAAACCCCATGCGGCTCCAGAAATAGACGGCCAATCCCCGGTCTGGCGGAGCCCAGGCCCTGAGCGTTCGCACGCCCGCCCGTCCGAGCGCCTCCGCCACGAGCCACGCCGCCTCCGAACCGGCTCCGTAGCCGCGCTCCGAAGTCTCGATGCAGAGGGCGTCGATCACCCCGGTCGCCGGGACCGTCTCACTGAGGGCGATCCGCCCCACCGGCGCGCCGTCCGCCAGCCGCACGATGGCGTAGCCCTCGGCCGACCGCTCGAGGCGCACACGTTCACCACAAGCCGCTTCCGGCCATGCGGTCATCGTTCGAGCCACTCGCGCGCCCGCAACGCCACCGTCTCCGTGCTCGCGCGGATGCGCGTGCAGGGCGGCAACGAATTCACGAAGTCGTTCCCGTAGAGCTTCTGGAAGATGCGCGAGTCGAGCACGGCCACAACGCCGCGGTCGGTGCGATCCCGGATGAGCCGCCCAAAGCCCTGCTTGAAGCGCAGAATGGCTGATGGCAAAGAGAACTGTCTGAACGGATCGTCGTACTGCTCCGAGCGAGCCCGGTAGACAGGGTCGCTCGGCACCGCGAACGGCAGCCGGGCGATGATCAGCATCGAAAGCGCGTCCCCCCGGATATCGACGCCCTCCCAGAAGCTCGATGTTCCGAACACAACCGTGCGCGCGTTCGACCTGAGGTTCTCCGTTAGCTGGCGAGGCGAGCCATCGACGCCCTGCGCGAGGAGGGCAATACCAGCCTCCTTCAGCGCTTCCCGGGAACGTTGTGCCACCTGCCGGAGCGCGCTGTGCGATGTGAACAAAACCAGCGCCCGCCCCTGCGATGCGTCGACCAGGTCCACCACGGCCTGGCTGATGGCGAGGTAGTAGCCCGGGTCGCTGGGCTCCGGGATGTCGGTGAACGCTGCGAGCAGCGTCGACCGCTCGTAGTCGTAGGGCGACCCAAGCTGAAGCGTCTCCGCCTCTTCGAGCCCGAGCCTGCGCGCCGCGTAGGTCATGTCGCCCCCGGCGCTGAGCGTCGCACTGGTCGCGATGACCGTCCGCCGCTTCGCGAACAGGTGCTCGCGCAGCGTCGGTCCAACATCGAGTGGTGCGGAGTTCAGGGAAGCCGTGCCTTCCCGTTCGCGCGTGGCCCAGACGATCTGTGTGTCGTCGGCTGTGGTCATAAGTCGTGAGTGCAGCGCGCGCAGCTCGTCCACCTTGCGCGCCGCCGATTCAAACTCGCCCTGGAGCGCGTCGGGCGAGTCAGTGGCCGTCGTCAGCCCCACCATGCGGCCCGCTTCGGTGGCCCGGACCACCGTCTCCAGCAACGCCTTGTCGAGCGCCACCCAGGCGGTTTCGGCGTCGTCCCAATCCGAGTTGCCGCGCACACCGCGCGTAATGAGCAGCCGGTCGTCGTCCGTTCCGGCGGGCACGAGCTTCGCCAGCGCTTCGAAGCACGGCCCGGTCAGGTCTCGCGCCGTCGATACCGCCGCTTCGAGCGCCTTTCCGGCCATCGTGGCGCCGCCTTCGGGCAGGCTCTTCAGCAGCGCCGCCACGCCGCCCTCACGTTGATTGGCGGAACCGCGCCGGTGCAGGCCATCCAGCGCGTCAGCCATCAACCGGCGCGAAACGGTGCCGCCGAACTGGTTCGTGGCCTGGTCCTCCAGGTTGTGCGCTTCGTCGACGATCAAGTGGTCGAACGTGGGAAGAGCGCTTCCGCCGGAGGCGATGTCCGCCAGCAGCAACGCGTGGTTCACCACCAGGATGTGCGCCGATTCGGCCGCCTTCCGCGCGCGCTGCAGGAAGCACTGGCCGTCCCGCACATATGGGTTGGGCCGCGAAAGGCAGTCCGTGTCCTGCGCCGAGAAGCGTTGCCACGTCTGGTAGGCCGCGTTGTCGAGGTTGAGCTCCGAGCGGTCGCCCGTCTCTGTCTCGGGCAGCCAGAGCAACATCTCGGCGCCGAGCCGGGCGAAGTCGGGGTCGCCGAGGTTCGCGCCATAGCTGGCGATCCAGCGCCGAAGGCAAACGTAGTTCGCGCGGCCCTTGAGGAGCGACGCCCGGAGTTCGCTTTCGTCCTCGATGACGCCCGCCTGCTTCAGCATCGCTCGCAACGCAGGGATGTCCTTGCTCAGGAGCTGCTCTTGGAGGGCAATCGTGTTCGTCGAAACCACGACGCGTTCGCCGTTGCGGAGGGCGTGCAGGGCCGCAGGAACCAGGTAGGCCAGGGACTTGCCGACGCCGGTGCCGGCTTCGATGAGCCAATGCCCGCCGTTGGTCATCGCCTTCCCAACGGCGGAGGCCATCTCTGCCTGCTGCGGCCGGTCCTCGAAACTCGCATCCAGCGCGCGCGCCGCATCGAAGACGTTGCGAACTTCCCGCGGCGTGAGGGGCAACCGCGGTTCCCGCCGGGTGAGCGCCGGGTAGACTGGCGCGGCCCTGACGGCGGGCATCCGCCCGTTGACTTCGCCGGCCTCCGCGCCGCTGTCTCCGGCAAGTACCGCTGCCAGCGGTGCATCGTGCATGCCTACCAGCCGCGCGAGCTGAATCCGTTGCCAGGTCTCCAACCCCTGGGCCTTCTTGCGCAGTGCCACGAAGATGTCGGCTGCCGTCTGTGCGTCCGTCAGCGCGCGATGGTGCACGCCCGGCTGAACGCCGAGCTCGTCCGCCAGCCCCATCAGCCCGCGTCCGTTGCGCCCGGGGATGAGGAGCCGCGAGAAATGCGCGGTGTCAATCGCAGAGACGCCCACTTTCACGCCCTCGCGCCGAAGGCAGGCCAGGTCGAACCCGACGTTCTGCCCCACCACGACAGCGTCGCCGATGAACCGTTCGATCTGCGCGGCGAGCGTCCCGAGCTTCGGAGCGTCCTTCACGGCCGCATTCGTGACGCCGGTCAGGTTCTCGATGAAGAACGGGATCTCGCGTCCGGGGTTCACCAGCGATTGGAAGGTATCGAGAACGGTCCCATCTTCCGTGAAGCGCACGGCGCCGACTTCCGTGATGCGGTCTTTCTCCGAATCCAGCCCGGTCGTCTCCAGGTCGATAGCGACAAAGGTGCGCGTCATAATCCGAACATCCGTGCGATTCCGTATCGTCAGTCTAACCCGGCCCGGCACCCCGTGCGAACAAGCCGCCGATGTCACTGTGCGGCTGCCGTGCGCGCCTCCTGTCGCCTCTGAAGCGGTCTCGGGGATTCCCCTCAATTTGGTGCCCAAAGGTGTCAAAATCGGGAGGAATACGCCGAATTGGCGTTCAACCTGTTGTTCTCGCGATATCAAATCAATTGACCGCACGTATCCTCGCTGCTACGTTCGGGCAATTGCAGCGTCCGTCGAGGGCCTGCAGTGCCGTTCGCCTTTCGAATCTGGTGGGGCGCGGCGACGTATGATATCGGCGGTACTGCGGGGGTACCAGGGCGAATTCGAAAGCAAGCCGAAGGCATTGGGAGATGCCGGAGGCTGGCCGGGCTCCCGAGCGGGTTAGGGGGCGCCAGCGCGAGGTAGCCGCGTGTTTGTTCCCGGGATGCAGCAAGGCGTGCGCCTGCCTCCACAGCATCAGCGTCTCCCCCGGCGTCTCCTCCCCCTCTGCCTGGGAATTGGCGCCGTCGCCGGCGTCCTGGTTACCTGGGCCGCCTTCTCCGCGCGTCCCGCCTCCGATGGAGGCGAATCCGCGGGGTTCATCCCACTTCAGAGTCCACGGCTCGATGCGCTCCTCCTCCTCCAGCCCGGGGCAGGCGGCGATGACCTCATCGTCAAACCTCCGGCCGGGTCCGCACCCGAGCGAACGGTCGCACGATTCCCTTCCACGTTCAGCCTCCACGCTCGCGGCGAAGCTTCGCCGGATGGCGCCAGCGCGGCGGTCCTGTGGGTTGGCGGTGCACTTGCCTCCGGCCAGCTCTCCATCGTAACCATCGCCTCCGGCCATCGCGTGGAGGCACAGGGTGAGTTCGAATACCTCTCCTCACTTGCCTGGTCGCGGGATAGCAGCAAGGTCGCCGGGGTCGCCGCCGCGGTGCCCGATGCCAGCGGCCGCATCGACGCGACCGTCGTGGAAGTCGACGCCGGCACGGGCGCCGTGACAGACGTCACCCGTTTCGATGCCGTCCTCGGCGCGCACCCGGTGGGCTATAGCCTCGACGGTGAGCGCCTCTTCGTCGTCACCATCGATGCCTCCGGATCGGCCCTCTGGGCCATCAGCGGTGGGCGCGGCCAGCGCGTTGGTCAGCTCAGCGCGGGTCGCACGCAGGATTGGAGCCTGAGTCCGGACGGCGGCCGCCTTGCGTTTGTCGATGTCGCGGGTGCGGGCGCGGAACGCACCTTCGCGGGAGCCGTCATGCGCATCGCCACCGGCGTGGTCACGAGTGAGCCCGCCAGGGGCGCCCAGCTCGGCGCGGCGTGGCGCCCTGGCGCCGAATCACCTACCTTCGGAGGGCCCGGTGGCAGCGTCGGGCTCGAAGGCGGGTCCGCCGCCGATTCCTATGTCGTTCCCGCCGCCTGGTCCCAGGATGGCGATGCGGTCGTTGCCTCGGTCTATTCGCCGGAGAGCGTTCGCGCCTCACTTGAACTCGTCACTCCCACCGGACGGATCCCTCTCGCGGAAGCGCGCGGAGCCTCGTTCCTTGGCTGGGTCACCAATCCAGATTGATCGTTGAAGGGTAGTTGGGGGTAGCTGTGGCTGTATCGATGTCCGTCAAGAAGCGGGCGAATCTCCAGGGGCTGTTCATCACGCTCACGGTGTTCGCTTCCGTGCTCGCGGTCCTTCCTATCGTGGCCGCCATCGTCGCGCCGCTTTTCAGCGCCTCTCCGGCGCGGACGGCCTTCGCCGGCGCCCCTTCAGGCGAATACGCGGTCGGCGCCCGCGCCGGCGAAACCTCCGACGAAATCGTGGTCGTGCCCGCGGACAACCCGGCTGGAGCGATGGCTGTCGGCACCATCCCGCACCTTCCCGGCTACGCCAGCCGTGGCGCCGTTTCGCCCTCCGGCCGCCAGCTCGCCGCCGTGGTCGCCGATGCGGGAACGCCGAGCCGGCCTGGCGCTTCCCTCCTCGTCCTGAACCTCGAATCGGGCGCCCTCACGCGCCTTGCGGTTGGCTTCGATGTCCTCCAGACGCCACTGTGGACGCCCGACGGTGGCGCTGTGGTTGCTTCGCGCATCGCGGGCAACGGTGATGGACGCACCACCGTTTCCTTCGCGAAGGTATCCGCCGGGAACGGGGCAGAGGCGCCCCTCGCTCAGTTCGAAGGCGTGGCCGGCGCCTACGCCATCGGTTGGGACGCAGCTGGCGAACTGGCGGCGGTCGTCATCGATGGCCGCGGTTCCACCCTCTACTACGGCGCACGGACCATCCACCTCAGCAATGCCATCACGCGCGATTGGCAGATCCGCCCGGGCGGCGGCGCCATCGCCTTCATCGAATCCGATACCACCGGTGGCCTTACCTATCGCGCCCGCACCATCTCGTTCGACGCTCCATCCGGGGATGTCGCGGGCGCCTCCGCGCTTTCGCTGGCCTCGCCGGGCCGCCAGCTCGGCATCGCCTGGCGGCCCGGCGCTGCCGAACCGACCGCCGGCTTCGAACCGTCTCACGGCGTCAGCGGCGCCGGCGTCTCCGCACAGGCCCTCTCGCTCGCGGGTTTCGATGTTCCCCTGGCCTATTCCGCGAGCGGACAGGTCCTGGCCGTTCAACGCTGGTCCGGGACCGGCTACGAATCCGCCGGCGATGTCGAGCTCCAGTTCGTTACCGAGTCAGGCCGTCAGCCCCTCGGCGATCTCACGAGGTTCTTCGGATGGGCATCGCGCTAATCCGCGGCGCGGCGATCATCGCCGTCATTGCTTCCGCGTTTGCCTACGCGGTGACGCGCCCCGCCGAACCGGCGCGCGCCTGCGGAGCCGCGGGCCCGTTCGACTTCGATACCTACGAAGCCGAGAACTATATCGCCGACTACGGCAAGGCGATCGACCTCGCCGTTGCCGGGCAGATGGTCAACTTCAGCTATAACATCGGGACCGAGTCCGTCGACCTGCGCTACCAGGGGCTGGTGAGCGGCCCTCGAAGCGCACGCTTGCCGGTCTCGACCGCACATCGTGTGCCCCCTTCACTCTACAAGTCCATCGCCTGGATCGAGGCCAACTGGTCGAACGGGGCCAGTACGGTCCCGTTTGGCGGCGTGGGTCCCGTGCTCCGTTCGTTTGACTGCGGCTATGGCCTCGGGCAAGTGACGACCGGCATGTCCAACCCGACGGGCACGGCTACCGCGCGCCAGGCGCTCATCGGCACGCACTACGTCTTCAACATCGCGGAAGGCGTCCGCATCCTGGCGGACAAGTGGAACAGCGCTCCACGCTTCAGGCCCATCGCCGGACAGGGCGACCCGGAAGCCATTGAGGACTGGTACTACGCCGTCTGGAGCTACAACGGGTTCGCCTTCAGCAACCACCCACTGAACCCGGTGCTGGATCCACTGCGGGCGGGCAACGCCATCAGTCCCATCTACCACTGCTTCGATGACAAGGCGGAGAGCTATGTCGTCTCCAACGGGGCCATCACTTACCTGTATGGAGACTACACCTATCCGGAAAAGGTCTATGGCTGCATGCGCAACCCCGCGAAGAAGAATGGAGCCCAGATGTGGGCGCCCCAGGTCTTCCACATGCCGGATTTCGCCCGCGAACCTGTCGCCGCAGCCTTCCAACCCAGGGCCTTCCTCGATTGCCAGGAGGCCGGTTTTTCGGGCGGTTGCGCCGCCATGGACTTCCCGACCGCCTTCAAGGACGACCCGGACACCAAGGATGTGAACGAAGAGCGCAACGTTCACAAGGACCTCACCCTTCCCGCCAGCGTGAACGAGGCATCCAAGTTCCTCGGAGAGCCGCGATTCTCCTACGCCGGCTCGACGCAGATGACGCTTACCGCCTTCCGGGACGGAACCGCCACCTCGGATATGGTGACTGTCGCCAACATCGGCAAAGGCATTGGACCCTTCCGGATTCGCACCTCCGCGCCGTGGCTCGTTGTGCGCCATGCTGGTGATCCGGCCACCCGAACCCTCGATGGCGGCGTCGCCGTCGGGAAAGAGATCGAGGTCGTCTTGCAATCAGCGAATGCGGTGCGTCCGCGAATCGCCCAGCCGGGGTACGAAAGCAAGCTCATGATCACGCTCGATCCGTCCGTGATGCCCACTGGAAACCTCCAGGGCACAGTCTGGATCGAGCCGTTGCTCGGCTCGGGCGGCAACTTCGAAATCAAGGTGACCGCAACCGGCGGCGCGAACGGCTACCAGTACCGCCTGGTCGCTCCCCACGTCGCCAACGGGAACTGAATCCCCCCTAGCAGCCTTGTGCGAGGAGCTTGCCAAGGGCGCGGTAGACGCCCGGGTGAAATGCCATCCCCAGGTGCGTGCAGTTCACTTCGGTGTTGAGTTCGTCGTCTTCCTCGACACAGCTCTGCCAGTCCACCAGTCCGTCGTAGCGGGAGTAGATGGCGTAGTGCGGCACGGCGTACTCATCCGGGGCGAGCATGTTCTTCACGAACTGGCACGTGCAGTGGCCACTGAAGCAGGACGGCTTGATGTTGCGCCCGATCGTCTGTCCGCGTCCCCGTCGCAACGAATCCGCTGCGGCGTGGACCACGGGGTGTGCCCGGACGGCATCGCGAAACGGCGAGCCCATCGAGATCACAAGTTCCACGTACTCCGGGTAGTCCAGCGCCACGCTCCGGGCCAGCATCCCACCGAGGCTGTGCCCGATGAGCCGCACGCGCTGTCCTGTCTCGTGATAGGCATGCCGGACGGTGAGCATGAGCGCTTCCGCCACGTGGTCCGGGCAATCGGCGTTCTGTCCGATGCGGGAGAAGTAAGCCTCGTACCCGATCCGCCCCAGCCAGCTGTGCAATTCCATCAGCGAGCCATCGCTCGCCAGGAAGCCGGGGACGATGACCACCGGCTCGCCATGCCCGTGTTCGACGCCCTTGCCCCAATACACGGGGGATGTCAGCAATGCCAGGTAGTCCAGCCCGAACATGCTCTCGCGCCAGAACGGCGTCAGCGCATGGGAGATGGAAGGGTCGTCGGCAAAGGGATCCCCGGCAGCCCGCACGGCAGAAGCAGCGTAGCTCACCTGTCCATCTCTCGTTCCACTTCCCCTCGCCGTCTTGCCCTGGGCCGCAAAGATAGCGGCCCGTCCGGCGCCCGTAAAGCGCACGGACAGGACAGGTTCGACGTCATCTATGGTAACTATCGGACATCTTTATGAAACAGAACAGAAAGCCCGCGTCCGGTGATACCCCCATGACGGAGGCAGGTGGCCCCTACTGCCAGCGGTCCCAACGCATAATCTCGGCGACAGGCTTGCGCGTCACCGGTCCGAACTTGCCTAACGGATAGCCCACCGGGATCAGGCAGAACGGCACGATCGTCTCGGGCAGGCCCAGCACCTCCTGTGCCGCCTTGCGGTCGGAGATGGCAAACGTCGTCGGTGTGGCCGCCAGCCCCAGCGCCCGCGCCGCCAGCAGGAGGTTCTGCACGCCCGGCCAGATGGAACCCCCGGCGCCCGCGCCCGCCATGAAGCTCTCCCGTGGCGGCCCGCCCATCTCCAGGCACGCGATGATGTGGACCGGGATCTCCGCGAAGTGCTCCGCCTGCCAGCGAACCGCCTCCAGCATGCGCGCGCGCGCCTGCGCATCCTGGTGTGGCAATGCTGCCGCGCGGTTGCCTGAGGGCGCGATGTAGGCCTGGAACACCCGGTTGTTCAGTTCGCCCAAACGTTCCTTTTGCCCCTGGTCGCGAACCACGACCCAGCGGCCGTTCTGTGTGTTCGAACCCGATGGCGCCTGGTTCGCCGCGTCGATGAGTCTGAGCAAGAGATCGTCCGGGACCGGGTCCGGCTTGATCCGCCGCATCGCCCGGCAGTTGTAGATCGTCTCGAAGATTCCCATTTCGTCAGCCATGTGCCGGACCTCCGCCGTGAATGAACATCTCCGCCGATGATACGCGTCCCGCGCCAGGCCGTTCTCGCGCCTTTAACACGGATCGTTGCCCCGGTCGCAATGCGTTTGTTACCCTTTTGCAAAGGCGGGCCGTCGCGGAATGGAGTCATCTTCCGTCCTCGTGCTCAACCAGAACTACGAGCCGCTCAACGTGTGCAACGTGCGGCGCGCAATCGTCCTTGTGCTCCGCGGGAAGGCCGAAATCATCGAGACCGGCCGCGATGTGATCCACACCGCCTCCAACGTCTTCGTGCTTCCGTCGGTCATCCGCCTCATCTCGCTGATCCGCCGCCCCCGTCCCAGGGTCCGCCTCACGCGGAAGGAAATCTTCGCGCGCGATGGCTGGCAGTGCGTCTATTGCGGACGCGCCACGCGCGAACTCACGCTCGACCACGTCATGCCGCGGCACCGGGGCGGGCCCCACACCTGGGAAAACCTGGTGAGCGCCTGCAAACCCTGCAACCATCGCAAGGCCGGGCGCACGCCGTCCGAGGCGCGAATGGCCATGGCCATCGAACCGGGACGCCCGAGAGTCTCCGTCTACTACACTTTTTTCCCGTACCTGGGCCACCACGAAGGCTGGCGCAAGTTCGTCCCCGGATACGACTCCAGCGCCGCGAGCTAACGCAGCAGCACCAGCGCATCCTGGATGACGGTCTGGTAGGCGCTGCGATCTTCGGCGTCGGAACGCGCGCGCAGGCGCTCGAGGAAGGCCTCCTTGCGGCTGGAAACGATCACCGCGGCCAGATACCGGAAGACGTCGAGCTCCGACTCCTCCAGCTGCCGCGTGATGAATGGGACGAACGCTTCCGAATCACGCGCCACCATGGCCAGGTCGATGAGGGCCAGGAGCGGCTCCGCCGAGTACTCGGTGTTGAGCCGCTCGATTCGCGCGATGACAGGGGGCAGCAATTCGGAGGTCAGCCGCGTGAGGCAGCGGACGCACTCCGCGAGTACATCAGGGTGGTCCATCGTCAGCGCTGCTGCGTAAATGGCCGCATCCTGCCCGGCCGCTTCGAGCACACGCACAGCGGCCAGCGCGGGCTGGCCGAGCGGTTCCATCCAGTCCGCGTCGTGCATGAAGCGGACGGCGTGGAAGAGCGCGAGGTCCGGTTCACCGGCGTAGAGCCCCAGGAGGCCGGCCGCGCGAAGATCGCCCGTGCAGGATTCGAAGGTCCTTTCGTACGTGGAGACCGCCCGTTTGAACAGCGGCACAGGTCCAGGCCCTTTGACGTGCGTCAGCGATGCGGCCAGCCGCGCCCGGAGGAGGCCGCCGGAATCCGATCGCGCGTCGAGCTGCCAGTACCGCCCCGTGACCGCACCCACCAGGCCGGGCTCGAGGATTGGAGCCACGGCATCCAGGGCTGCATAAAGCACCCGGAAGTCCGTCTCTGACTCGATTAGCTCGCGGACGTATTCCCGCAGCGCCGGACCGTCGCTCGCCAGCACCGTCAGGCGGGCAAGCTTGGGCGCGATGGGCGCCAGTTCGCGTGAGCGGCGGGAAGGCATCGTCCCCCGTTCTACGGGGTCGAAGACCGTTCCGGCAAGCCTCCACCGTCAGTCGCGGCGGCGGTGCAGCAGCTCTTTCGCTGTCCCGTCCTTCACTTCGTAAACGTGCGTCGCAACGCCGTCGACGATGCCCGGGTCGTGGCTCGCGCAGACGATGGTGCCCTCATAGCGCTGGAGTGCTTCGAGGAGTTTCCGTCGCGTGGTTTTGTCCAGGTGGTTCGTGGGCTCGTCCAGCAGGAGCACGTTCGTCGGCTGGATCAGGAACTTCGCCAGCGCCACGCGGCTCCGTTCGCCGCCCGAAAGCACCCTCACTTGCTTGAAGACCGCGTCGTTCGTGAACAGGAACTGCCCGAGGACCGTCCGAAGCTCGACATCCGGCTTGCCGCCGGCGACTTCCCGCACTTCTTCGATGACGGTGCGCTCCGGATCCAGCGCTTCGTCCTGGTGCTGGTCGTAGTAGCCGGGCCGCGCCCGTTCCGCCCACTCCACCACCCCTTCCGTAGGCGCGACGAGGCCGGCCACGATACGCAGGAGCGTGCTCTTGCCGCTGCCGTTCGGCCCGATGAAGACAATCTTCTGGCCACGCTCGATGTGAAGGTTCACATCCACGAGCACGACGTTGTCGTCGTAGGCATGCCCCACATGCTTCACCATCAACACATCGCGCTCGGTTCGGCCCGTGGCCGTCAGCTTGAAGTTGACCTCGGCTTCTTTGCGGGTGGCCTCGACGCGCTCGATCTTCGCGATGGCGCGTTCGCGGCTCTGGACGGCTGAAGCCTTCGAAGCCTTCGAACGGAACCGCTCGATGAACTTCTCCTGCCGTGCGAGCTCGCGGTCCTGCCGCGCGGCTGCCTGGTCCTGGTCCTTCAGGCGGGCGGCCTTCTGCTCCTGGTACCTGGTGTAGTTGCCGAAGTACACCTCGATCTTCTTCTCGCGAAGGTCGAGGATGCGCGTGGCGATTTTGTCGAGGAACGCCCCGTCGTGGGTCACGACGAGCACGGTTCCAGGGTATTCCTGGAGCTCTTCCGCCAGCCATGCCTGCGTACGCGCGTCCAAATGGTTGGTGGGTTCGTCCAGGAGCAGGTTCTCCGGGCGCCGGACCAAGGCCTTGGCGAGCGCGATCCGCATCTGCCAGCCCCCGCTGAACGCTCCACACAGCTTGCTCGGGTCCTCCGGGTCGAAGCCCAGGCCGTCGAGCACGCGCCCAATGCGCGCTTCGATGCGGTAGCCGTCCATGTGTTCGAAACGGTCGAACAGCTCCGCCTGCTTTTCGATGAGCGCGTCGAGGTCGCCTTCGCCCCTCGCCATCTGATCGTTGACCGCTTCGAGCTCTTTTTCGACCGCGCGTGCCTCGGGAAAGGCTAGCCACAACTCTTCGAGCAGCGTGTTCTCGGATTCGAGCCCTGCCTCCTGCCGGAGGTAGCCGATTGCCCCTCCGCGGTGGCCCGCGTCGCCTTCGTCCGGTTTCATCTCCCCGGCCAGGAGGCGGAGAATAGTGCTCTTCCCGCCCCCGTTCGGGCCGACGAGTCCCGCGTGTTCGCCATCCCCAAGGATGAACGAGACATCCGCCAGCACATCGTGCGAGCCAAACGACTTTGCGACTT
>CAYYSD010000081.1:0-14027 GCA_964474285.1 uncultured Anaerolineaceae bacterium | reverse complement strand
GCCCGCAACTTCCTCCTCCCGCGGAAGCTCGCCGGCCCGACCAGCAAGGACAACCTTCAGCACGCGATGGCGCTGGCCCAGAAGGAAAAGCGCCGCCAGGAGAAGCTCGATGCGGAGGCGGTCAAGGTCGCCGGACCGCTGGATGGCTACAAGATCACGATCGAGGCGCGCGTCGGTGAGACGGGGCGGCTCTTCGGTTCGGTGACGAACCGGGACATCGCGGAGAAGCTCGCGGCGGCGCGGAGCATCGAAGTCGATTCGCACATGGTTCTGCTGGCGGAACCCATCCGCGACCTCGGCCCGCACGATGTCACGGTGAAGTTCACGCGCAATGTCTCGGCGACAGTTGTTGTCGACGTGGTGCCGGACGCTGAATCCGCGCCGGCGATTGAAAAGCTGATGGCACAGCAGGAGGCGGAACGGGCGGCGTTGGCCAAACGGGCCGCGGAAGAAGCCTATCTCGCCGGCCAGAAGAAGGCCGAAGAGGCCGGCCAGGCAGAGGCCGAGGAAGCCGAAGAGGCCTCCGAAGAATAGCGGCAGGGAAGGAGGAACGGACCGGAAACGCAACCGCCTGAACGGCGCACCGCCATCGCCCGGTCCCTCCACCCTGTATGACGCTGCCTATCTTCGAGCGCCTTCCCCCACACGACATCGAAGCGGAAGAAGCGGTCATCGCATCGCTGCTGGTTGATGCCGAAGCCATCTTCCACGTCACGCCGATCCTCAAGCCGGTAGACTTCTTCCGCGAGAAGAACGGCTGGATCTACGAATCGTGCGTGGACCTCTGGCAGCGCGATGAGGCGATCAACCAGATCACCGTGGCGCATGAGCTCTCCCGGCGGGAGCGGCTGGAGGAGGCGGGCGGCCAGACCTATCTCGCCGACATCATCCGCGCCCTGCCCACCAGCATCGGCGTCGAGTTCTATGCCCAGATCGTCAAGCGCGACAGCACCTACCGGGGGCTGATCCAGGCGGCTACGGGCATCCTTCAGATGGCCTATGAGGCGCCGCCGGAGATCGACACCGTCTTTGGGCGCGCAGAGGATCTGATCCAGCGCCTTCGCGGCGGCGAGAACTTCCAGGACTTCGTCCACATCAGCCAGCTGCTCCAGGCGTACCTGGAGGAGGATGCCGACGACATCGCCCGGCGCGAATTGCACACCATCCGGACCGGCTACAACGACCTGGACGTTCTCCTTGGCGGCCTCAAGCGCTCGGACCTCGTGATCGTGGGCGCCCGCCCGAGTGTCGGTAAGTCGAGCTTCGCGCTCGGCATCGCGCGCAACGCCGCCATCAACCAGAAGGCGAACGTGGCATTTTTCTCGCTCGAGATGTCGTCGGAGCAGCTGGCCATCCGGTTGCTTTCCTCGGAGTCCAATGTGGACAGCACGCGCCTGCGGCTGGGGCAGCAGACGGAGTTGGAAGAGCGCCGCATCATCCGCGCGATGGGCGATCTTTCCGATGCGAACATCTGGTTCGATGACTCGCCGATGATGACGGCAGCATCGTTGCGAGCCAAGGCGCGACGGCTCTGGGGCGAGAAGGGGCTGGACCTCATCGTCATCGACTACCTGCAGCTGATGCAGGGCGAAGGCCAGGCGGGCCGCGAAAACCGGGTGCAGGAAATCAGCTACATTTCGCGCATGCTCAAAGGTCTCGCCCGCGAACTCGACGTGCCGATCATCGCGCTCGCTCAGCTCTCCCGCGCCATCGAGAACCGCCACCCGCGCACGCCGATGCTCTCGGACCTCCGCGATTCGGGCTCGATTGAGCAGGATGCGGACGTGGTCATGTTCCTGAGCCGCGAAGAGATGTATGTGACGCCCGAGCAGTGGGCCGAACAACACCCGGACCTGCCCGAGTCCGCGTATCCGAAGGGCGTTGCGCAGGTCAGCGTCGCCAAGCACCGGAACGGGCCTACCGGGACGGTGGAGCTGCGCTTCCGCGAGAAGCTGGCCAAGTTCGAGGACTGGGTTTTGCGGCGTGAGGACATGCCGTGACCGGCGGCCCGGCGGCATTCCAGGGCTTCCCGGGTATCGCGAAGGCGACGGCGGTGCCAAATCTCTTCTTCTCGACGCTGTTGCCGGCGATGAAAGCTCCGGGCGAACTGCTCGCCTTCCTCTGGACGCTGCATGCCGTGCAGGAGCAGAAGGGTGAGGCGCGCTTCGTCTCCGCGGCCCAACTCTGGGAGATTGAGGCGGCGCGGCAGACCTTCGAGGCCTTCGGCGGCGGCGAGGCCGGGCTGATCGAGGGTCTCCGGGCCGGCGCAAACAGCGGGGCGCTGCTGGCCCTCCAGCTCCAGGGGCCGGGCGGCGAAGAGCCGGTCTACTTCGTGAACAATCCTTCGTCGCGGAGGGCGGTCGCGCGGGCGCGGGCCGGCGAGATCGTGCTTCGGCCCGGGACAGTCGCGAAGGCGCCGGAGGCGGTGGCACGCCCTGGTATCTTCCGCATGTACGAAGAACACATCGGGACAATCACGCCGTTCGCAGGCGAACGGCTGCTGGCGGCCATGGAGAACTACGACGAACGCTGGATCGAACAGGCTTTCCGCGAGGCCGCGGAACTGAACGTACGCAACTGGCGCTACGTCGAACGCACGCTCGAACGCTGGGCACTGGAGGGACGCCCCAATGAACCGACTGGACGAACTCCTCGCGAAGCGCAGGCTTCCCGCACCGGGGGAGGCGCAGGCTACATCGTCCACGACCGCTGAGGAGGAGGACGAGGGAGCCGGGACGTGCGAGGTCTGCGGCGGGGCGGGCTTCGTACGGCGCGAATACCCGCTGGATCATCCACGGTTTGGCAGGGCCGAGCCGTGCGAATGCGTGCTCCAGGAGGAGGACGCGGTGCGCGCGACCCGTCTTCAGCGGATTTCGAACCTTGGCGCCCTCACACGCTTCTCGTTTGAGACGTTCCAGACCGGCGCGTCCCGGGGTGGCCTCGGCGCCCAGCGTGCGCTCGAAGCGGCCCGGCGTTTCGCCGGGGCGCCACACGGGTGGTTCGTGCTCACCGGGCCGAGCGGCAGCGGGAAGACGCATCTCGCAGCGGCGATCGCGAACGAGCGCATCGCGCTCTCACAGCCCGTGCTGTTCATGGTGGTGCCCGACCTCCTGGACCACCTCCGGGCGAGCTATGACCCTGCCGACGAAGAGCTCAACTACAGCCAGCTCTTCGAACAGGTGAAGAACGCGCCCCTGCTCGTGCTCGACGACATCGATGCGGCGGCGGGCACTCCGTGGGCGCGGGAGAAGCTGTTCCAGATCGTCAACCACCGGTTCAACACGGAGCTGCCGACGGTGTTCACCACGTCCATGCGGCCCGAACAGCTGGATGATCGGCTTCGGACGCGGCTGGCGGATTCTTCCAGTGTGACCGTGGTGAGCCCTGGTGGGCCCCGCAGGGAGAACTACCAGCAGGTGGGCGGGATGACCCGGGAGCGGCTCCTGGAGATGACGTTCGCCGACTTCGCGGACCGTTCCGACGTCTCACCAGCTTTCCGGACAGGTCTTCGCAGGGCGAAAGCCGCGGCCGAGATCTACTCCAGCAATCCGCGAGGGTGGTTGCTCATCCGCGGTTCGAACGGTTGCGGGAAGACGCACCTGGCGGCGGCGATCGCGGGCGAGGCGGTGGACCGTGGCGAACGCGTCGTGTTCGCGGTAGTTCCGGACTTGTTGGACCACCTGCGCGCGACGTATGACCCGAACAGCGACGCACGGCGCGATGAACTGTTCGCTGCCGTGCGCGATGCGGACCTGCTTGTCCTCGACGACCTTGGCGCCCACAAGACTTCGGCGTGGGCGGAGGAAAAGCTCTACCAGATCGTGAACTACCGGACTCTGGCTGAATTGGCGACGGTGGTCACCACGAACCTGCGACTCGACGAACTCGAGCGACTCCACCCGCGCATCTTCACGCGCATCGTGCGCGGTGGCCCCGAGACGCAGATCGAGATGGAGTTACCCCCGTATGGCGGGGGGCAGGTGGGGTCGCGGTACACACAGGGTCGCGGCCCATCCCGGGAACGTTAGCGACGCGCGAGCCAGTCGCGGAGAGCTGCGATGGTGGAGTCGAAGGCAAGTTCGTCCCACGGCAGTTCGTCGGGGTGGAACCAGCGCACTTCGCTTGCTTCGTCGCCCGCCTGCCCTTCCCCGAGGGCTTCCGCCGCGTAGACCACGACGACCACGCCAGGCTCCGTCCGCGTGTAGACGCCAACCAGGGACAGGTTCGTGACTTCCAGGCAGGCCTCTTCGAGCGTTTCGCGGGCCGCAGCTTCTTCGGCGGTTTCCCCGATGTCCATGAAGCCGCCGGGGAACACCCATGTGCCGATCCGCGGTTCAATGGCGCGGCGGACCAGCAGAACATGGCCATCGGCGGCGCGCACCGGGATCGTGCCGGCCACCGGGCGAGGATTGATGTAGTGAATGAACCCGCAGTCGATGCAGACCAGGCGGCGACGGGTGTCGCCTTCAGGCACGGCACTCGTGAGCCGCTCGCCACACTGCATGCAGTACCGGCTGAAGGAGTGGGGATGGCTCGACATGGCGGCTAGCGCAGCCCCGCCGGGGCCTGCTGCATACCCAGCGCCTCCGGGCCCTCGATCCACTCTTCCCCGTCGTCCCAGACTTCTTTCTTCCAAACGGGTACGCGCTTCTTGATTTCGTCCACGAGCCAGTGGCAGCCTTCGAACGCCGCCACGCGGTGGGCGCTGCTGACCGCGATGAGCAGGCTCGTTTCTCCGATTTCGAGCCGTCCCGTTCGGTGGAAGACGGCGCAATCGGCCAGGTCGAACTTCGCTCGCGCCTCTTCGGCGATGGCGGCCATCTCCTTTTCCGCCATCGCGCCGTAGGCTTCGTAGACCAGGTAGCTCACGCCACGGCCCTTGTTGGTGTTTCGCACCACGCCGTGGAAGACGTTGATTGCGCCGGCGCCGGGATTGGCGACGGCAGCGACGGCTTCGTCTGCGTGCAGTTCGTTCGCGGTCACGCGGGTGAGCATCAACAGCCTCCAGAAACGGGCGGGATGAGGGCGAGCGTGGAGCCGTCGGTCACATGCGCACCGGCCTTCACATACTCTTCGTTGAGCGCATAGAGGAGCGTCGGTGCGAAGCGCGCCAGGGCCGGGTACTGGGCGATCAGGCGCTGCGAGATGTCGGCGACTGTATCGCCTTCGTGCAAGGGAAAGGCGAACTGCCGCCTGCCGAGCGCTTCGGCCAGCGATGCGAACAGGAGGATCGTGACGGTCACCATCGAATTGTAGACCATCGCCGCGAGGCGGCGGCCCCTACACCCAACCGGCTTTCACGAGCTCGGCGCGCACGCGGCGCTGCAAGGCGATCATCGGAATCTCCATTGGGTGCGAATCGTGGTTGAAGCGGCACTGGAATTGGCCGCGGATGTAGCGCAACAGGAAGCGCGGAGTGCCCAGTTCGCGGTATTGGGTGACGTGGGCGGCCTCGTGCGCGATGAGGGCGAGCCCGCGCGAGGAGTCGATGCGATAGCGGCCGGAGCGGAAGAAGACGTGGTGTCCGAAGGTCGTGGCACCGGTCCGCAGCAGGGCAGGCAACCAGCGGCCCGGCGTCCCTGTCACGACCCGCAGGCGTTCCAGGTCCTGGCGGGGAACGAAGGGCGCCAGGGTGTGGATGACATCGACGGGCAGGGGATGGGGCATGTCGGGGGTACCTCGCTCGTTGGCGCGAACAGCATAGCCCACGGTAGACGGCGCGACGCTATGGCGGCGGCAGTTTTCCCTGGTCGACATGGTAGATGGCATAGTCGCCGTTGCGGTAGACCTCGGTCAGGGCGGGGATGGTGGCGAACATCTGCCGGCTGGCCGGGGTGCTGAAGACGAGTTCCTCAGTGCCGATGACGACATAACCGACGTTGTATTTGCGCAGGTAACGCTGGGCGAAGGCCGGGTCCGCCTCGCGGAAGAAGCGGGCTGTATCGGCGCGCCGCTGGGCGATGAGTCCCCCGTAGGCGAGGCGTTGCTGATTCTGGTGGTTATCCCACCCGATGACCGCCGGGAGCCCGGTGTTCATCGAAATGCGCCCCGTCCAGTGGTAGAGAGGCCCCACCGCCTCTGCCACGATCGGCGAACCCTTCACGTTGCGGCGAAGCCAATCGAAGATCGGCCGGTCGTCGTTGAGGTTCAGCGGCTTGTCGTCCGTCGGGTCCTGGTTGCCGCCGTCCTCGGTGAAGGTGGCCTTTGCGAGGTACGCGAGACCGTCGAGCGTCGCCGGCGTTTCGGCAAAGCGGCGGCCCTGGCGTTCGGTGGTGCCCGGGACGAGGAAGATCGTGCTCGCGAAGAGGAGGAGGGCGGCTGTGGAGGTGGCGGCATAGGCCGCGGCGCGGCGTCCCGGCCTGGACCGCGCCCGCCAGCCTTCGACAGCAAAGAGCCATTGCGCGATGTACCAGGTGGCAAATGCGGAGCCCAGTGCGTAGAGTTGCCACGCCTGCATCGAGAACTTGAACACGGTGTTCATGCGCACGATGTCGTCCTTCACGGTGACGACGTCGATGCCGGCTCCAATGGCGATGGCGAGCGCGAGCATGGCGGTGCCCAGCGCGCGGGGGAGGTTCCGTTCCGTGCGCCACTCCACCAAGAGCAGGTTGACGAGGAAGACTATTGCCACGGTTCCGAGGGCGATCACCGTCGTGCCGCGGTAGCCGTCCGTCTCGAGCCGATCGGCGAGCACCGGGAGGTTCGGGAGCGTGACGTTCCAGCTGAAAAGCGTGAGCCCCGCCAGGAAGACCATGAATGCGGCCAGTTCCACCCGCCCGCCCACGATGGCGACGACGGGGTTCGGTCGTACGCCCTCCACGCGCGGTGCCCGGGCCAGCTCGTAGTAGCGAAGGACAACAAATGTGGCAGTGATCGCGAGGAAGAGCCCGAATTGCACGAAGTACTGGTTGGCTTTCGTGGTCTCCGGAGCCTGCTGGAGCCCGCTGTTGAAGACCTCGAAGTGGGCTGTATAGGGCGCGAAGAGGACGGTGACCGTGGCGGCGACGATGGCCACGTGGCCGGTGGCGTCCCATGCGCGCAAGTCCCAGCGCCCGCGCGCGAAGAGCTGTCCGCCAACGATCGCACCGCCAGCGATGAGCACCGCCGTGGGGAAATCCCACGTGTGTACGGTCCGCACAAGCCCCACGGCGACGCCCATGGCAAACGCGAGTGCCCACCCGTGGCGCCGCATCCCGTTCGTGAC
This sequence comes from uncultured Anaerolineaceae bacterium, assembly GCA_964474285.1. GTDB lineage: Bacteria > Chloroflexota > Dehalococcoidia > Tepidiformales > Tepidiformaceae > JACRBT01. Next base: position 6,823 of record CAYYSD010000081.1, on the reverse strand, counting down.
CGAGGCGGCGTAGGTCACGCTGAGGGCGATCACGAGTCCGAAGAAGGGCAAGCCCATGAGGTGCGGGTGGAGGTCCGCGAAGAGGAAGGTCCAATATGGGAACTCGGTGATGTCGAACGTGTCCAGGTGGACACGGCTGCTGCGCCACCAGTCGAACGGGGTGAGGGCGGCGCCGTCGAACAGCCAGCGCTGGAGGCCACCAAGGATGCCGACGGCGCCGCCGAGCACCGGGGTCCCCTCGAACAGAGTCCATTCGTTCACGCGCTGGAGGCGCTCGGCCATCTGGTGCGCGCCATCGAGGTTGGCAAGGGCGACAAGGAAGAGCGCCCCGACGGCTCCCGCGATGATCGCCGGGCGCGGCGATGGGCGTGTGCTTCCCCGGGAAAGGGCTTTTGGCGCCGCCATTGCAACCAGGTTGTGGACGGTTGAGAAGGCGGTGATGGCCGCGAGCGAAGCGAAGGTGGGGACGCCCAGGTTGAACGCGACCTCGGGCAGGATTCGCAGCGCGCGGATGGGCACCGACATGAAGAACCAGCCCATGTAGTAGTAGTTCATTGTCCCGCCCCCGAACCACGGGTCGAAGGGCGGGAGGTGGGTGGAACGCGTGACGGCGGTGAGATACGCGAGTTCCATCGGCTTCTCGCCGCCCTGGGGGTGGTGCCAGGTGTCGGGGTTGAACGCGCGCATCAACAGGAAAGCGAAGAAGACGGCGAGGAAAAGCGCTTCCATCGTCAGCCATGAGTGCTTGTTTGCCCGGAAGTCGCGTTTGATTTCGGGCCAGCGGTAGGTGCCCAGGCCTACGCCGAGCGCGACGACCACAGCGAACACGATCCACGAAAGGGTCCCGGAGAAATCCGTCGCACCCCACGCAACCAGCAGCCAGACCGGGAGCACGACGCTGGCGAGCCCGAGCAGCTTGGAAAGGCCGTAGCCACGGTCGGGGGCGGCGCGGCAGAGCACCGTCACCCAGGGCAACGAGGCGAAGGCGACCGCCTGGATCCAGATCAGCCACCACAGCCAGACGAAGTTGCTGGTCCAACCCGTGCCGTCGCCGAAGACGTCGGTAAAGGTTCCCCCGTTTTGCTGAATTGCGGCCGCTTTGGGCGTGAATTGAAGCCCGTTGGTCCGGCCCTGCTTGGGCAGGAGATTCGTGGCGCGATCCGGGTAGGCGGCCATCAGCAAGGCTTCGGCTGCCTGGGCGTTCCATCGGTCGGACTTCTTGTAGATCCGCACGGTCGGGTGGTCGTAGACGGTAAATGACTCCTCGGCGCGCGAGTCGTCGATCGCGATGCCGAGAAACGACGGACGCACCGTGAACGTGGCAGCGAGGTCGAAGCCAAGTTCGCCGGTGGCGAGCGCTTCGTAGTAGCGCGACGTGGCAGGGTATTCGCGCTCGAGGCGCACCACGGAGTCACTGATGCGGTTCGAGCTGATGACGACGAAGTCGGCCCCGTTCAGGCCGGCGCGCTGCGGATTGCCTGTGACGCCGTGGACGAGTTCGCGGATCTTCTCGGGGGAGTCAGGATTGTAGGGCTCGGTTTCGACGATGTGATAGCCGAGCTGCGGCTGGTTCGGCAGCGCGTATGGCAGCGAATCGTCCCAGAGTTCCGCGGTGAGGCTGCTCCCAGGAGGCGCGTTCGCATAGATCCAGCGGCTGGCGGCGAGGCGTGGGTGCTCAGCGCTGTAGACGTTCTGGAATGCGAGCGCCCACCAGAGGGTGAGGGCGAACACACCCAGGACCATGCCGCGTCCGCCCCAGCGGAGGTTTGTGGCGTCCGCGAACGGCGCCAACCAGGGCCAGCGCCGGGCCCGTTCCCGCAGGCGTGCGTCGAATTCCGCGCGGCCCACCGCCTGCCACATCGCCACCAGCCCCCATCCGGCCAGAAGGCAGAGGATCGGATAGATGGGTGCGAAGTAGCGCATGAAGGCGACGAACCGGTAGCCCTGGAAAGCGAACACCGCTATCGCGAAGACGAGGGGCAGAAGGAAAGTGATTTCGCGACGCTTGAACATGACATAGCCCGCCACGCCCAGCGCGACCCAGCCCGCGATGCCGAGCGCGGGCCCGAGCCCAAAACCGACGATGTTGCGGAGGGGCGTCACGAACGGCGTCCGTCCTGCAAACTGCACGAAAGGAGGAAAGTCGACATTGCCGTTCTGGAAGTCGACCTCCCGTTCGATGTCCGCGCGCCACTGTGGGTTGATGCTCATGTCGAAAAACGTTGGCCCGGCGAAGGCGTAGGGTTGGGCGATGCGAAAGACGATGAGCCCGATCGCGAGTGAGAGGCAGAGGAGCGAGACGTCGATCGACCAGAAGCCGGAGGCTGGCCGTTCCGCACGCGGGACGTAGGCTTCCGGGAGGACGATACGATGCCACGGTGCGCCCGCTGCGCCACGCCAGCGCAGCCCGAGCCGGGGGAAGTCGCGCAGGCCGATGCGGATGGCCGCGGCCACGAAGGGTGTGAGGATCAGCGGCCAGGCGGTTACCTTGCACGCCAGCCCCAGCCCGATGGCGATGCCGATGGCCACGCAGAGTCCGCCTCGGGCCCACGTCCGCTCTGCCGTCACGGATTGAACCGAGAGCAATAACGTGAGCACGGCGAAGAATGTGACGTAGGGGTCCATCGTCCAGAAGTGGGCCAGCTGCGTGGGAAGCACGGCGAGTGCGTAGAGCAGCGCTCCGGCCAGGGCCACCTTTCGTGAGAAGAGCGCGGAGCCGAGCAGGAACACGAGAAGGACCGTGGAGGAATCGAAGAGCGCCGTGAGCTTGCGGCCCCATTTGACATCGAACCCATAGGAGTTGCCCGGCCCGTCCGGGTCGTCGCCTTGCCAGGTGCTGACGGCCTTCACGAGGAAGAGCGGGAACGTGCCGTAGACGTAGGAGTGGGTGTCTGCGGTGTTATAGGGGTTGAGCGGGCTGTTCACTGTATCGAAGTACGCCCCGACGGACGAGGGCCAATCGAGGCGGTCAGAGACGAGGGAGAGGAAGCGCTCGTCCGGGTGCATCTGGGCCGGGTGTTCGGCGCCCGCGGGCTGGTCCCAATCGAGACCGCGAAAGCGCAGGACTCCACCGAGCAGAACGATGAGGACGAGGGCCAATTGCCAGCGCAGCACGACTGACGCGACCTGTGACCATGCGCGGGAGGAAAGGACGCCGCCCGCGTCGCCCCGTTCGAACGGCGTCTCGGCCAAGTCTCCCCCAGCGCTCCCGTGCCTCTGCGGCTTCATGCTGCGCAGAGGATACGTCTCGGGCCGCTTGCGAGCGCTAAGGCTGCTTTATCGGGGTCGGGAGGACGACAGGAATGAGCGGACCGGGATCGGCGTGAAGGAGTTGCCCGATGGGCTGCACCGTTGCTCGGCCGAGGTCGATGAGCACCGGCGTTGCAGGGCGCGAGCTCCCGGGCTCGGACGTGTACCCAACGATCAGATCCCTGGCGGCGTCAGGTTCTGGGGAGCAGTCCAGGGCAGTTCCCTGGTGATGAATCCCATCCCGTTGCGGATCTGCAGGCAACCGCGCGCGGGAGTCGCCATGATGCACATGCCCATGCTGGCGGTAGACTCCCCATCCCTGACCTTGACAGCTGTCGACTGCGGCAGCGGCAGATCGACCCTTGTCCCGTCGGCGAAGAGCGTAATGTTGGGAGGGAACTGCCACACGAGGCCGATACCCGCCACGGAGAAGGCCCGCAAACCGCCGTTCTCCGCCCTGGGCATTGTCGGTCTCTCGCCCGAAGGCAGCCACCGCCAACGGTAGCTTGCGAGCGTGCTGGCGCTGTTCCGCCCATCCCCAACGAGGACTTGTCCGTTCAGAATCGCGGCGATGTAGCCGTCACCCATGACCTCGCCAAGAGTATCCCACGTCTCTCCGAGATCGGAGGTGCGTAGGAGTATCGCCCGGCCCCGGTCTCCGCCGCCCCCGTAGCCACAGAACTCGGTGATGCAGGCGAGGACCGCGATCTGGCCCGAAGTATCGTCCTACATCCTCGAGATCACGGGAGCGTTGTCACCGGAGACGCCGGGTACGTCGAAGGTATAGAGCGTTTCCTTCACGGGACTTCCGTCGGCCGCTCTCCCGATGCTGACTAGGTCGGTGGCCTTCACGACCGCCCTGGTTTCCGCGTGGATGCTGACGCCCGCTGGCAGTTCCGTCTCCTGTTCCGGCCTGTACCTCAGCGCTGGCAACGCCGTCGCGGCAGGTGGCACGGTTGGTGCGGATTGGGTGGCAGTCTGAGCCGGTTGAGGGCTTTGTACGCGCGCAAGACGTTCGGAGCATGCGGCGGCTGCCAGGAGCAACAGAGCCAATCCGCCCGCAAAACAGAGCCGCATCACCGTCCGACGCTAGCGGAAGGGACGGGACGTGACAAGCCGAGATCGAAGGGCGTTAACCAAGCGGAGCCCGGGATTGGGGCCTACGGCGGACTCTGAAACCCGCGCTTCGGCTGGCTCAGCACCGACAAAGTTCATACCCCGAACCACGGTTCTGGTGCACTCTGAGCGGACTGTTGATACCTAAGGACTCAGCACTCAGAACTTAGGACTCAGGACTCCTCAGAGGCCTTTGTCTACCAGGAAGGAGCAGAGGTCGCTGAGGCGGCAGGCGTAGCCCCACTCGTTGTCGTACCAGGCGGCGACCTTCACCAGGTTGCCGCCGACCACGTTCGTGGACTGGCCGTCCACGATGCTCGAGCGCTCGTCGCCCTTCATGTCCATGGAGACGACGGGGTCCAGGGTGAAGCCCAGGATGCCCTTCATCTTTTCGACGGAGGTCTCCTTCAGGATGGCGTTGAGCTCGTCCTTGGTCGTGTCCTTTTCGGTCAACGCGACGATTTCGACGATGGAGACCGTCGGGGTGGGGACGCGGTAGGCGAGGCCGTCGAGCTTGCCTTCGATCTCGGGGATCACCAGGCGAAGGGCCTTCGCCGCGCCGGTAGATGTCGGGACGATATTGAGGCCGCCCGCCCGCATTTCTCGAAGGTCCGTGCCGGCAGCCTTGTCCAGGATCTGCTGAGAATTCGTGTAGCTGTGGATGGTCGTCATCTGGCCCTTTTGGACGCCGAGGTTATCGACGAGCACCTTCACGACTGGTGCGAGGCCGTTGGTCGTGCAGCTGGCGTTGGAGATGACGTTGTGGGTCGCCCGGTCGTACTTCTCGGCGTTGACGCCGAGGACGATGGTGAAGTCCTCGTTCTTGGCGGGAGCGCTGATGACGACTTTTTTCACGCTGTCGCGACGGTGAGCCTTGGCGAGATTGGCGTCGGTGAAGAAGCCGGTGGATTCGATGACGATCTCCGCGCCGACCGAGCCCCATGGAATCGCGCCGGGGTCGCGCTCACTGAAGACCTTGATGACCTTGCCATCGACGACGATGTCGCCGCCCTCAGCGCGGATGTCGCGCTTCCACTGGCCGTAGTTGCTGTCGTATTTGAGGAGGTTGGCGTTGATTTCGCTGGCGACGAGGTCGTTGATCGCGACGACTTCGAGTTTGCCGGCGTATCGGTCGTTGATGGCCTTAAACACCTGCCGCCCGATGCGGCCGAAGCCGTTGATCCCTACTTTCGTTGCCACGTTGCTGCCCCACCTTAAAGACGAAGTGTGCTTTACACACTAAGCCGATCCGCGGGAAAGGGCGAGCGCGCCGAGGGTCAGCTCAGCTTCACGGCGGTGCCGCAGGCGGTGACCATGAGCATCTGGCCGCCGACCGTCTCGTAGTCAACCTTGACGCCCACGACGGCATCGGCGCCCATTTCAGAAGCGCGCCCGGCGAGCTCTTCGAGGGCAGTGTCCCGGCCCTTGCGCAGCTCCTCTTCGTACTTGCCGGAGCGCCCGCCTACGATATTGCGGAAGCCGGCGGTGATGTCCTTGAAGACGTTGACGCCGAGGATCGTTTCGCCCGCGACCACGCCGAGGTAGCTCGTGATCTGCCGCCCTTCGATGCTGCCGGTGGTCGTGATTGTGACTGCCATCGTTGCGATACCTTCGTCGTCTTGATGGTTGGATTCTAGCACTGTCTATGGAAGATATACGCAGGCTTCACATGTATCGAACAGGTGTATACCTCGATGCTCCGCGATATCCACTTTGACCTGCCTCGCCACGCAGCGTCCGCCGACGATGATCACGACGAACGTTGATGGGAGACGCCCGCCATGGACCGCTCAATTGTCACCTGCCCGCGCTGCGACCTGAAGTTCCTGACGGGCCGCCCGAAGACTTTCTGCCCCGGCTGCCACCAGGTTGTGGAGCCGAAGAAGGAATCCGCGGCATAGCCTCGTGATCAGTGGCGCCATTCGCGGGTGAGGACCGGTTCGATGTCGGCCGGGATCGCGATCGGCGATGCCATTGCGCAATCAGTGTCCGCCCAGGCGGCGTGGAATCCGCGCAGCCCTGCATCCCGCGCGACGCGAAGTTCCAGCGCATCCGCCCCAATGAAGGCGCAGTCCGCCGCGGCGTGGGCCATGTAGCCCAGGCACTCCTCGATGCGCTTGCCGGGGTCCCATGGGTCGCCGGGGGGCGTGGGTGAAAGCACCGTGACAAAGCGATCGAGGCCCGTCGATTCGATCTGGCGGATGGCGTGAGAGTGGGGTTCACGGGAAATCGCAGCGATTTCGATGCGGGCCGCGCGGACTTTGTCCAACCCCATCCCGACGCCTTCGTGGACGAGCAGGCGCTTCATCGCGCTGCGGTAAAACATCGTCTCGGCGGTCTCGGCGCAGCGGTGGACGTCTTCCTCGGCGGCGGCGAGCACTGAGAAGACGTGACGCCATGGCCGGCGGCGGTATTCGGCCACGAGATCCGACGCGTTGATGCGGCCGCCGGTGACGCT
>CAYYSD010000080.1:12834-14045 GCA_964474285.1 uncultured Anaerolineaceae bacterium | reverse complement strand
TCGCTGGGGCCAGTGTCACTCCGGAGCGCGGGGCAGGACGATAAGGGGTCTCCCCTATGCGGACCGGGGAGAGCGCGCAGATCCGGGGCGACGAGGGATGCCCACACAGGTGCGCGGCGCCACGGGTACGTTCGTATCCAGTGCCCACAGAGGGGCACGGCTCCACGCCGGAGGTCGGGCGTTAGAAGCCCTTGAAGTTGGTTTCTCGCTTTTCCATGAAGGCGCGCGGGCCTACACGGGCGTCTTCTGTCGATTTGGCGACGAACATGGCGAGCTGGGCGACATCGAGGTGCTCATCGAAGCCGAGGTTCGCGCTGCGATAGACCAGCTTCTTCGACAGCTGCACCGCCGTGGCGGGGCCGCGGGCGATCTGCTTCGCGTAATCCTTCACCTTTGGCATGAGCTCGTCGGGTTCGTAGACGGCCATGAGGTAGCCCATTTCGAGCGCTTCCTGGGCCGAGATCATCTTGCCTGTCCAGATGAGGTCGAGGGCTCGCTGGGTGCCGACAATGCGCGGGAGGGAATAGGTTCCGCCGTCGCCGGGGATGAGTCCCATGCGGACATAGGTCATTCCCATGCGGGCGCTGGAGGAGGCGAAGCGAATGTCGGCCATGCTGGCCATGTCCATGCCGGCGCCGGCGGCCGCGCCGTTGATGGCGGCGATGTACGGCTTTTCGAGCTGGATGAGCGCGCGCGGAATGGGGTGGACGCGGTTGCGGAGGCTGTGCCGCCGGGTGGAGACCGTGGCCTCGGTGCGGAGAACGCCCGAACCGGAGGCCTCGTTCGCGACGTTCATGCCGCTGCAAAAGCCGCGGCCGGCGCCGGTGATGATGACGGCGCGCACATCGGGGTTGGTATCCGCGGCCAGGATGGCGTGGTGCCATTCTTCGAGCATCTGGTCGTCGAAGGCGTTGAGGCGCTCGGGCTTATTGAGGGTGATGGTCGCGACACCGTCTTCGACGTCGTAGAGAATGGCTTCGTAGGTCATAGCAGCGGGCTCCCGGCTCCAGATGGTGTGGAATTGTACGCGAAACCGGGGGAAAGGCCGGGATACGCATCGCAATGGCGGAAAGCTGGTGCGATCCCGGCGGCGGTGCGGCGTCGTACACTTTGCGACAAATGCGAAGGTACACACGGCGAACGATCCTGTCCGGAATGGCCGCGGGCTGCCTTTGCGTTGCATGTTCGCGGGGATCGGCGCAATCACCGGG
>CAYYSD010000080.1:3909-12734 GCA_964474285.1 uncultured Anaerolineaceae bacterium | reverse complement strand
ACGCCCTACCTGATGGAGCAGATGGCGGCGCTCATCCTCGACGCGGCGCGCGAGTTTAAGGCGACGCTGCTGCTGGACATGCACGAATCGTGGGCGTTTTACGCCGAGTACCCACCGAACTCCGGGACCGGCGCCCTGGGGCAGACGGTTACTGCGGGCAACGGTCCGCTGGCGGCGACGATCGGGCCGCAGATCGCCGAGCGTGTAAACCCGCAGATCACGGCGCGAGAACAGCTGATCATTCGCGACGGCAACCGGTTGAGCCGGCCGACGGGAACGCCGTCGCCCGACCAGCCGAACCGCGGACGGAGTTCGCTTTCGGCGGGAGGTTGGGTGGACGGGCTCACTCCGGTGCTGGTGGAGATGGGCCAGACGAACCAGGCCGTGGACCGCAGGATTGACCTGCACCTGCTCATCGCGCGGACAGCCCTGGAGATCGCGGGCGTCCTGTAGGGCCCGCGCCTGTGGCACGGGCGGGAAGCGAATCATGGCGTCACCCTATTCGGCGAGCGACCCCCCTCGGACGATGTGCCTCTCGAAATTCGCCTGCTGCACGCAACCTGTAATCGGCCATCAACTGCATTCGCTGTACGGTCTCCCCGAAGTCGTAGGAACCGTCAACATGGTGCTGCCCCCGATATAGCTGTTCTTTCAGACTTGGTTTTTCAGAGACACGGCGGTAGGCCTCGTCGTAGGCTAATGCTTCAACTGAGAATCCCAGATAGTCATCACGCTCCTTCGAAACATTTGCCAGCAGCATAGAGTAATCACTCAAATCCACCACAGCTATTAGTGTTTGATTTGCGACGTGTTCGTCCGTCACCAAGACCGGCAGCCCCTCTATCTGACTACGAATGCCCTGCACGTCCTCGATCAACGAACCGCGAAACACTATCTGCCTGTTCCATGCACTGGGATTGTTCCAGACTAATTCGTCCTCCAACCTGTCATCGGAAGAAGCCTTCACGGCCACGACGAGATCAGCATTTCCCCCTGCGAGTCGGACCTGTTCAACGGCGTCTCTGACAAATTCAGCGATGTTCGAGAGTCTGAGAGGCATCAGTTCAGCGTCTGCATACCGCTCCGCAATAAGCTCGCCGAATTGCTTGGCCATGTAGGCGTCCAACGGGCGTGCAAACTCATATCCACGCGGCCCTGCCCAGTTTGACCCTTCAACAAAAGGTCCTTTGAACGAGGTAATGTCGCTGCCGAACAAGAGATGGCTTTCGAATACGTGCTTCCGAACTCGAATGTTCGCCAGCGCGGAGAGCACGAACATAGGCATTCGTTTGTCCAAGTGGTCCCGAATCTCCTCGGTCAGTCGGTCGACGCTGGCTGAACTCACGGGGTGATCCAGCACGAACCGGTCCTCCGGCGACAGCTGCATCGGGACGCTGCCGATAGGTCGAGGGTTCGGCGGCGGTTCGGCGGACATACGGTCACGAACCGTGCGAGATGGGGGTTTGGCAGTGGATGGAGATGTGTCAGCTGGAGTATTCGAACCTCCGGACAACATCTGCTCGGCCCCTCGGCGGCGGGCGACAAACGTATCGATCAAGTGACGCCAGTCGTGAGCCGTGGACGGCGGTGCGCTCTCTGGGCCATGTCGACGCACCAGTAGGGTACCCTTCCGGAGCGTTTCTTCGTTGGCTGAGGTGCGTGCGACGACAATCGGGTCCGGCGACGTCGGGGACACTTGGATCACCGGGTGACAGCCAACGGAACCAGGCCGAACCGGGAAGTGGCAGCGAACTTCAAAGGGTGGCTCGGCGTATTTGTTGACAATTCGCTGTACGGTCTCCTGAGAGTAGACGAGGTGCGGCTGTGCTGGCCCTTCCGTATCCTCAACACTCAGCGTCCCCCCAATCCCGCTCTTGAACCCCAAGATAACGAATCCCCCCTCGGCATGGTTCGCGAGCGCGATGAGAGCACGGGCCAATACGGCTTGATGCTCTCGGTCGCCGAGATCGAGCCAGCACTTGTACTCGAGATTGATTCTTTCCACCGGATTGATCAACAGATCCGTGAAGTCCATGGCTGCACTCCTCAAGTGATGGAATTCTCATCCTAGAACATCTGTCCGGATAGTGTGCATGCGACAGTTTGGGCCAGCGCCTGCGGCACCCCTTCGGTACAATCGCTGGCGTGACGTATGCCCTTGACGGATTGCGCGTGTTGGAGCTGGGGACGTTCGTTTCGGCGCCGTATTGCGGCAAGCTGTTCGCGGGCTACGGGGCGGACGTCATCAAGGTGGAGCCGCCGGGCGGGGACATCGCACGGGCGCACGGTCCGTTTCGCGATGGCGTGCCGAACCCGGAAACCAGTTCGCTCTTCCTGTACCTGAACACCGGGAAGCGGTCGGTGGAGTTGGATGTCGCCAGCCCGGCCGGTCGCGAGGCGCTGCTGGCGCTGGTGGCGAAATCGGATGTGGTCATCGAGAACTTCCGGCCGGCGGACCTGCGCGCGATGGGGCTGAGTTACGAAGTAATGCGCGAGGCGAACCCGCGCGCCGTGGTGGTGTCGATCACGGCCTACGGACAGGACGGGCCGTATGCGAACTACCGCTCGAACAACCTGATCGCGTTCGCGATGGGCGGGCAGATGTTCATCACCGGGACGCAGGACGGGGGTCCGCTGAAGAACGGCGGCTACCAGGCGGACTACCAGGGCGGGCTCAACGGTTTTTCGGCCGGCATACTGGCCGTGTTGGCGGCAGAGCGGGACGGCGAAGGTCAGCACGTCGACATCAGCGTGCAGCAGTGCATGGCACCGCTGCTGGAGGCGGGTGTGCCGAACTATGCGTACATGGGCCGCTGGAACGCTGAGCGCCGCGGCAACCACATGACGAGCTTCATCGGCATCTACCCCTGTGCCGATGGCCACCTGGGCATCCACCTGATGGCGCGCAACTGGAAGCCGTTCGCGGAGGTCATCGGGCGGCCTGATTTCCTCACGGACGAACGGTTCGCAACCCAGGCTGCGCGCGTGCGGTACAACGACGATCTGATGGCGGAGATGTACGGCTGGGCGGCGGGCGAATCGAAGCGCGACATCTACGAACGCGCGGGACGAGGCCGGGCGCCCGTCAGTTATGTCCACACGATGGCCGACCTGCTCGCGAGCCCCCAGCTCGAATCGCGGGGCTTCATCACGAAGGTCGACCACCCTGTCGCGGGGGAAGGGGCGTACGCGGGCCCGCCCTGGTGGATGGGGCCGGACGGCTGGCGGCACGAACGCGCGCCGTTGCTTGGCGAGCACACGCAAGAGGTGTTGCGGGATGTCGCCGGGCTGAGCGAGGTCGAGATCGAACGGCTGCGGGTGAAACCGGCATGACGCTGCGCGAAGATGTGGCCCGCGCGCTGGCGTTCTTCGAACAGTGCGACGACGTGATGCTGCTTCATCAACTCATCGGCGAGATTGCTCCGCGGGCGCGGAAGATGGTGGGGCAGGCGCTGGCAAAGGGGGGCGAAGACGCGGTGCCGCCGCCGGCAGACCTGCGGGCCGCGCGGGCGCCCGCACCGCAGGAGCAGGCGCTGCAGACCCTGCGGAAGACGAACGACTTCCCGCTGCTCCAGGTGATGGCGCGCACGATCGGGCAACGGATCGAGACGATCGAGATCGCAGCGAGCGCGGAGTTCCCGGAAGGCGTGCGCGTTTCGGTGCCGGAGAAGGTGGCGTTCCCACCGGCCGCACGGCGAGCGGCCGGAACGGTCGAGGAGACCGGGACGCAGCTCCAGGTGCTGCTTGACAACGGGGAGACGTGGCACGGTCCGCCAAGCCTTGCCCGGCTGGAGAGCGCCACATGACTCCGCCGCTGGCCGGGCTGCGCGTCGTGGACCTGACCATGGTGTGGGCGGGGCCGTTCGGCACGCGGATGCTCGGTGACTACGGCGCGGAGGTCATCAAGGTGGAGGCGCCACGGCAGTGGGACCTGCTGCGCGGGCTCGGCGGTCTGCCGCGGACCACGCCGCGCTGGTACAACAAGTCGGCCTACTTCAACCACAACAACCGGGACAAGTACGCGATCGCGCTGGACCTGGCGCATCCCCTGGGGCGCGAAACGCTGCTGAAGCTCTGCGCCGTCAGCGATGTGCTGGTCGAGAACTACCGCAACGACGTGATGGACAACCTGAAGCTCGACTACGAGACGGTACGGGCCGTGAATCCCCGGCTCATTTACGTTTCGATGCCGGGGCACGGCAAGACCGGCCCTGAGAAGGAGTACGTGGCGTTCGGATCCAACGTCGAGCAGCTCGCCGGGTTGGTGTCGCTCACCGGCTATGAAGGCGGCGAGCCGATGAAGACCGGGTTCAGCTATGGCGACCCGATCGCGGGGACGGCGTTCGTCGGCGCGGTGGCGATGGCGGTCCGGCAGCGCAACCGGACAGGCGAAGGGTGCTACGTGGAGCTGGCGCAGCGCGAAAACCTCACGCTGTTCGTGGGCGAACACCTCCTGGATTACAGCCTGAACGGGAAGGCGTATGCACCGATCGGGAACCGGCACGCGGTGTTCGCGCCACACAACCGCTATCGCAGCGCTGGCGAAGACCGCTGGATTACGATCGCGTGTGAGACGGATGCGCAGTTCGCGGCCCTGGCAGGGGTGCTGGGGCAGCCCGGGCTGGCGGCGGAGGAGCGCTTCGCGACGAACGCGGCGCGCAAGACGCATGAAGTCGAACTCGACGCAATCATCGAAGCCTGGACGGTGCGGCTCGGACACTACGAAGCGATGCACTTGTTGCAGCAGGCGGGCGTGCCGGCCGGGGCCGTGCTCACCATCCCCGAGCTATACAGCGACCCGCACATGCGGGAGCGCGGCGCCTGGGTGGAGCAATCCCACGCGGACGCGGGCACGTGGGAGATGGAGGCGCCGCCGTGGCGTTTCAGCCGGACGCCGGGCCACATCCGGGTTTCGGCTCCCGGGTTTGGCGAACACAACCGGTACGTGTTCGCCGACGTGTTGGGGTTGAGCGAGGACGAGATCGGTGAGTTGTACTCGTTAGGTGTCACGGCCGATGAGCCGGACGAGACCATCCATCAGTAGACACGGGGATGGCAGCGGGGCGACGGGCCACTACACTGCCAGTCATGAAGCTCACGGTGGAAGTCGAACGCGAAGAAGACGGGCGGTGGATCGCCGAGGTGCTTGAGCTCCCCGGAATACTGGCCTACGGCGCGACGGAGGCTGAGGCCTCGAGAACGGCCCAGGCGCTTGCCCTGCGCGTCGCCGCCGATCGAATCGAGCATGGGGAGAGGTCCGCGAGGGCCTGATTAACGTCCAGTTCCTGGCTGTGTGAGCGACTGGCCTTCGTCCAGCGCACGGTCGGGGCTCGCCGGGCTCCTTCGAGGAGGATGGTCGATACGGCGCCAGAACGGCTTGCACAGGGTGTTGTCACGGCCGGGGTGGCCTGACTTCGTCTTCGCATTTCATGATTCGGAAGAAATCGGGCCGAGAATGCTCGCTCGGATTTCAAAGAGCACGGGACTGAGCGCCAGCAGAACCCCGCGATTCCTCGGCTGGTGGGGCACAGCTACACTGCTTGAAGGTCGCCACGTAGAAGGCCGCTCCCCCGCGCGCGTCGACGTGACCACAGACCGACCGCATCAGGAGGGTTCACCATGTCCGAAACTGCGACCTTGAAGGTCGGCGATGAAGCGCCTGACTTCGACCTCCCGTCGAGCCCGATGGGGGAGCGATTCAAGCTCAGCGACTACAAAGGCAAGAACGCGGTCATCATCAACTTCGTGCCGGCGGCATTCTCCGGGGCGTGCAGCACACAACTTCCGCTCATCGAAAGGAAGCGCACCGAGTTCGAAGCACAGGGCGCCTTGCCGGTGGTGATCTCGTGTGACAACGCGTGGTCTCAGAAGGCATGGAAGGAACAGCTCGGTGTGAACTTCCCGATCCTGAGCGACTTCAACCCACACGGCGTGACGGCGAAGGCCTATGGCGTGCTGATCGAGCAGCGGGGCACGGCGAATCGCGTGGTGATCGTCGTCGGCAAGGATGGCAAGGTGGCCTGGATTCAGCCGGCCGAAAAAATCACCGAGATGCCCGACTACGACCCGGTCATGGCCTGTTCGAAGGACTGAGCCTTCGGGCGTCGGGGGTGACCCGTGAATTCCATCGAACTGCTGCAATCCGCCTTCGCGGATCTTCATGGCGTCCTGCGCGCAGACATCGCCGAAATCGGCGATGTGGCGTGGTGGTGGCAACCGGCGGCGGATCTGAACAGTGCCGGGTTCATCGCCTGGCACCTGGTGCGGGACGAGGACACGGTGCTCAGCTTCCTGGCCCAACGCGACCAGATCTGGGCCAGGAACGAGTGGGCGAGCCGGTTCGGGATGGACGCAACAGAGCAGGGCACCGGGATGGCCCCTGTGGACGCCGGGGCCCTGCGCTATCCGCGGGATCAGTTCCTGGCGTACGCCGAGGAGGTCTGGCAGGCGACGGGACCGGCGGTCGCGACGCTCGGAGCGGAGGCCCTGCGCGGCCCCGCGTGGCCCGGCAGCGGCTGGACCGTGGCTACCCAACTTGTGGAAGGCTGCCTCGGCCACAGCTGGCTGCACCTCGGGGAGATCCGCCTTCTCAAGGGGCTGCAAGGCTGGCGCGGACCGGAGTAGGCCCCGTGGTTCAGCCCAGCAGTCCAAGAGAAGCGATGCGGGAGAGCATGAAGTTATTGCCGTCCGCGGGCGCGATCTCGACCATCTCAAGGTCGTCGATGGCCCAGCAGGTGTGACCGGGGCGCATATAGGCGACCTGGCCCACGCCGCACTGCTCTTCGCTGCCGTCATCGACAAACCGGATGCCGAGCTTCCCTTTGGTCACGATCATGTAGTGGGGCACCGGGCAGAGAGCATCGCCGGTGACGGCGCGGAGCATGTCCGTCACATCGAATCCGGCCGGCCATTGATGGGAGATGACGCTCATTGCCCCTGCATCGGTTGACCCGAGTGCCGCGCCCGTTTCCCCAATGGGCTGTCGAAGCTCGCTCAGCGTGATGATTGCCATGTGCTTCCCTCCAGGTGTCCCCGTTCGAACGGAGAACGCGGGGGAAATCATGATTGAGCAGCCACCGCCGGCGCATGATCCGTTTGAACCATTCCGCTAAGCGTCGGCGCGAAGGCCGTGGATGGCAGCTATCCCGGCCGCCTCAGCGCGGTTGGCGGCACCGAGCTTGCCCAAAATGCCCTGGAGATGGCGGGCCACCGTGGGCGGCCGGATGCGGAGGCGCTCGGCAATCATCCTGTTCGTGGCGCCGTCCGCCACCAGGCGGAGCACTTGCAGCTCGCGCGGTGTGAGGCCGGCAAGGCCGTCCGGGTGGGGGAGCACGGGCTTATTGCCACGCCTGACCTGCCGCTGGAGATCGCGGGCACGGTCGAGGTAGAACGGCTGGCCGGATGGTGTGGTGCATTCCAACGAGCCCTGCTGTCCACGATCGTCCGGCGCCTGCTTGAGGGCGCGGAGCTTGAGGGACTCACCGTTCCGCCTGACCTCGAAGCCGATCGGGGCTTCCGCCATGTTGCCTTTGATCGCCGCAATAACTGCTGAACCGCTATCGGTGGGAGTTTCGCCGACGGCGACGATGAGGTCGCCGCCGAGGAAGCCGGCATCGTGGGCGTGACTCCCGGGGCGCGGACGTGGGATCCGTGCGCCACCGTCTTCCATCAGCCCACGGGCGGCCGACCATGCTTCCCGCCAGACAAGGTTCTGTCCGCACATGCAGAGACCCATCGAGCAGGACGCGCAGGTGCAGCGGCAGGCGCTCCCCATGTCATCCAGTTCTCCGGTGACGGTCTGTCCAAGGAGCGTTGGCATCCTGCCGAGGTGGACCTGGTAGTCCTGGATGAACTGGCGGGCGAGATGCGCCGTGGTGCCTTCGGCGGCGGCAATCCAGCTGTCGCGCGCGCGACAGGCGAGGTGGAGGAGTTCGCCGTATTCCGCGACAGCCTGGAGCACGGCGCCGGCAAGACTCGCGAGCGCCTGGGCCGGCCGTGCAAACCGAGGAGAGGAGACCATAGCGTCGACGTCAGACAGAATCGACGCTTCCCCACCGAGGGCGTGCAGCCGCTGCCGAAGCTCTGCCGAATGCGAGGTACTGAGGGCACAGATGCGCTGGACGAACCCTGCCGTGTCGGGGTCCGATGCGAGCACGGGGGTTGCCGCCGACGCCACGATGGAAAGTGCCTTCTCCCGTCCAAGAAGGCCGTTCATTCGTTCGATTACCAGCGCTTCGACCGTGGCTATGCCGTGCATGTCGATCACCCTCCCGATTAGAGACGGTATCTTGAAGACTGTTGTACGACATTACAAGGGCAACGAACGGGCCACGCCCCGCGGGTGCGGATGCGTGGCCCGTAACGATGCAACCGATCCGGGCTAGAAGACGAGGACGCTGCGGTTGACCTCGCCGTTCTTGAGGGCGGCATAGGCTTCGTTAATCTCGCCGAGCTTGTAACGGCGGGTGATGAGCTCGTCGATCTTGAGGCGCTTCTGGCGATAGAGCTCCATGAGCCAGGGCATGTCGTAGGTCTGGCGCGTGGAGCCGTAGTAGCTGCCGATGATGCCCTTTTCTCCGAGGAAGCCGGTCCCGGCGTTGGGGAGGGTAAGTTCTTCAGCGAGGGGGAGCATTCCGACAACCACGGCCTGGCCGCCGCGCCGGGCCATCTGCCAGCACTGCTGGGCGGTCTTCATGAGGCCGATGGCCTCGAAGGCGTAGTCGACGCCGCCGCCGGTCAGCTTCTGGACCTGTTCGACAGCATCACCGCTGGATGCGTCTACGACATCCGGGGCGCCGAATTCGCGGGCGGCGGCGAGCTTATTC
>CAYYSD010000080.1:0-3899 GCA_964474285.1 uncultured Anaerolineaceae bacterium | reverse complement strand
GGCAATGATGCGGGATGCGCCCGCGAGCAACGCGCCCTGGATGATGTTGAGGCCGACACCTCCGCAGCCGACAACCGCGACGGTCGAGCCCACAGGCAGCTTGACGGTGTTCGTGACTGCGCCGACCCCGGTCATGACGCTGCAGCCGACGAGGGCGGCGACCTCCATGGGGACGCCGTCGGGCACCTTCACACAGGCGTTGGCGCTGACGAGCTGGTACTCGGCGAAGGCGCTCATCCCTGCGAACTGGAAGATGTTGGCGCCGTTCATCTTGAGGCGGCCCTGGCGATTGAGCGACTGGCTGTTGCTGCAGAGGTTGGGGCGCCCCGTGGTGCAGCGGGCACATTTGCCGCACGACTGGACGAAGGCGATGACACACCGGTCGCCCGGGGCGACGTTGGTGACGCCCGGGCCGACCTTTTCGACGACGCCCGCCGATTCATGGCCGAGCACCACGGGCGTTGGGACCATCCATTTGCCCTCCATGAAGTGGAGGTCGGAGTGACAGACACCGCTGGCGGAGGTCTTGAGCAGAACCTCACCGGCCTGGGGTTCGTCGAGTTCCACGTCTTCGATAACAAGGGGCTGGTTCGCCCCGTACATGACGGCAGCCTTCATAAGTGAATCCTCCTTCGCTTTGCGCTCCGCGATTGTTCCCATGGAGGGAAGCGGTGTCAATGGCGAAGACGTGGCAGGCCTCAGACGGCGATAACGACCGTCCAGCCGCGAATCTCGTGGCGGGTGGCGAATTCGTCGAAGCAGATGCCGCAGGCGGCGCCTTCAAGCCGAGGGCCGGAGTTGGCGACGGAGGCCAGGGTGATGTGGCGGGCGCCGGGGAGGCCGCAGATGAGGCAGGTGCGCGATTCCACGAGCTCTTCTTTGCCGCAGACCGTACAGCCCCAGAGGCCCGACCGAAGCATCTGCGTGCGGTGGGTACCGGGGGCGCAGTAACGTTCGAGCCAGGTTTCGACCCAGCTATCCTGGATGGGCATCGCGATCACTCCGGCATCGAGGCATGCCGTGGAAAGCGGAAGGGAACGAGGCCAGCCATCGCGGGGCGAGTCGCTCGATGCGCCAGGCCGGCCGGATAGCGAGGGCGAGGCACTCGGCAGCCGCCACGAGAATTCCCCCAAAGAGGACGAAGTCTCCGGCGCTATAGATGTTGGGCTTGTACCCGGGAAGCGAAACGAAATAGCGGTCGGTAAGGGGTGCCAGGCGAAGGTCGTCCTGGCGAAGGACGATGTCCTTGGAACGGCCGTAGGTTTCGCCGATGTGGTCCGTGGTCACACCCGGGAAAGCGCCGCTGGCGGCGATCAATTCGAACGACACGGGCATCACACCACCGTGGGCCACCATGGGCGCAAGGTTCATGGCGACGCCAAGGGCAATGAGCCAGGCGGCCAGGAAACGCCGAAAGTGAAAGGCCACCAACACGAGGGCACCGCTTCCGGTGAGCACCGCAGACCGGCGGAAAACGCCGGAAAGCCCGTCATCGACGAAGACGGCGACGGCGAGCTGCTGGCCAGCAAAGAGGAGCGCAGCAGCAACTGCCCAGAGGCTGTCGGCCTTCGCGTTGCGGTGGCGGGGTCCGATTCGCCCCACCCTCGCGGGTGGGGCCAGGAGCGGGGCGTCTAGAACCACTGGAAGGGGGCAGCGCCGGCGAGTGCAACGGTCGTGAGGCCAGCGAAAGCGGCGACGGCAACGAAAAGGCGGGACTTCATGGGTATTCCTCCAACGTGTAACCCGAAGTTCGACCGGGTTCACGCTGGAGGGTATGGCGGCGGTTCTCACGAAATTCTCACGACGAACGCCATCCACTGAAACGTCGCGAAATGGCTACACGGCCGCTCCCGCCGCGATACGGGCGCGGAGCAACTGAAAGCGATTCGGCAGTTCCGTGCCGACTTCATCGCGATACCAGGAACGGTAGTTGTCGAGATGGCCGAGGGCGGCCAGGGTGTTTCCGCTGCGGGCACGGTAGACGGCGAGTTCGTAGGCCGCCTGGTCGTTGAAGTGGTCCTGTTCGAAGAGGCGCTCGATGCAGCTGGCGGCGATCTCGAATTCGCCGCGGGCGGCATGGTACGCGGCCACAAGAGCGACAGCTTCGAAGGAACGTGCCTCGAGCCGGCGGCGGAGCGCTTCGGTCCATTCCGAGTAGAAGATCTCGGCAAAGGGGCCGCGATAGCGTTCTATCGCCTCCCGGCAGAGCTGGGCGCGCTCGCCTGAGCCGGCGGGCAGCGCGCGGGCACGATCGAGAAGTTTTTCGAACTCCTCGACATCCCACTCGAAGTGACCGTCGGGATTCAACAGGTAGGCGCCCCCCTTTCGAACGATGCTGTCCTGGTAGAGAGCGCGCCGGATGCGATAGATATTCGAATGGAACGCGCTGTTGCACTTTTCGGGGGGAAGGTCGGGGAAGAGCTTTTCGACGGCGTCCTCCTTGCGGAGGCCATCGCGGCGGGCCAGGAAGAGGAAGAAGAGTTCCTTGGCGCGGACGCTTTCCCATGCTTCTTCGTTGACTTCCCGGCCATCGACGGTGACGTTGACACGGCCGAGGCTGGTGACCTGGACCTCCGGGAATCCGCGCCGGGCCGCCACTTCCGGAGCTGCGATGGGCTGACGAACCTGGCTGACAATGGCCGCCTTGAACGAGGCGGGCGCGCCATGGCGGCTGGCAGCCCATTCGCCGAAGAGCGGGTCCTGGCGCACAAACGGCATGAGGCCGCCGAGCATCCACGGCATCGTCAGGCCTTCGAAGAGCTGCGCGAGGACAGTCTCCGCCTTTGCGCGATTGCGCGAGCGGAAGTAGCAGGCCGCGAGACCGTATTGAGCGCCGGCGAGGGATGCCTTGGCATCGGCGAGTTCGAAATGGGCGATGGCTTCCTGGAAGAAGCGGAGTGCCTCGCTGGTGTCGCCGGCGGCAGCGGAGATGCGTGCCTGCTGTTGGAGGCAGACGGCCTGCTCCAGCGGGCCGCAGCGCTCGTCCGCAATCCACCATGCACGGCGGGCGAAGTAATCGGCCTGCTTGATATCGCCGAGGCCGAGATGGGCGGCGGCGAGACCGGCAATTGCCTGGGCGGCCAGCGATTCGTCCGTGACCGACTCACTGCAGAGGCGGATGGCCTCCTCGTAGTACCCACGGGCTTCGTCGAATCGGGCAAGCGCGACAGCGGCATCGCCGAGAGAGGCGACCGCGAACGCTTCGTTGCGCGCATTACCACAGGCCTTCGCCTCGGCAAGCGCCTCGGTGAGCGTGGGAAGGGCGCTTTCGAAATCGCCGACCAGGCAGTAGGACATGCCCAGGTTGTTGAGCACGACGCCGAGGTGCGCGTTGCCCGGCACCTCGCGCCAGCCCTGGGCGGCGTTCACGAGTTCGGCGACCGCGGCCGGGGCATCACCGCGCATCGCAAGGCACTGGCCCAGGGTGGAGCGGGCGAAGAGTTCGAGAACACGGGCCTGGGCGCGGGAAGCGTGGCGGATGCAGTTCCTGAGGCATTCTTCGGCACGGGTGAGGTTGCCGACGGCGATGCCTTCGATTTCCGACTCTGCGTAGGCGATTTCGCCAAGGACCCAGGGGTCCCGGACGAGGGGAACGAGGGCCTGGATGTCGCGGATGGCCTGCGCCATCTCTTCGAGGCGGCCGAACATGCGCATGGCCCGCTGGCGGCCAAGATGCGCGTGGACGAGGGCTTCGGGCGTGGCGTCCGGATCGCCGAGGGCGAGCTCGACTTGCGTGAGGGCATCGGCGGGGCGGCCCGATTGGGCCAGGGCGCGCGCGTGGATGGCCGTCAGGAGCGCCGAGGACGAGGCCAGCCTTGCTTTCGGGAGGGCCTTCATCCCTTCGGTCAGCGTGCCGTATGCGCCTTCGAGCAAGAAGCGAGGGCCGTGGCGTTCCAGCA
>CAYYSD010000079.1:0-14053 GCA_964474285.1 uncultured Anaerolineaceae bacterium | reverse complement strand
GATGCCGATGGGGTCGTGATCAACGGCCCCCACGCAGCCGACGCCTTCGCGCGCGACCACGGCATCACCCGGGAGATGACGGCGCCGTTCTTCCGGGACCACTTCCGCGCCTGTCTCACCGGCAAAGCCGACCTGAAGGAGTCCATCGCACCATTCCTGGCGCAGCGGGGCTGGCGCAGCACGGTCGACGAACACCTTGCCTTCTGGTTCCGCACCGAACACGTCGTAGACGAAGCACTTCTCGCCGAAGTGGACGCCCTGAGGCGATCCGGCATCCGCTGCTACATGGGCACGAACCAGGAGCGCCACCGAACGGCGTACATCTGCAACGATATGGGCCTGGCCCGTCACTTCGACGCGATCTACTCGTCCGCCGAAATCGGCCACTGCAAGCCCGACGCCGCCTTCTTCGAACACATCCTCCGCGACACCGGCATCGCGCCCGCGGAGATGTTCTTCATCGACGACACGCCCGCGAACGTCCAGGCCGCACGAGCTTGCGGAATGCCCGCGGAGGTCTACACAGATCTTGACGCCCTGAGGCCGCGGCTTCGGCGCTAAAGCGCGCCTCGCAGCGCCGCCGCCGCCGAGCGGACCTGCTTCGGCGCGGTGCCACCGGGCACGTCGCGCGCCGCCAGCGCCGAATCGACATCAAGGTCGAGGATGTCCGCTTCGAAGAGCGCGCTTTGCTCACGGTAGACGGCGAGGGGAAGCTCGCTGAGTTCGCAATGCCGCGTCTCACACTCACGCACAAGCGCCCCCACCACGTGGTGCGCCTCCCGGAAGGGCATCCCCTTCTTCACCAGGTAGTCCGCCAAGTCGGTCGCCAGCGAGAAGCCGCCCGCGGCCGCCTCGCGCATGTATAGCAGGTTGAACTCCAGCGCCGGCATCATCGCCGCGAAGATGCGCAACGTCGCCCCAACGACCTCGGTCGCGTCGAGGACGGGCGCCTTGTCCTCCTGGAGATCGCGGTTGTAAGCCAGCGGCAGCCCCTTCATCACGGTCAGGATGTTCACAAGGTCACCGTACACCCGCCCGGTTCGCCCTCGGGCCAGTTCGGCCACGTCGGCGTTCTTCTTCTGCGGCATCATGCTCGAACCCGTCGCGAACCTGTCCGGCAGCTTCACGAAGCCGAACTCCGCGCTCGCCCACAGTACGATTTCCTCCGCCAGCCGCGAAACGTGCGCCTGCGTGATCGCGCACGCCGCGAGGAACTCGGCGATGAAGTCCCGGTCCGCCGTGGCGTCCAGGCTGTTCCGCGAAACGCCGTCGAACCCCAGTTCGTCCGCCACCATCTGCCGGTCCAGCGGATAGGGGGACCCGGCGAGCGCACCCGAGCCGAGCGGCATCACGTTCACGCGCCTCCGGCAATCGCGGAACCTGTCGCGATCTCGCAGCAGCATTTCGCCGTACGCGAGGAGGTGGTGGCCCAGCGTCACCGGCTGCGCGCGCTGCACGTGCGTATAGCCCGGCATCGCGTCCGCGGCGTGCTTCTCCGCAAGGTCACAGAGCACGCCAATCAGCGCTTCCGCTCCGCCAGTGATGTGGTCGCACGCTTCGCGCACGAGCATCCGGTTGAGCAGGGCTACCTGGTCGTTGCGGGAGCGCGCCGTGTGGAGCCGCCCCGCGGCCTCCCCGATCTTCTCTCGCAGAATGGTCTCCACGTGCGTGTGGATGTCTTCGAGTTCGGGGCGCCACCTCACTCGGCCCTCGCGGAAGTCGTCGAGCACCGCCGCCAGGCCGCTCACGATCGCCGCGGCGTCCCTTTCCTCGATGATCCCGGTCGCGCCAAGCATGCGCGCGTGGGCGATGGACCCAGCGATGTCCTGCTCGTACAGGACCGCATCGACCCCCGCGGTGTAGTCCCGCGTGAGGGCGTCCATGTCGCCTTCGAAGCGGCCACCCCAGGTTCGCGCATCAGCGGCCACGGCCGGGCTCCCTCAGCGCCTGGATCTCGAGCAGTTCAGCCAGCTCGTCGAAGGCGAAGTCCGGCGTGACGTCCTCTGCGTCGGGCGCGCACCTCCGCCAGGCCGCGCGAATTCCCAGCGCCTGCGCCCCGGCCACATCCTCAGCCAGCGAATTGCCCACCATCAGCGCCTCGGAGGCGTTCACTCGCAGCGTTGAGAGCGCGTGTTCGAAGATCTTCGGATGGGGCTTCAGAAAACCCACCTCCACCGACACCGACTCCGCATCCCAACCGATGTCGAGCCCGGCATCCCGCAGATCGGCGCGGAAGCGCTCGCCGCCGAACGCTCGATTCGTCACCGATGCCAACAAGAATCCGCGCCGCCGCAATTCAGCCAGCGTGGCAACGGCGTCCGGATACGGCTCTTTGCCGCCTTCGACGCCGGAGACGTAGGTGGCCTCGAGCAGTTGCGCAGCCTGTTCATTCGTCAGGCGGAGGCCAAGGTCCGCCAGCGCCGCCCTGGTGACTTCGCCGTAGTCGGGCTCCACGAGGTCGGTGCGCCGCGCCTCCCGCATGGCCTCCTCCAGCGCAAGCCACGCGGTCCGCGCAACCGCGCCGGGATCATCATGCTTCAGCCCCATGCTGCACAGCTCGCGCTCGCAGCGCTCCGCGGCCATCCGCCGAAACTCTTCGGGCGGGGGCGCCGAACCGGAATGCCAGAGGGTATCGCCGATATCGAAGAGGATGGCGCGAAACGACATGCAGGCGGGCGCCTCAAATCCTGTGAGTACATTGCATCATCACATCGGCGGTGAGTCCGGACAATCGCGCGCTAACCCTCCGTTTTCGCTGCACCGGCCGGATCTACAATGGCGCAATGCCTCTCCGCTCCTTCCGTACGATTCACTTCGAACCTGCCCTGCCCGAGCCGCTGCAACCCCTGCGCGACCTCGCGATGAACCTCTGGTGGTCGTGGAACACCGATGCCACCGCGCTCTTCCAGCGGATCAACCCGGACACCTGGGAGCGCACAGGCCACAATCCCGTCCGCGTCCTGCAGACCCTCACGCCAGCAGACTTTGCCGCGCTGGAGGCCGACAACGGCTTCCGCACGCACCTCGACCGCGTCTCGAGAGCGCTCACCCAATACCTTCAGCGGGCGCCCCGTGCGCACGTCGAGGGCCTGCCCCCTGGCGAACAGATCGCCTACTTCTCGCTCGAATACGCGCTCACGGAGTGCATGCCCATCTATTCAGGCGGCCTCGGCGTCCTCGCCGGCGACCACCTCAAGTCGGCAAGCGACCTGGGACTGCCCCTCGTTGCCGTGGGCCTGTTCTACCACGAAGGGTACTTCCACCAGGTTCTTGAGCCCGACGGCTGGCAGAAGGAAGAGTATTCTCCGCTCGATCCGTTCAGCCAGCCCCTTTCGCGTGTAGAAACCGCCGACGGCACACCGCTCACGATCGATGTCGACTACGCGGGCCGCATCGTCCACGCCCGCGTTTGGCGCGTAGACGTTGGCCAGGTCCCGCTCTACCTCCTGGATACGAACCGGGACGACAACGACCCGGCCGATCGCGCCATCACCTCCCGCCTCTACGGCGGAGACGCCGAGCTGCGCGTAAAGCAGGAAATGCTGCTGGGAATCGGCGGTGTCCGCGCCCTGGCCGCTCTCGGCATCCGCCCCGCTGTGTGTCACATGAACGAAGGGCACTCCGCGCTCCTCGGCCTCGAGCGCATTCGCATGCTGATGCAGGAGCGGGGCCTCACCTTCGACGAAGCACGGCATCCCGTCTCCGCCGCGACCGTATTCACCACCCACACCGCCGTCGCCGCGGGTATCGATCTCTTCGACTCCGACCTCATGCGCCGCCAGCTCGGGCACTACTACACCTCGCTTGGTCTCGACGACCACACGTTCCTCGGCCTCGGCCGAACGCACCCTGACGACGGCGCGGAGCCGTTCTCGATGGCGATGCTGGGATTGCGACTGAGCGGATTCCGAAACGGCGTCTCCCGGCTCCACGGCCGCGTATCCCGCAAGCTTTGGGAAGCCGCCTGGCCCCGGCTCCCGGAAGAGATGACGCCGATCGACTCGGTCACCAACGGCGTCCACCTCGCCACCTGGATCGCGCACGACATCGCCGAAGTCTACGATCGCCACCTTGGCGCGCACTGGCGGGACGACCCCGCCCGCCCCGGCCTCTGGGAACGCGCCGCCACCATCCCCGACGACGAGCTCTGGCACATCCACGAACGGCAGCGCGAGCGCCTCGTCCGCCGTGCCCGCGAAAGCCATCGCGAAACATCCGCCCGCCGGGGCCGAACCGCCGCGGACCGGAACTTCGGCCAGCCGCTGGACCCCGAGATCCTCACCATCGGCTTCGCGCGGCGCTTCGCGCTGTACAAGCGTTCCACCCTGCTGTTTCGCGACCCGGCCCGGCTGGCGCGCATCCTCCACAGCCCGGACAGACCCGTGCAGTTCATTTTCGCCGGCAAGGCCCACCCCCGCGATGAGGCGGCCAAGCAGCTCATCCGCGAAGTCGTGCACCACAGCCGCATGCCAGAATTTCGAGACCGGCTGGTGGTCCTGGAACGCTACGACGTGGATCTCGCCCGCTCCCTCGTCCAGGGCTGCGACGTCTGGATGAACACTCCGCTCCGCCCCCTGGAGGCAAGCGGCACCAGCGGGATGAAGGCCGCGGCAAACGGCGCACTCCACCTGAGCGTGCTCGACGGCTGGTGGGCCGAAGCCTACGTCCCCGGCTACGGCTGGGCCGTCGGCCGTGACCGCATCGACGACGACCCCGAAGTCCAGGACGCCTTCGATTCCGCTTCGCTCTACGACCTCATCGAAAACGAGATCGCCGGCATGTTCTACGACCGCGATGCCGACAGGATTCCCCGTGGCTGGACCGCCGCTATGAAGGGCTCCATCGCCTCCTATGCCCCGCGATTCAATACGGACCGCATGGTCTCGGACTACGCCGCCAAGGCGTATGGCCCCGCTGCCCGGCGCTGGAATGACCTCGCACTGCGTTCCACCGAGCGGGCGCGCACCCTGGCCGCATTTGTCTCCCGCGCCCGCGCCGCCTGGCCCGAGGTGAAGATCCTCTCGATCGAGGATCGCAGCAACGGCATCCCGCGTCCGGCCGGGGCACCGGTCAACGTCGAAGTCCTCATCTATCCCGGCCAACTCCAGGAATCCGAACTCCAGGTCGACGCCGTCTTCGGCCGCGCCGAACCCGGGGGAGATGCCAACGTCGACGGGGCAACCCCCCTTTCATTCGTATCGCGAGGCGAAGACGGAGTGTGCCGGTTTGCTGGCGCTTTCAGTGCGACGACAGGCGGACGCGTGGGATACGCCGTTCGCGTTTTGCCCAAGCACGCCGATTTAGACACACTGGCTACAGGACTTGTTCACTGGTCCTGAAATTGGAGCGCCCAATGGAAACGCGCGGTTCGGCAACCGTCGTCCTGCACACGCACCTCCCCTACTGCCGCCTGGCCGGCCGTTGGCCCCACGGCGAAGAGTGGATCCACGAAGCGATGCTGGAATGCTACCTCCCGTTGCTCCAGGCGTTCCACCGCCTCGCTGCGGAGTCCCGTGCCAGCCTGGGCGTCACGATCAACATCACCCCTATCCTCGCGGAACAGCTCGTCGACCCGATCATCAAGGAACACTTCCGGGAGTACCTGGCAGACCGCATCGAGCGCGCGGAGTGCGACGTCATCCGCTTTTCGCCCGCGGGCGGCCCGCTTGCTGAAACAGCGGCTTTTCATCGCGATCGCTACCGCGCCACCCGGGCGTTCTTCGAAGACACCATCGGCGCGGACATCGTCGGCGCCCTTGCGGAGCTTGAAACCGCGGGCCGCATCGAGATCGCCAGCTGCGCCGCAACCCACGGTTATCTCCCCCTTCTGGATGATGACGCCGCCGTCCGCTTCCAGGTGGCAGCCGGCATC
The DNA here is from genome assembly GCA_964474285.1 of uncultured Anaerolineaceae bacterium. Taxonomy (GTDB): domain Bacteria; phylum Chloroflexota; class Dehalococcoidia; order Tepidiformales; family Tepidiformaceae; genus JACRBT01. Next base: position 8,181 of record CAYYSD010000079.1, on the reverse strand, counting down.
GAATCCCACATCCGCCACTTCGGGCGCCGCCCGCGCTCGTTCTGGCTCCCCGAATGCGCCTACGAACCGGGCCTCGAACGTGTACTCGATGGCTACGGTCTGCGTGCCTTCTTCGTCGAGACGCACCTTGTGGCAGGCGGTCCCACGCGCGGCAAGGCCGCCGGCGGCATGATTGGCCCCTACCCGCCGCTCTCCGCCGAGCAGACAGCTGCCCTTCAGGCGTATGACGGGCGCGGCACCACCTTCGAGCCCTACCGCGTCCGCGAATCCAATGTCGCCGTCATCGCGCGCAACGAACGCACGGGCAAGCAGGTCTGGTCCGCGGACCAGGGCTACCCCGGCGACGGGGCATACCGCGAGTTCCACAAGAAGGACGACCAGAGCGGGCTTCACTATTGGCGCGTCACCGGCCCGTCCGTTGGGCTGGGTGAAAAGGCCGAGTACGACCAGGGAGCCGCGCGCGCCCTCGCTCGCGAACACGCGGCCCACTTCGCTGGCGTGGTTTCGGGCGAACTGGACTCCTTCCGCAGATCAGCGGGACACCCGGGCCTCGTCCTCGCCGCCTACGACACCGAGCTCTTCGGCCACTGGTGGCTGGAAGGCGTCGATTGGCTGGAGGAATCCCTCCGCCAACTCGCCGCCACGCCCGGCATCAGCCTCGCGACAGTCGAAGGCTACCTCGGCGCCAACCCGCCGCAGCGCAGCATCGAGTTGCCCGAAGGCTCCTGGGGCGCAGGCGGTGACCACCGCACCTGGATGAACGAAGGCACAGCCTGGACCTGGCCGGAAATTCACGCGCGCCAGCGACGCGCCGCCCCCCTCTTCGCGCGGGATACGGCAGCCTCCCGCCAGCTCGCACGTGAACTCCTGCTGCTTCAAGCCTCCGATTGGCAGTTCCTCATGACCACCGGTCAGGCGAAGGAATACGCCACCGAGCGCTTCCGTTCGCACTGCCAACGGTTCGATGCCCTGGCCGCCGCTATCGAAGGGGGCATCGGCGCCGGTGAGACATTGCTCGCTGAACTCGAACAGCTCGACAACCCCTTCCCGGCCATCCGCCCTTCCACCTATGGAGCCGGCCCAACCGTGAACGCCGCGAAATGAGCGTCCGCTCCGCATGAAGATCCTCTTCGCTTCCGCCGAAGTTGACCCGTTCGCAAAGGTTGGCGGCCTGGCCGATGTCGCTGCCTCGCTTCCGCGCAGGCTCCGTGAGATGGGCCACGACGTCCGTGTCATCACACCCTGCCACTCCTCCGCTCTGCCCGCGTTCCACGCCGCCGAAACCCGCCGAACGATCGCGGTGCCTCTCCCCGGCGGCGAAAAGCCCGTGGAAGTCGCGACGGTCAGCGGCAGCGGCGGGGTGCCGGTTGAGCTGGTCCACGACGGCCTGTACTTCGGCCGGGTCGCGGTCTATGGCGAACCGGACGACCTGCTCCGCTATCAGTTCTTCTCGCGCACCGTCGTCCAGTATCTGCTCCAAGGGCCGTGGATACCCGACATCCTTCACCTCAACGACTGGCACACTGCGCCGCTCGCCTTCGCGCTGCGGAACCTTGCCTGGAACAACCCCGTCCTCCGCGGTGTGGCTTCGGTCTTCACCATCCACAACCTGCGCTACCGCGGTCCAGACGACTTCAACGACATGATCTGCCAGGCAGTGTTCTACGGCGACATCGTCACCACGGTCAGTCCAACCTATGCGCGCGAAATCCTCACGCGCGACTTCGGCGAAGGTCTCGACGCCCTCCTGCGCCTGCGCGACGACCAGCAAGCCCTCAACGGGATCCTCAACGGTCTCGACTACGACCTTTACAATCCGCGCACCGACCCGCATATCCCGCAGCAGTTCGACCTGGCCTCGCTGGAACTGCGGCTGGAGAACAGACGCTCCCTGCGCGAACGCCTCGGGCTGCCGGCGCGCAGTGGTCCACTCGCCGCGATGGTGACGCGCCTCACGGAGCAGAAAGGCGTCGACCTCGTCCTCCGCTCCATCGCCGACATCGAAGGCGCCGATGGCCAGCTCGTCATCCTCGGCCAGGGCGATGCTGCGATTGAGAACGAAATCTTGCGGCTGCAGCGCGAGCACCCGGGCGTCGTCTGCATGGCTGCCCGCTTCGACGAGCCCTTCGCCCGCCACATCTACGCAGGCGCGGACCTCTTCCTGATGCCCTCCCGCTACGAGCCCTGCGGGCTCGGCCAACTCATCGCGATGCGCTACGGGGCCGTCCCCATCGGGCGCAAGACCGGCGGCCTCGCCGACACCATTCTCGACGCCGCCGATCACGGCGAACACGCGACGGGCTTTCTCTTCGACGAATTCAGCGACTTCGCCTTTGCCGGCGCCTACGAACGCGCCGTCGTAGCGTTCCACGAACCGGACAACTGGGCCCGTCTCCAGCGCACCGGCATGAGCCGCGACTACTCCTGGCGCGCCTCCGCCAATCACTACGTCGAAACCTATGTCGCCGCCCTCCGCTCCCGGGGCATCGTCCCGATGGAATGAGGGTCGCTGCTATGCTGCACTGCATGAAGGCCGCCTCCCCATGACGCTCCACATCGCCGGGCTTGGCCCCGGGCGTCCCGAGTTGCTCACCGCCGATGTGCAATCGCTGCTGGCGTCGGGCGTCCCCGTCCTCTTGCGAACGCGCCATCACCCGGCCCTGGCCACCCTGCCCGCCGATGCCCACATCTCCGACTGCGACGACCTCTACGCCAAAGCCGGCAACTTCACCGCCGTTTACGAGGCCATCGTGGCGCGCGTCATGGACCGCGCCCGCCAGGGCGACCTCATCTACGCCGTCCCCGGGCACCCGCTCGTGGCAGAGTCGACGGTCCCGAAGCTGCTTGCCCTGGCGGAGGCTGAAGGCATCGTGGTCAGCGTTCACCCGGGCCTCAGCTTTATCGATGTCGCCGCCACCGCCCTCCGGCAAGAACTGGATTCGGTCCAGGTGTGCGATGCCCTCGCCCTGCGCATCGACACCTGGAGGCCCGCACTCATCAGCCAGGTCTTCAGCCGCGACACCGCCACAGCGCTCAAACTCGAACTCCTCGAACTCTATCCGCCCGAGCACCCCGTCACCGTGCTAACCAGCCTCGGCGCCGATGACGAACGGCTGGCCGTCGTGCCCCTTTCCGAGCTAGACCACCGCCCTTTCGGCTACCTGGATTCGGTCTTCCTCCCGCCGCTCGCCCCGATCGAGGACGTGAAGCGTTTCGACGGCCTCCATGCCGTCGTGCAGCGCCTCCACGCACCCGGCGGCTGCCCATGGGACCGCGAACAGACGCACGAATCGCTCCGTCCGCACCTCCTCGAAGAGGCCTACGAAGCTCTCGAGGCGATTGACTCGGGCGACCCGGCGAAGCTCAGCGAGGAACTCGGCGATGTCCTCCTGCAGGTCCTTATGCACGCCTGCGTCGCCGAACGAAGCGGTACGTTTTCCTACGCCGGCATCAACGAGCACATCATGCGCAAGCTCATCCGCCGCCACCCACACGTCTTCGGCGATGCCCGCGCCGAGACCGCAGACGACGTCCGCAAGAACTGGGAAGCCCTCAAGAAGCAAGAGAAGCCGCGCCAGTCAATCCTCGATGGCATCCCGGTTTCGCTCCCGGCCCTCGCTGCTTCGCAATCCATCCAGGGCCGGGCCCGTCGTCTCGGCTTCGATTGGCCGGATATCGAAGGACCGCTGGAAAAACTCCGCGAAGAGGTCGGCGAATTCGCCCGCGCCACCGGCGGCCCCGACCGCGAAGACGAATTCGGCGACATCCTCTTCGTCCTCGCCAACATCGCCCAGCGGCTCGACATCGATGCCGAGCAGGCGCTGCGAGGCGCGAACGCGAAGTTCAAGCGGCGCTTCGGCCATGTCGAACGCATGGCTGCCGACCGTTCGCTTGATCTTCAGAAAATGGACCTCGCCACGCTCGATGCCCTCTGGGACGAGGCGAAGGCTCTCGAACGAGCCTGACCGTCACGGCAGCAGCCTGGTGTAAACGAGCATCCTCCGCCCGCTGCCCGGACGCTCCCAATCTCGTTCCGGCGCCCGCATGAACCCAAGCCGCTCGTACAGCCGGTGGGCCGCCAGCATCGTTGGCTGCGTCGAAAGCACCATCTGCTCGCACCCGGCAAGCCCGGCGCGTTGGAGGCAACGCCGCATCAAGGCCTCCCCCGCACCCACGCCCCGCGCCGCCGGGGCCACGGCGAGAAGGCGCACCTCAGCTTCGCCGGCACGGGCGATCTGCGAGAACGGGCTCCGGTCCGTCATCAACGTCACGGTCCCGATCACCCGGCCAACATCGTCCAGGGCGACCAGAAGATGTGCCTCGCGAGCCCGCTCGCCGGCATTGCCGATGCTGTAGGCCCGGTCCGCAGGCGTGTACCCCTCGCCGGTGTAGACCGCGACCACGAGCCGGTCGATGGCATCGATTTCGATTCCGTCCGGGCGCGCCAGGCGAATCTCCAGCTCAGGACTCCCGGTGCGTCAGCGCGTCCTCATAGACCTGCGCCATGCTTTCCAGGATCACATCTGCCAGCCCCAGGCTGTCTTCGACCGCTTCCACAGCGTCTTCGGTGCTAAGTCCCGTCTCAGTCGCAATCTGCGAAGCCGTCTCTTCAAGGGAACGCCGCATGGTGTTGAACGTGTTGATCGCTGCCGTCAGTCCCACCCGTTCGGCGACCAGCATCCGGCCGTACTCATGCCCGATGGTCCGCGCGTCTTCCGTGAAGCGCTCCTTCTTCGAATCCGACGAGATGTAGCGCGCAAAGAGGTCGACCAGCTGGCGCCCGAGGAGGCGCAGGCGCCCGCGTGCCTCTTCGCTCAGCCCCTCGAACACCGAGTTCCCGTGGCCCCCCTGCCGCCCGCGTGAGATGCGCCGTTTCACGCGCGCCAGTGCGAGGTCACTGATGCGGTCCGTGTCGCGGCTGTGTGCGCCGTGCGTGGTCGCCACGAGCCGCCGGATGTCCTCTTCCAGGATGCGGCGATGTCCGCCCGGCGTCCGGTACGACTGGATCTCACCCGCATCCGCCCAGCGCCGGATCGTCGATTCGCTCACGCCCAGCAGTTCGCTTGCGCCCGTCAGCGAGATCCACGATTGCTTCGTCGTTTGTCCCTGCGCCATGCCGCGAAACCTACCAAACCTACCAACCGAACGCAAGCATTGCGATCAGCCCCGGGGCGGTTCCCGCTCCGGGGGCAGATACGCGCGTGTCGGAATCCGCCCCAGCTCCGCTGCCCGCATAACGGCCGATTCGCCGAATCTCTCACGAAGCGCCCCGACAGCCGCGGCCACGTCGTCCGCCTCGGCGCTCTCTCCGAGCGTGAGCTGCCGGGCCGGCTCGCCCAAATTCGTCACGCCCAGCCCGATGAGCCGCACCGGGCGCCGCTCGTTCTCCGCCCAGGCCCGTTCAAACAGCGCCACACCCTCGGTGTAAATCTGGTCCGCGAGCATCATCGCCGTCGCCGGCGAATGCGACCGCGTGAGCGTTTCGAACGGCGGAAAGCGCAGCTTCAACGTGACCGTCTTCGCCGAACGGCCCTGGCCCGCGAGATCCGCGGCCACCCGTTCCGCCTGGCTGCGAAGGACGGCCCGCAATCTCCCGCCATCGGGCTCGTCTCCTTCGAAGGTAATCTCCCGGCTAATGGAGCGGTTTGCCGCCCGCCCCACCAGCACCCGCGGCTCGTAGACACCCAGAGCCCGCGCCCGCAGTTCCGCCCCGTGGTCCCCAAAACGCGAGACGAGCACACCCACAGGCATCGCCGCAATCTCGCCGATCGTCGCGATACCCATCCCTGCCAGGGTCTCCGCCGTCTTCGGACCCACCATCGGCAGGTCGCGAATCGGCCGCGGCGCGAGGAACGCAGCTTCTCCGCCAACCGGCACGACCAGCAGCCCATCGGGTTTCGCCGCGTCGCTGGCCACCTTCGAAACGAGCTTGTTCGCCGAAACCCCAACCGAGGCCGTGATCCCGATCTCCCTCCGCACCCGTTCGCGGATGCTCTTCGCGATCTGCTCCCCATCTCCGAACAGCGCTTCGCAGCCGGCGACATCCATGTACGCCTCATCGGTGCCCGCCGGTTCCACGGCGGGCGTGAAGTCGCGCAAGATCGCGTGGAACTGCTTCGAAGCCGGCCCATAGAACGAATAGTCCGAAGGCAGATAGGTCGCCTGCGGGCAGAGCCGCATCGCCTGCGAAACCGGCATCGCGGAACGCACACCGAACTTGCGCGCCTCATAACTGCAGGTGTTCACCACCCCCCGCGGCCCCAGCCCCCCCGCGACCACGACCGGCTTGCCGCGCAACTCCGGGTGCCGCAACAGCTCCATCGACACGAAGAACGCGTCGAGGTCGACATGCAGCACCGTCGGTTTCCGGGCGGACATTTGTTCTAGTCTAGCACCGCGTACAATCCGTCCGTGCAGCGAATTGACACCGAACTTGCCGCCCTGGTCCACGAACAGGCGCCACTCGCCGAGGCCGCCGGCGCGATGACACCTCCACTTCTCGACGCCATCTACGCCCGCGGCCTCTTCCGGCTCTGGGTGCCACGCTCCTGTGGCGGCGAAGAGGTCGACCTCCCCGAATCCCTGCGCATCTTCGAAGCCGCCAGCCAGCTCGACGGCTCGTTGGGCTGGGCGGTCACGATTGGTACGGGCGGCGGCCTCTTTGCCGCGTTCCTCGAACCCGCCGCCGCGAAGAGACTTTACCGCTCGCGGGACGCCTGCATCGCCGGCTCCGGCTCGCCGTCCGGCACCGCGCACGAGATCGAGGGCGGCTACCGCGCGGGTGGACGCTGGCGCTTCGCCAGCGGGGCTCCCCACGCCACCACCTTCACCGCCAACTGCGTCGTCCACCGCAACGCACGCCCCGTCCTCGATGCCTCGGGCAGCCCGCTCATCCGCGCGATGGCCTTCCCGCCCTCCGCCGTCCGCATCATCCCCACCTGGGACACCGTCGGCATGCGCGCGACCGCCTCGCACGACTTCGCCGTCGATGAAACGGTCGTCCCCGCGTCACACACGTTTTCCGTGTTCACAGACGCGCCGCGCGAAACGGGACCGCTCTACCGCTTTCCCTTCTCTTCGACCGCCGAGACCTCGTTCGCAGCTGTCGCCCTCGGAGTCGCCCGTCACGCACTCGACGCCTTCGCCGAACTCGCCGCCGGGAAGCGCGTCCTCGGCCACGAAGGTGATCTCGCCGCACAGCCCGTCACGCGCATCGCCTTCGCCGCAGCCGAAGCCGGCGTCCGGTCCGCCCGAGCGTGGTTCTACGAAGAGGCCCAAGCCGCCTGGGCCACCGTCTGCGACGGCGCCGCTCTCACTGACCGCGAGACGGCCCTGGTCCGGCTCGCATCCTGCCACCCTGTCGAAGCCAGCCTCCGCGCGGTCGACAGCCTCCACCACCTCGCCGGCATGTCGCCGCTCTTCCGCGACTCAGCCTTCGGCCGCTGCTGGCGCGACCTCCACACCGTCTCCCAGCACGCCCTCCTCTCCCCCGCGGGCCTCGAAAGCGCCGGCGCCGAACTGCTTCGATCGGGCCGCGGGGCGCGCGTCTAAGGCACGAAGACGGGGACTCGGACGCTCCCCAGGATGGCTTCCACCGTCGCCACGATTTCCGCCGTCGTTTCGAAGTGAACGGAGCCGTAAGCGTTCACGTGGCTCTCGCCCTTCGACCCCATCCCATAGTACGCGAGCCTGCCCCGCCACTCCGGAAACTGGAGCGAGCGTCCGGATTGCGTCACTTGCATGATCTCGTATCGTCCGTCAGGCGATTCGCCGTCGAGGTCCCGCGGCACGACTCTGATAAGTTCATCGCTCCCTTGACTCGGCGGAAGGGCGAATGAACGCAGATACACGTCCACCATTGCCCAACCGGCGCTTGTTGCCGCTTCGTTACCAACGATTCCGGGTCGTCGCACTGATATTGCCTCGCCAAACACCTCGCCTCCCTCTCTAACCAGGGGCCTGACATTCACGATCCAATCGGCCGGTGCGCGCAATGACAGCCGACCTGATGGCCCGGTGTATGCAACCCAGGCCGACGTGTCGACTCTCGGCAATCGGTCGAAGTCGAAGAGATCGTAGCGGTCGAGGACGGTGTCCGGCGGGATCGTTGCCGAGGTCAACGGGGTGGCGGTCGGGAGCACAAGCGTCGGCCGCGGAGTCGGGGTGAGCCGGGGGACCGGC
>CAYYSD010000078.1:0-14056 GCA_964474285.1 uncultured Anaerolineaceae bacterium | reverse complement strand
GACCGGCGAGACCTCGTCGTCTTCGTACACCGGCGAAACGAAGGTGACGTCGTACCAGCCGTCGCCCAGGAAGTTCGGCCCGAGTGTCTCAATTGCCCCTTCGATGGCGGCTGTCCCGACGACGCTGCCAGGCACGAAGCCTCCGCGGAAGCCCAGTTTCTGGGCGGCGGCGTCATCGTGGATGGAGCCCTTGCTATCTGCCGAAATGTTGCCCAGCTTTCGCCAGTTTCCCGTGTAGAGTTCTGTCGTGGTCATCCTTCGTTCCTCCTCTTGGCGGCGGCCGGCCGCAGCGATTGTGCTGGTGGGGACAGTTAACGTCCGGAAGTGGCCTTCGTTTCCGCGAACACCTGGCCGGTGTGCTCCCCAGGGGCCGCAAGCCGGTTTTCGGCTGGCGGCGACATCGTGAACGCGAACGGCAGGCGCGGCGTTGGCACGTCGTGGGGCGTGGCCGCCAGCGTCTCGAAGGCCCCGCGAGCCGCCGCCTGCTCTGACTTCACCACGTCGAAGACGTCGTGGATGGGTGCGAAGGTATAGCCGCGTTCCGCCGCGTCCGCAAACCATTGGTAGCGGCTCTTGCTCGCCAGGGATGCGAAATAGTGGGGCGCAACGGTGTCCCAATCGGCAATCTGCGTGTGCGCTTCGTTCCAGGGCATGGTTGCGAATTCCTCGAGGCCGAGGAACACCGCGAACGGTTCCCAGTCCGCATTGAGCGCCAGCACGTAAAGCCACCCGTCCTTTGCCATGACGGTGTGGGGAAAGCCCTGTCGGCCGTTTCCGCGCTCTTCGCGTTGCATCCCGTGGCCGCTGTATCCCCATTGCTGGATGTGCCGGGCGTAGTGATGCATGAAGGACTCTTCCATCGAGACCTCGATGCGCACGCCACGCTCGGTGCCGAGCCGGACCCCAAGCACGCCGGCGTAGACCGCCGTGGCCGCCTGGATGCCGGCGCTGTAGTGCGCCGGCGTGCCGTAGATCCGCAATCCTGGCTCCCGTTCGAAGCCCGTCGAATGGAGGATGCCGCCAAGCGCCTGGAGCGTCAGTTCGGACGCGTCCCAATTCGCGCGCGAACCGACTTCGCCGAACGGGGAAATCGCAACCACCACGAGGCCCGGTTGAGACTTCCGGAGGCGACGGTAAGAGAGGTCGAGGGCAGACATCGCGCCGGGGCCCAGGTCCTCCACGATAGCATCGGCCGAGGCAGCCAATTCTACGAAGGCACGTGCGCCTGCCCGCCGGGTGATGTCGAGTTCGATCCGCCGTTTGCGGCGATGCAGGTAGACTGCCGTATCTGGGTCCACCGGTGCGGTCGGGTTGCGTTCGAAGCCGTGTCCGTCAGGTCCTTCCACGCGGATGACGTCGGCGCCGAGGGACGCGAGGACCATCCCCGCGAACCCGGCGGCTGGGCCTCCTGCAAGTTCGAGCACCTTCATCGCGCGACCTCCGCGCGAGGCAGTCCGAGGCGTTCGCCGGCGTCCTTGTCGACCGGGACACCTGGCGCCGCAGGCCTATCCGCCACCGTGAGCGAACCCGAGTCGAAGAGCGCGCCCTCGATGGTGAGCCGCTTCGTCTCGGTGGTGTTGATTCCCAGCCAGCGACGCAGAACAAGCGCGTTGTCATGCCCGGTGTAGCGAAAATCGGTGAGGGGCAGTGTCGCCTGGCCCTCGACACGCCACGGAATGCGAGCGTAGGGGTGGGCCATGTAGCCGAGCACCGGCGCTTCGTGTTCCACGTTCTGGAGGATGCCACGCTCCTTGAGATGCGCGTCAAAGTGGTGGTCGAATGGCTTGCGTACCGGGGCAGCGGTTACACCCGCCGCCTGGAGCTGCGCCGCCAGCGCGTGCTTGTCCTGCATGGCGGTCCACTCGGCGACCGCGCGGTCGATTGCGTCATGCGCTTCGTGACGTGCACCGACGGTCTCCAGCCCTGTGTCGCGCAATTCTGGCGCGCCCGTCAGTTCGCTCAGCGCCTTCCAGGCCCGGTCGTCCTTCACGGTGATCGCAATCCATTCGTTCTCGCCAGCGGCGGGGTAGATGCCCTGGGGGGCGTAGACGGCGTCGCGATTGCCGATTCGCGCAGGGCGTTCGCCCGTACGATGTGCACCTACGATCTGTCCGCCCAGCAGCGTCGTGATGGCCTCGGTCATCGACAGGTCGATGATGGCGCCTTCGCCCGTCTGGCGGCGGCGTTCGAGCGCTGCGAGCAGCGCCACCGCGGCAAAGCGGCCGGCCAGCTGGTCGGAAAAGACGCCACTGCCGATTCGCACGGGGTCGTCGGTCTCGTTGCCCATCAGGACGTTCAGCCCTCCGGCGGCCTCCGTGCTCGGGCCATAGGCGGGGTACGTCGCCCACGGGCCGGGCTCACCGTATCCGGTGAGCTGGAGGACGATGAGGCCGGGCTTGAGTGTGACCAGGTCGTTGGGCGCGAGGCCGAAGGCGCGCATCGTCTCGGGAGTGAAGTTGTAGCAGACAACGTCCGCCTGGCCCACGAGACGCCGGGCGATGTCACGGCCCGAATCGTGCTTGAGATTGATGCCGACGCAGGGTTTCGACAGATACACCCCGTCGACGACGCCGATATAGGTGCCGGCGGCGCGAGCGGGACCTGCGACGCGCACAACCTCGGCGCCAAGCTCCGCCAGGGTGCGCGTGCCGGCCGGCAGTGAAAACGCGATCTCGAACGAGAGGACGCGAATCCCTCTCAGGGGTCGGTAGGTCTTTCGCGGCGAGGTTTGCAGGATGTGCTCCTTGGGCACCGGGCCCGATCAGGCGACGACCCCCTCCGCGTAGAGAGTGTCGATTTCGTCTTCGCTGTAACCCGCCTGCTGGAGCCAGTAGCGCGTGTGCTTACCGAGCACCGGGGATGGACCCTGCGCTGCCATCGGCGACTTCGCGAACTTGAGGATAGGGCCGACCTGGCTCTGGGGGCCGGTCAGTTCATGTTCGAGGTCGACCATCAGGTCGTTCGCAAGAACCTGAGGGTCGCTCGACATTTCGTCTGAGAACTTGATGGGTCCGACGGGCACGCCTTCCCGTTCGAAGATCTCAATCCACTCTGCTGTGCTCTTCGTTCGGACCGAGGCCTCGATGGCATCGACCTGGGCGCGCGCCCAGGCCATGTACTCGGCGTTGGTCACGTCGTAATTCGGGTCGTCGCCGCCCAGGAAGTCCGTGTTGAGCGCCCTTCGCACCTTTGCGTGGAGCGAAGCAGAAAGGGCGCCGACCGCCACCGCCCCATCGCTTGTCAGGTAGGTGCGGTAGTAGATGTTGGGCGCCGTGCGGGCCAACCGTGTCACCGCGACCATTTCCGAATAGCTGGCGCCCGCCTCTTTCATCTGGCGCCGCTTCTCACGGAGGCGGTTTCGCAGTGCCTCATCCGCGGCGGGCAATTCCATGATCGAGCTGCATTGAAAACCGAGTGCGGTGCCAAGGAGCGATGCCTGGACGAGCTGCCCTTCTCCCGTGCGTTCGCGGTGAAACAGGGCCGAGGCCACTGCCCAGGCAATTACGAAGCCGGTTCCGTAGTCGGCGAATGCGCTGGCCGTCACGGCTTCTGGTTTCCCCTGGGGGTCAATCTTGGCGTCGCCGGCGATGAGGCCGGAGACGGCCTGGACGACGATGTCGTAGCCGGGGCGGTGCGCATTCGGCCCCTGCCTGCCGAAGGCCGTAACATCGACATAAATCAGGTCCGGCTTGAGCTTTGAGAGGGTCTCATAGTCGATATTCAGCCGCTTCGCGACATCGGGCCGGTAGTTGATGACCACCACATCGATGGTGGGCATGAGCCGGTGCACGATTTCCTGAGCCCGGCGATCCGCGCCTGAGAGCACCAGGGATTGCTTGCCCCGGTTCAGCGACTGAAACACCTTTGATTCGAGCGGGATGAACTCGCCGTTGAGGCGCCACGGTTCTCCGCCTGGCGGCTCGACCTTAATGACCTCCGCGCCCTGGTCGGCGAGGTGCATGCAGCCGTAGGGCCCCGCGATGATCTGCGTGAACTCGAGGACCCTGATGCCGCTAAGTGGACCCGAAGCCATGTTTCCTCCCGATGGGCCGCCGCGGGTTGCCAGCGACCAATTAACGCGATCGATTGCCGGAATTTGCGCCGATACTAGGCGCAAATTCGGGCAAACCGCAAATGGGAACGGTTCTCAGGCGCCGCGAAACGTCGAGTTGGGTCATTGGGGCGCAACGTGCCGCCGGTGAGGCGGCACCCTGCGCAGATCGCCCGGTTAGTCCGCGACGAGCACAAGCGTGCCCGTCGTCGAGAGGCTGCCTCCCGTGCCGTTGACCACGCACGAACGTGCGTTCGTCTGCTTGCCCTTGATGCCGTGGACGCCATCTTCGGCCGTTCCGGAGAGTTGCCGGTAGGCCTCCACCAGCAGTTGCATGCCATACATGCCGCTGTGGTTGAACGAAAGCCCGCCACCGTTGGTGTTGATTGGGAGCCTACCGCCGGGGGCGGCGTGGCCGTCCTTCCAGAGTCTGAAGCCTTCGCCGCGCGGCGCCAGGCCCAGCATCTCCGCGGTAATGCCGGCGGTGACGGTGAACGAGTCGTAGATCATGGCCATTTCCATGTCTTCCGGGCCCATGCCGGCCATCTTGTAGGCGGCGGCGCCCGAAGCGGCCGCGGAAGTGGCTGTGAAGTCGCCCATCTCCAGCATGTTCTGGTGGCTCATGTTTTCGCCGGCTCCTGCGATCCACACCGGCCTGGTGCGGAGACTGCGGGCGATTTCTGGCTTCGCGATGAGCACCGCCCCACCGTAATCGGTCACTAGGCAGACGTGGAGGAGCGTCAGCGGCCAGGAGACGAGGCGCGAATTCCGCACGTCCTCGATCGTGATTGGCCCGCCCTGGGGATGGGTCTCCCGCGAATGCATGACCGCTCGCGGGTTCAGAGTCGCCCACTCCCGTGTGACCACCGCGATGTGCGCAAAGTCATCGGGGGTGGTCCCGTAGCGGTGCATGTGCCGCGTCATGGCGTGGGAATAGTTGGACGGCGCGCCCGAAAGTCCATAGGCGACGGTGTGCTGCTGGCCCGGGGCCCATGGGTCGCCCGGCCCACCAGCGCCGCCGCGGCCACGGCCGTTGTTTGCACGCGCCGACCAGCCCGACTCGCCGTGCGTCACGAGGGCGACATCGATGACGCCCGCATGGATGGCGCACAGCGCGTGGTGCACGTGCATTTCGAACGAGCAGCCGCCGACAGCGGTGGTGTCGATGTACTTCGGATGAATCCCAAGGTGTTCGGACAGCTCCGACGACCACCCGGGGCTGAAGATGCCGTCGATGGCGCTAATCGGGATTCCCGTCTGCTTCGAGACGTTGTAGATGGCCTCGATGTGCAGCTGGAGCGAAGTTTTGGGGGTCTCGGGATAGCCAATCTCGTTGGCCTCGGCCGCGCCGACGATGGCGGCGGCCCGTGAAAGCTCTCCTGGCATGGTTCTCCTCTGCCTAGACCACGCGCCAGAACGGGATATGGACATCCTCGCTGGCGGGTTCGAATTCAACGCGGCACTTCGAGCCGATCTTGATCGTCTCGGGCTTCGTGGGATCGACGCCCCGGAGCACGGTCAGCATGCGATCGCCTTCGTTCAGGTCGATGTAGGCCGTGACGAAGGGGGTCTCTTCCGCATAGGCGCCGAAAGCGCGGTGCTGCACGGCGAAGGTGTAGAGCGTGCCTTCCCCGCTCGCTTCCACCCATTCGATGTCCATGGAATGGCAATGGGGGCAGATCAGGCGCGGGTACCAGTGCACGCGGTTGCAGGCGGTGCAACGTGGCAGGATGAGCTTGCCTTCCCTGGCGCCATCCCAAAACGGCTTCGCGTGTGGACTGGGGCTCGGGATAGGTTTGGTATAGGGCATTGCGTCCTCTCTTGCGGCGCCGGCTTCTTCGCGTGGGGGAGAAGCGAGGGGATTCACACGTCGCCGCGAACTCGAAATACCGGCGGAAAGCTAGACGCATGGTCCCACCCGGTCAACTCCACAGCCCGGGGGAGTGGGGGAAGCGGGATCGAAAAGGGCTTGAGGCGGGGCGCTCTGTGGCTCGATCGGCGAACACCACGAAATGCCATCACGTACACACTGTTAGAGCGACGTGAAAAAGTCTAAGATGTGGGTGACGGGCCGTGGTCCAGTAGCTGCGGCCCGCCCCCCTCCTGAGCAGGGTCCGGCAGGGCCCTGCTCCTCAACATACGGTTGGGATTTGCAGGCGGATTCGCCGGATGCCCCGACTTTTGGAATTTCTCTGGAGAGACGAACGAAGCCGGCGCCCAACGGGCGCCGGCTTCGGCGTAGGTTCCGTGCGGTTCGTGCGGGCTACTTGCCGCGGCGGGTGGCAACGGCTGCGAACGATACGCCGCCGAGCATGAGAACGGTCATGGCCCCGAGGAACAGCCACGGGGTCGCGGCGTCGGGCGAAGCGAGGCCGCTGCCGGTGGTCGGCGGGCGCGGCGTCGGGGAAGCCGGGGCCTGCGTGGGGGCAGCTGTCGGCGTCGCCGCCTGCGTCGAGACCGTGAGGTCCAGGGTGTTGAGCTGGTAGCTCAGCCAGGTGCCCGTCTGGGCCGCCTGGTTGCCACCGACCCAGAACGTCACGACTGCGCCATCGGTGCCGCAGCCGGCCTGCGTTTGCACTGCCGGGCTATCGAGCACATAGCGGCCATTCCCGGCGCCGCCAGCTCCCACACTCGATGTGCCACAGGTCGTCGAGCCGATCCTGGCCTCGATCGTCGTGCCGGATGGAGCCGGCGAACCGTTGATTGTCACCGCACCGGCGAAGCGGGCGGGGGGTGCGGGTGGGGCCTGGGCTGCCACGGGCAATACGATCAGTATTGCGCCAAGAAGGCTGACCGAGAGGACCGTCCACCTTGTCCACCATCGTGCGAGCATTGGGGTTTACCTCCTGAGGTGTCATAGTGCGATGGCTTAGCCTTGTTGGATAGTCCACGAAACCGATCCTGGGCCGCTAATTGCGATCCAATAGCTCGTGCCTTTACTCAACGTGGTGAAGTCATTCGCGCCGGGAATGTTCGCCGCGTTCGGGAAGTGTGCTTCCCAGCGCTGCGCGGGTCCGTTCCACCGGAACATCGCGGTCACCTGTGACGTGATGTTGTTCGTGGCAGGATCGTCCGGTGTTTCCTGTCCGCTCAACGCGGCAGCTACGGTCATACCGTCCGGTCCATTCCACGAGATCAGGCTCCAGCGGAAGCTGAGCGTATATGCTTGGGTTGCGCCCGTGTACGTGAATCTGCTGGAAGCCGTCACGGCACTGCTCCCGCTGGGAGCGACGACGATGACATCCACGCCACCCGGGGCATGGGCAGGAGCCGAAATCGTGAGGGACGTTCCGCTGCTGGCGACGTTCAGGCTCGTTCCTGCGACGCCTCCGAACGTGACGCTCGTCGCCCCTGTGAAGCCGGTGCCGGTGATGGTCACGACGGTGCCCGCCTGGCCCGTCGCCGGGCTGACGTTGGTCACGGTGGGTATGGCGCCATAGGTAAAGACATCGAAGGCTGACGCCTGGCTCGTGCCTGCGGGCGTGGTCACCTGGATGTTCGCCAGCCCCGCGGCGCGCGGTGGACTGGTAACGGTGATCGTCGTATCGCTGACGACGGTGAAGCTCGGAGCGTCTGTGCCGCCAAAGCGCACTTGCGTGGCGCCGGTGAAGCCTGTGCCGGTGAGGGTTACCACCGTCCCGCCTGTCACCGGCCCGCCAGGCGGGCTAATGCTGGTGATGACCGGCAGGCCGCCGGTGTAGGTGAACTTTGCCGAGCTGTTCACCGCACTCGTGCCCGATGGCCCCGTCACGAGCACATCGACCGTTCCGGCCGCGTGGGCAGGGGTGGTGGCGAGCAAGGTCGTGTCGCTGGCGACATTCAGGGCCGTGGCGGCGATGCCACCGAGGGTCACGCCCGTCGCACCGGTGAATCCCGTCCCGGAGATCGTGACGACGGTGCCGCCAGCGATGGGACCAGTCGAAGGGCTCACGCCGGTGACGACGGGCGCGGCTGCGCCGACGTAGGTGAACACGTCGCCGGCTGTGACCGGACTCGTCCCGCCGGGGCCGCTCACGCGGACGTCCGCCGGCCCGGCTGAGCGCGGCGGCGAAACCGCCGTGAGCTGCGTATCCGTCGCAACAACGAACGTGGCCGGCGTGCCTCCGAAGGTCACGCTCGACGCGCCGCTGAATCCGGTACCCGTGACGGTGACGGTGGTTCCGCCTGCCGCCGGTCCGGAGGACGGACTGACGGACGAAACCGTGATGGCGTTCGCGTAGGTGAACTGTGCCGCGACAACCCCGGGACTCGTGCCCTCGGGTGTCGTGACGCGAACGTCAACGACGCCCGCGGCGTGCGCAGGGGTGACTGCGGTGATGGATGTCGGTCCGCCGACGACAAACGTAGCGGCGGCGCCGCCGAACGTGACGCTGGTCGTTCCCGTGAAGTCGGTGCCCGTGATGACCACCGATGTGCCGCCAATGATCGGCCCACTGTTGGGACTGACGCCCGTGATCGCCGGGGCCGCGGCGCGGGCGGCGCTGGTGAACAGCACCAACGCCAGCGCGGCGACGAACGCGGCAGCACCCAGCCGCCGTGCAGAGCCCGCCAGGGGACTCCGCAGCATCGCTTGAACCATGTTCTGAACCTCCTCGAAACCGCAGTTGGTGCAGTGCGCACCGGTATCGAACGAGGCTCCGTTCCCGCGTTAACCGCCTGCGGCCACCCTACCGTAGGTGCACGGGCGGCAGAAAAAGGTTCACGCCAGCCGCAACGGCATTTCGAAACCGTTGCATTTTGCGATGCCGTGTCTTTTAGAAGTGTGACCACTGCCACGCGCGTCCGAGCGGGATGCGCATGAAAACGATGTCGTGGTGGTCACCCTGCCTGTCGCACACAGCCTCGCGCAGGTGTCCATACTCGGTGCCCCCAAGCAGCTCCACAGCGCGAATCGCTTCGACGTGGATGTCGCGGATCATCTCAAGCTGAACGGCGTCGAGCTCGGCATCGCAAGCGATGTCGCACAGTTCGCGCAGAACGGTCGTTCCCAGTCCGCGGGAGCGGTATTCAGGGCTGACTACGATGCGCGCCTCGGCGACCCGGCTTCGCGCGTCGCCCCGGTGCCGAATGAGAACGCCATCCGCGCAGACACGATCGCCATCAACGGCGAGCAACGGTAACGCCCGGTCGTAGTCGAGCGCCGCCGCCCAGGCATCGGTCACTCCTTCGGAGGCGACGTCGTCCTTGAGGAAATACCGCTCATCGTTGGGGACGTGGAGGAAGAAAGCGCGCAGAGCGCTGGCGTCATCGCGGGTCATCGGTCGGATAACTACCTCCTTGCCATCGCTGAGTCGGACGGTCTTCGGATAGCGGGAAAGGGTGTAAACGGCCACGTAGCGCTCCTTGGGCGGGATTCCATACTCCCGAGTGTGCCAGTCAGGGCGCCAGCATAGCAGGACCGAACGGGCACCAAGCGCACCGCCGAACGTCCACCATTCGCTACACTCCACCGATGGGCCGCCCGGGTCAATGGGAGAGCTTCTACGATCGCCACGCGCCGTTCTACGACCGCGGCGCGTTCACGTCCCACACACTCGCCGAAGTTGAGTTTCTCCTCGGTGTGCTCGAACTGGAGCCCGGCGCGAGCATCCTGGACCTGGGATGCGGCACCGGCCGTCATGCCGTCGAGTTCGCGCGCCGCGGCTACCGCGTTACTGGTGTCGACCTCTCTTCGGGCATGCTGCTCCAGGCACACCGCAGGGCCGCGGCAGCCGGGGTGAGCGTGGACTGGGTGCACGCGGACGCTGCGCGGTACGTCGGGCGCTCACCGTTCGATGCCGTGGTCTGCCTTTGCGGAGCGGCGTTCACCACCGTGGAACTCGATGCCGGCCACGACGCCCACGACCGGGCCATCCTCCGGAACGTCGCGGCTTCCCTGCGGCAGAACGGCATCTTCGTCATCACCACGCCGAACGGCTACCGAAGGATTCGCGAGGTGAGCGACGCCGACGTGGCTGCCGGCACGTTCGATCCGGCCACCCTCGTGCAGACACGCGAAGACGTCTTCACCATCGGCGGGGCCGAGGGCCCGATGCGGTACAAGGAGCGCCTCTACATCCTTCCCGAACTGTTGGCGTTGTTGCGGGATTCCGGCTTTGAGCCGCTCCACGCCTGGGGCGCCACTGCCGGGCGCTGGGGAAGGCGTCCCCTCGAGATGGATGAGATCGAGATGATGGCCGTGGCGCGGAAGCTGCCTACAAGGTGACTTCGCCCACGTTCGGCGCGACGGTGATGCGGGCGCCGGTCACGGCCTGGATCGCTTCCGGGGTCCAGCCGGGCGCGACCTCCCGCAGCGTGATCTCGCCGCCGCCAATGTCGAACACTCCCACATCGGTGACCATCCGCGTCACGCAGGCCGGCGCAGTGAGGGGTAGCGTGCAGCGTTCGACCACCTTGGGTTCGCCCGTGTTCGTGTTGTGATGCATGACTACGATGGTTCGCTTCGCACCGTAGGCGAGGTCCGGGGCGCCGCCCAGGTTCCCGGCGGGTTTGCCCTCGAACTGCGTGTTGGCCAGGTTCCCGTGGCGGTCGACCTGGAGAGCGCCCAGCACCGCGATGTCGATGTGGCCGCCGCGGATCATCGCGAACGACTCATCGTGGCTCATGAAGACCATGCCGGGCAGCGCCCGCACGGGCAGGTTGCCCACCATCATGACGTAGGGGTCGGCCTCCTCGATATCGGTGATGACTTCACCGAAGCCGAGCAGGCCCAGTTCGGAGTGGAGCAGGATCTCAATGCCGGGCGGCACGAAGTTCGCACACTGAAGGGGCAGGCCGACGCCGAGGTTGATGACATCGCCGTCCTTGAACTCGCGGGCGACGATCATCGCCATGACGCCGGGATCCAGTCGCTCGGGCTCGCTCATGCTGGCGTCTCCCACGTGGTGGCCGGTGTGCCGGGGCGCACGACAACGCGCTGGACATAGACGCCCGGCGTGTGGATCTGCTCGGGCCGCAGCTCGCCCAATGGCACGACCTCGTCGACCTCGGCGATGGGTTACCCTGGCCGCGCCGGCCATGGTTTCGTTGAACGTCCGCGGGCCGCGAAAGATGAGGTTGCCATAACGGTCGGCCTTGTACGCGCGGATCAGGGCGAAGTCCGCGTGGAGCGCCGTTTCGAGCACATGGGGCACGCCGTTGAAGTCGCGGACCTCCTTCCCTTCAGCCACGGGTGTGCCCGGCCCGACGGGGGTGTAGAACGCGGCGATGCCCGCTTTCGCACAGCGGATGCGTTCCGCCAGCGAGCCCTGGCCGAGCACCTCGACTTCGACCTCGCCTTTCAGCAGGCGCTCCTCGAACGGGTAGATCCAGTCGTGCCGTGCGCCGACGGCGAAGGTGGTAACCGCTCGCCTCAGGCGCCCGAGTTCGGCCAGCAAGCCCAGGTCGAAGAAGTCCCTGGGCTGCAGTTCGGGCGGGAGCCAGTTCGATTGCTGGTGGCGCCAGGCGATGCCCCGGCCCGTCGAAGTCGAGATGGCGACAAGCGCCGATGCGCCCTGCCGGGCGACCGCCGCCACCAGGTACGATGGGCTGTTGAACGGCGAGGCGAAGCCGCCGAAGTGCACGGTCGCTCCGTGTTGCATGTCGGCAACTGCCTCATCGAACGTCCCGACGAGTTTGTTGATCACGTCGATTCCTGCGTCTGTGTTTGAACGGTTGGTAAGCCGCAGGATACTACGGACGGATTGGTTCGCCCGCAATACGAGGCCTGGCCTGCTCGCCTTTCCGGCGCGGCGGTTTCTTTGACACTTGACAAACAGCGGACCGCTTCGTGAGATAGGCCGGCCCTACACCCGGTGAGACGCTACGTCGCACACCCCGAGGAGGAACCAGTTGCCCAACGAACAGCTTCAATACGCCGTCAAGGATCATATTGCGACCATCACCCTGAACCGCCCCGAACGGCTCAATGCGCTCAGCCCCGAGATGAACGACGGCATGGTGGAAGCCCTGGAGGAGGCAAGGTCCGACGAGGATGTGCGCGTGGTCGTTATCACCGGCGTGGGCCGCGCCTTCTGCGCCGGTGGCGATGTCTCCACGATGATGGCCCGCCGCGAGCGCGAGAAGGGCGATGGCGCCCTGGGCAAGGTGCAATCGCTCGATGCCCCGCCTCGCCGCATTCCGGTCATGCTCACGAAGCTGCGCAAGCCCACGATCGCGGCGGTGAACGGCATCGCGGCCGGTTGGGGATGCGACATGAGCATGGCCTGCGACATTCGGATCGCGTCCGAATCCGCCCGCTTCACAGAGGCGTTCGTGAAGCGCGGTCTCGTCCCGGATGGCGCCTCCAGCTGGTTCATCCCACGCATCGCGGGAATCGACAAAGCCTGCGACATGATCTTCAGTGGCCGTGTGGTGGGCGCGAAAGAGGCATACGACATGGGGTTGGTCACGCGCGTGGTGCCCGACGACCTCCTGCAGGCCGAAGTCTACGGACTTGCCGCGCAGATAGCTGGCAACGCGCCAATCGCCGTCCAGCTCGCGAAGAAGATGATCTACGAACAGATGGACATGGGCCTCGAACAGTCGATGCAGCAGGTCGCCGTCTTCCTCAGCCTGATGCGCGAAACCGAAGACCACCGCGAAGGGGTTGCCTCGTTCCTCGAAAAACGCGCGCCGGTGTTCAAAGGCCGATAGTCCTGGCCAGGACGGCCGATTTACTTGACAAGCGTCATAGAACGCTGGGACCATCAGCCGGGCTGCCCCGGCCGGGAGACCTGGAGAATTCGCCTGTGCCCTACGTACGCTATGAAGTGGTCGACCGCGTGGGGTTCGTGCGCCTGAATCGCCCAGATAGGCTCAACGCCTACGGTCTCGAACTGCGGTGGGACCTGGCCCGTGCGTTTGAAGCGTTCGATGCCGACCCGGATGCCGAGGTTGCCATCATTTGCGGCGAAGGCTCTTCGTTCTGCGCGGGACGTGATTTGAAGGAAGAGCACGAAGGCGCCGGCGGGACGCGGCCGCTCGATACCGACATCCCTCCACCGGAGATGCTGAACCGGCTCCACGTGCGCGACACGCAAAAGCCGCTCATCGCCGCGGTCCACGGATACGCCATCGGAGCGGGATTCGGCATCACGCTCGGCTGCGACTATCGCATCGCATCGAGCGATGCACGCTTCGCCTACACCGAAGTGGCGACGGGCCTGCCGGGGCCGTGGGATCTGGCCATCCTCCAGGTGGTGCCATGGGCGATTGCGTCAGAGATTGCACTTCTCGGGCGAAGGCTCTCGGCTCAGAGACTCTACGAAGTGGGACTCATCAACGAAGTCGTTGAGCCCGGCCAGCACGAAGCGCGTGCCCGGGAGGTGGCAGCAGAATTCCTGCAACAGCCCCAGGACATGCTCCGCTATACGAAAGAGCTCATGATGCTTGGCCGGCCAAAGCCCCCGGCTGAGGCCACGGCTCGCCGCCGTGCCATCGGCGAAGAACTCCAACGGAACGCTTCACGACTCACCGCGATCGAGCAGTTCGCGGAACACCGCACGCAACACTCGGCCGACCAGGGCACGCAGGAGAGTAGCCATCCATGACAACGCCACCAGAAGGGCCCGCATTCGCCAACCTCACCGGCAAGGGTGTCCACGGCATCATCGTCACGGAGAGCTACGTCAACCTGACCTTCGAACAGGCGGCCGGAGAGGCGAAAGTCGGGCGGCTCAACTATCTCTATGGCGACTTCAGCAGCCGGCTCAGTGAATCCGGTGATATCGACAGTATCGTCGCGAAGATGGACCAGCTCGGCATTGCCACCGCGCAGTTCAATGTCGCGTCGTGGGACGACATGCCCCAGGCGAGGAAGTTCCTCGAAAAGTATCCTGAGCGCCTTCGCTGCGCCCTGCGGGTGGACCCCCACGACGGGGTCGCGATGCTGCGCAACCTCACCGCGCTTCACCGGGATCTGCCCGGCCTTTTGACTTCAGTTTCGGTCGTGCCGTTCATCTACACCCACGCCGTCCCGCCTGACGACAAGCACTACTATCCCCTGTATGCGAAGGCCGCCGACCT
>CAYYSD010000077.1:0-14214 GCA_964474285.1 uncultured Anaerolineaceae bacterium | reverse complement strand
CCTACTGCTCCACGAGCCGCAGCGTGCGCAAGAAGTTCACGAGGTGCCAGATCTCGGTATCGCTGAGGGCGCCCGGGCCATCGCCCCACGCACGCATCGCCGAATTCGGGACGCCATTGTTGATGAAGTTGAAGAGCTGGCCGTCGGGGTGCTGGGGCACGTGAACGGTCAGGTCGAGCGGATAGGGGTTCAGGTTGAGGCCCTGAGGTGGAACGCCAAACCGTCCGTGGCAGGCCACGCAATTCGCCTCGAACAGCCGCTGGCCCGTCGCAACCGAGTTCTGGTCGGGGAAGATCGGGTTTGTGGGGAGAGCGCCGGAGGGGGCATCCTTATGCACTCCGAACAACAGCAAGGTCCCCACACCAAACGCAAGCACCGTCCCCGCGTTGACCGCATACCCTGCCCCGGGGCGAAGGCCCGCAAGCCGTTCGCGCCACAGGGCGATGCCCAGGCCAGCGAGCAGCACGGCTATCCCTCCGAACGTGTTCCACGTCATGCCCGGCGCCGGGTTGTCCCAGCGTCCGCCGCTCGTGGTCAGGCCCAGTGGCGCTCCGGCCGGCCTCACATCGAAGAAGGCCGTCGTGTCGTCCACGCTTTCGCGGCGCACATTCACTTCGACTCGCCACTGGCCTTCCAGGGTCAGGTACGGGCCTTGCGCGCTATACGTTCCGGCCGTGGAGCTCGCCGCCAGGTCAAGCGTCGCGGGCCCAACTGTCTGATCCTCCTGGTAACGGAACGTGAGCCGGACGCGAAGCGCGCTCTGCGGCTGCCCACCCTGGTCCAACAACGTGACGCGATACGTGTTCAATCCTGTCCTGTTCGGGTCGATCTTGAGCCCGATCGTCAGCCCGTTGACCGTCGCGTCCTGCTCAAACACGCGCGTCTCGCTGTCCTTCGCGATCGACTTGGCGACGGACGTCTGCGTGAGCAACGCAGCCGTCACGAACACGCCCATCCCAAGCGCGACCTCTGCCACGGCCGTCAAGATGAAACGGCGCGGCTCCCCGGCTGCCAGCGCTTCCAGCCGGCGCCGCCCCCAACGGGCGTTGTAACCCGCCACGGCGAGGAGCACCACGATCAGCGCGAGCTTGGCAGTCATGGTCAGGCCATACCGTGTGTCCACGAGCTGTGACGGCGACGAGATTTCGATGAAGCTCGAAAGGAGCCCCGTGGCCAGGAGCACGAAGACCAGCAACGAAGCCAGCAGACCGAAGCGGGCCATCAGCGGCGCGTAGGCCGCATTCCGCCAGGCGAGCCTCGCGTACAGCGCAACGCCGATCACGGCGCCGATCCAGAGGACCGCCGATGCACCGTGCAGCGCGTCGATGCCGATGCCCCACGCACTGCCCGCCCCCGCCGCTGCGTGGCTGGTGGCCGAATAGGCGAACAGGTAGATGGCCAGCCCGGCCGCCGCGCCCGCCCCCGCCCGCCGCGGCATCTCGTTGGCGAGCGTCACCACGAAGGCGATGAAGAAGGCCGCCCCAAGCCGGGTGAGCCAAAAGCCGCCCGCGCGCGTTTCGAAGATCAGCGCATTGAGAGAGAACGACGAGTACGCCGTGCGCAGCACCTCCAGGTTCAGGAGCGTCGCGGCGATGAGCACGGCGGAACCGGCATAGGCCGCGACGGCCATCCAGCGTCGAAGGGCGGGCGTCGCTCCCGGCACGATCAAGAGCATGACGGCCGCCCCGGCCACAATGAGCAACCCCAACAGCGAAAGCGCCCGCACCGCGACACCGTCGGCCAGGGGCGCCGGGTCTGTCGACGATCCGATGCCGCTGACGGTGTTCGTCACGTCCGGCACTGAGCCATCCGGGTTGAGCACCGTGAACGGAAACGACCCGCGCAGGGCGTGCCCGTCCACACTCGAAAGGTTGAACCAGAGCACGTTGTAGATGCCCGGCGGCAGCGTCGGAACTTGAACGCTTACGGTGCCCGCCCGGCCGAACTCAGCCGCCGGAAGCTTCACCTCGCGTCCCACCGCGTCCAACAGGCGGATTCCGCTCTGCTTCGGGTCGATGGGCTCCGTGAAGCCGAGCACGACCTGGCCGGGTGGCCGCTGAAGAAACGCGTTCGGCGATGGTTCCGTCCGGCTCAGTGCAGCGTGGGCAGCCGCTTCGCCCGGGAGCGCCGCCAGGAACAGCGCGACCGCCGCCACCAACAGCCCTGCCGCCTTCTTCATGCTCGCTTCTGGACCAACAGAAACGTGCCGCCGCTACCAATGGCGAAGGCGGCGATCGCGACGGCCGCCACAAGGGCCCACGACCGTCCTGAATCGCCGCCCAGCCCCGGCACGCCCGCGGGGGATTCTTCGCCCGCCGGGTCCTCCGGCGCCAGCAAGTCTTCGCGCACGACAACCTTGCCGGGGTCGGCAGGCTTCGATGGATCGAACGTGAACGAAAGCTTCCCATCCGCCGGGTCGCCGTCCTCATCGCTGAGCGTCTTCCACTTAACCGTGTACGTGCCCACGGGCAGGTTCAGGGGCAGCGAAACCGTCAGCTTCTTGTAGTTGCCGTTGTCGATGACCGCGGAAACCACCGTCACTTCGTTGCCGCCGGCGTCGAACACGTCGATGTCGTTCGCCCCCGCCCGACGCGCCATCTCCTGCGACATCTCGATCTCGATCTGGGCCGGGCGCACGTTCAGCACAGCGCCATCGCCGGGCGAGACTTTCGCCGGTTCGGCATGCGCAAATGCCGTCGACGCATATCCAACCGCGGCCACCGCCACAACCACTCCGGCAAGGAATCGCTTCACCGTCAAAGTGTACGACGCCTCCCAGCAGGAGCGACCACCGCACTTACCGGGCGTTTCCCGCACCACCCTTCGCAAGTGGCCAGACCGTAACCGCTCTGCAAACTCTGGCGCGGGGCGCTGCCGAACGGTTGACCCATACACAAAGTCGCGTGTTATGGTCACTTCCGGCAGGGGGGAACGACCGGTAGGCATCCGATGACCGCTTCAACAACAGCCCTTCACGGCGCTTTGCGCAGCTGGCGAATGCGCGTGGCCGTTCCTCTGCTCGTCCTGGGAATTTCGTTTGGCGGCTCCGGGCTCTCGGCGCTCATCAGCGAAGGCAGTTCGCCCGCGAAGGCAGCGGCGCCGTGTGTCCCGCACACGAACACCGAAGACGAACTCTCCTTCCTCAACCTCCTCCAGGGTTGGCGCGACCAGAACATCCCCGGTTCACACCCACTGGCCATCTCCGCGACCTTGAACGCCGCGGCGGCGGGATATGCGCAGTTCCTCGCGAACACCCCGGGCGCCGGCGGCCACTACGCGGATGGCGCCGACTGGGTCGTGCGCGCATCAAACTGCGGCTATTCGAGCAACGGCTTCGCGTCCGCGGGCGGAGAAGGCCTCGCAGTGGTCGAGGCCGGTTCCGCGCCCTCCGTCCCACCCCAGACGGCGCTCAGCATCATGACCGCCCACGGCGGCAGCGGCGTGAACATCCCCGCCAGTGTCGGCCTGCCGGTGAAGTGCGTCGGCATCGCGCGGGCAAGCTCTCCGAGCGGCGGCAAGGTCGCCTGGGTGGCGCTCTTGTTCGCCATCAACGGTTCCTGCCCGCAGGCAGTCAACGGCGGAGGCGGTGGTGGCGGGCAGCCCACCGTCCCAGCACCCAGCTCGACTTCCACTCCGACCTCGTCGCTCCCGACCTTCACTCCCTTTCCCACGAACACGCCGGCTGCTACGCCGACACCGACTCCGCCGCCCGACCCGAGGCCGTTCAAGGCTGTCCTCGTCCAGATCGCAAACGACGGCGGCATGCCCATCGCCGGTGTCGCGACCCCCACTCCGGCCCAGCCGCCGGTCTCCCCGACCGTGCCATCTGCGCCAACTCCGACGCCTACGGTGCCGGTCACGGCTGCGTGCAACGGCGCCACCGCCACGGTCACAGCACTCGATAAGCTTGGCGAGCACGTCTACGTCAGCGGTTCCGGGCTCATGACCGGCTGGTACCTGGTGAGCGAAAACGGCAACCAGCGGTTCGACTTCCCCGCAGGATTCATCCTGAACGGGCAGGTCACCATTGTCTCCGGGCGTAACCCCTTCGCGAACAGCGCCACCGCGCTCTGGTGGGTCGCATCCACCGTCTGGAACAACACCGATAACGACGACGCCCTTCTCTACGACTGTACTGGCCGGCTCGTTCACCGCTTCGACGACGGCGACTGAGCCTCGCCCTTCCCGAGATGGCTGACTCAGGGCGAAACGGGTGACCGCTTTACCGGGAACCGTGACCGATGGCGCGGACCCGATGCGCGGCCCGCTAGTTCATGGTGACGGTCGCGCCGCCGGGCGCCTGGAAGAAGTAGGTCGCACCGCGCTGCAGGCCGTCGGTCAGCGTGTTCAGAGAACCGCTGAAACCGCGGAACCAGAACCGGAACGACTGCGTCTGCGGGTCCCATGCGAAGACGGCCGACACTTGTTCCGGCAGCGCCGTGGCCAGGGAGTTCATCGGAACTCCGGTGGGAGAACCGGACCAAACCTGGGCCGTTGCGCCGGCATGCGTCGTGAACGAGCCGCCGGGAGCAGGAATGGTGAAGCCGGGCGCGGACTGACCGCTCACCGTCACCGGCCCGGTTGCCTGGAACATTGCGTATGAACCCGTAGGCAGGCCCTGGGTAAGCGTCGCCATGCCTGCAGGGAAGCCCCGGAACCAGAACCGGAACGTTTGCGTTGCGTTGTCCCATACGAACACAGCCGAAACCTGCTGTGGCAAGGAGTACTCCAGGGCATCCACGGGCAGCGGCGCGTAAGCCCAAAGGCCCCCGGTCGCACCGGTCGTCACCTGGATGGGCGCCGGGTTCACGGTGAGTACGAGATCACCGGCAATGGCGCCGCCGGCATTCTGCACCGAAACGCGTGGCCCGCCCGGCGCTCCAATGTCTCCCGCGCTGACAGCGGCGAGCAGGCGCGTCGGCGAAACGAATTGAGTTCCGCGCGGGGACCCGTTCAGCCGCACGGTCGCGCCGGGCGCGAAGCCGGCCCCGTCGACCGTCAGCGTGAACGCACTGCCTCCAGCCGTCACGAACGCGGGACTCACGGATTGCACATTGAACGCGCCCGGAACAGCGGGCGTATTCGTCGCCGGCGGAAGGACCGGCGTGTTCGTGTGCGTCGGCGTCGCGGTCGGTGGGACCGGCGTATTCGTGCGCGTCGGTGTGGCCGTCGGTGCCACGGGAGTGTTTGTGCTCGTCGGCGTCGCGGCCGGCGGGACCGGAGTGTTCGTGCGCGTCGGCGTGGCCGTCGGGGGAACGGGAGTGTTTGTGCTCGTCGGCGTCGCAGCCGGTGGGACCGGAGTGTTCGTGCGCGTCGGTGTCGCGGTAGGAGTGTTGGTCGCGCCGCCACCCGGGGCGTCGTCCTTCGTCCCAAAGTCTGTCACCCAATACCAGTTGTAGGGCGAGCCTGGAACGAGTTTTCGCCCGATCCCGATACGCGTGAAGTTCGCGCTGAGCATGTTGGCGTTGTGACCGGGTGAATTCTGCCAGGCGGTGAACGCCTCAAGTGCCGTGTCGCGGACGGTGCCGGCGGCGATGTTTTCACCACGCCACCCGCCCGTTGGGTGTTCGCAGTCGGTGAGGCGCTGGCTCCAGTTACGGCCCGAGGGTTCATCGTGGCTGAAATACGCCTTCACCCCGAGGTCGTTCGCCATCCAGGCAGAGGCCCTGTTCAGGCTCGTGGTCGTAGACAGCGCGCCGCGGCCATTCTGAGTGCGATAGTTGTTGATGAGCGTGAGGAACGCCTGTTCCTCCGAATCGAGCGAGATCTCGGCGTCCGAGACCGTGCAATTGTTGAGTGCGCGAACTGGCTGTGCCGTCCCGCTGAACCCCACCACAATCGCCGCGAACGTCGCAATCCCCGCCGTGAGCGAAATCAGCCACCGCCGCCTGTCCCGGGTTCCGCGCATCCACACACCTGCCAGGGAAGCTGAGGCCCTTCCCAGGTTGCAGAATCGACGGCGGCATCACTCGAAAACACACCCGAACGGTAACCGGTGTGTAAACAGTGTGTAGATTCTCGAATTGCACTCCGGCGCAGGCAACACAACAGCCCGGCGAAAGCCGGGCTGTCGTTCCGAGCTGCGAGGACGAATGCCTAGCTGCCCGCGAAAAGGCCGGCTTCCTGGCAGTCCCTGTTCTTCTCCGCGACCTTCGAAAGTCGCTTATCGACCTTGCTCGGGGGCTCATCGATGTCGTCGAAGCCTTCGAGGGCCGACATATCGCCCTTCTTGAGAGCTTCCGTCATCTTCTTCATGTCGGCGACGAAGCCTTCGTGCCACTCCCTGGCGTCGGATGGCGGGTCGGCGTCTTCGAGCGCCTTGACCAGCTCGTCGAACGGCCTGGCCGCGGCCGCCAGGATCTGGGAAGAGTTCCCGGAAGCGCCCGGCGGCGCCTGCTGTGCCTTGAGGAAGTCGGCCATTGCCCCGCAGAACGCGGAGACATACTGCTCGTCCCCATCACTCCCGCCGTCGTCGCCTCCGCAGGCGCCAAGCAGGGCTGCAGCGGCCAAAGGCGCCGCAAGCGCCAGCCGCCATGACTTACGAACGTTAAACAAGTGCTCTCTCCAGGGGGATGACGTTCCCCGCACCAGAGTAAACGACTGGCCAGCAGGTCCACCCATCCGTGAGAACCCCAAAGAGCGCGTGGATATGCGCACGTATCGTGCCCGGCGCGCCCTAGTCTGCAGCCGCGAGGCTCCTCCCGGTCGCCCGCTCGAGTGCCGTCACGAATCCGGTGAAGTCGGCCGCCCGGAGAGCGGGAACGCGTTCAAGCTCCCGGCCGACCGTGGAGAAGCGCTCCGGGCCCGAATCGTGCCCGGGAAGCACCATCGTTTCCGGGGGGAGGGGGCGGATGCGCAGATCGATCGACTCCCAGAGTCTCCGAACCGAATCCGGCTCGGAGCCGGGCCGGCCAGCTGCCCCCACCAGCAGTGTGTCGCCGCTGAAGAGGCGCCCTTCGCACAGGAGCATGAGCGAACCCGCGCTGTGCCCGGGCGTGTGCCAGATCTGCATCTCCAGTTTGCCCAGCCGAAGAGCTTCGTCCCCGGTGATATCGGAGAGCGGGCCGCCATACAGCCGGCGTACGTCGGGGACCTCGGCGGAATGGGCAAAGACGCGCGCCCCGGTCGCGGCAACCAGGGCTTCCGTCTCGTGGGCATGGTCCCCGTGCCCATGGGTGAGCAGTGTCGTGGTGATTCTGAACCCGCTCGCCTCCGCGGCCCCGAGGATCGATGCGACATCCCAGGCAGGGTCGATGACGGCGGCTTCACGCGTCTCCACACATGCCACGAGGTAGGAGAAGTTCCAGAACGGCCCGTGCCGGAACGGGATCACGATCAGCGGGCTGCCGGGTTCCGCGGGCGAAATCGTCACACTCCTCACCTTACCCCAGGCTCAACACCCACGCCCGCAGGGGCGTAGAATCGTGCCCTCAGAGGTGGTGAACCATGCCGGCACTTGATGGAATGCGTGTCCTCGATATGACTCAGTACGAAGCGGGGACTTCGTGCACGCAGATGCTCGCGTGGATGGGCGCCGATGTCGTCAAGGTGGAACCGCCACGCGGCGACCCCGGGCGCGGCGTCCGCCGCGACAATGTTCGTACCTCGCAATACTTCCTGAACTACAACAGCAACAAGCGCAGCATCGCGCTCGACCTGACCAAACCCGAAGGCCGGGATATCCTCCTCAACCTCGCCCCAAAGTTCGATGTCTTCGTGGAGAACTATGGGCCGGGCGTCATCGAGAAGATGAACCTTGGCTACGAGACCATGAAGGAACGCAACCCGGGCATCATCTATGCCCGCATCAAAGGGTTTGGCACCTGGGGCCCCTACGCGAACTACAACAGCTACGACTGGGTCGCGCAGGCAGCGGCGGGCACGTTCTCCATCACCGGCGAACCCGGCGGACCGCCCACGATGGTCCAGCCAACCATCGGCGATTCCGGGACGGGTATCCAGATGGCGTTTGCGATTCTTGCAGCGTATGTGAAGAAGCTCCGCACCGGCGAGGGGGAACAGATCGAAGCCTCCATGCAGGAGGCGGTCACCTTCTTCATGAAAACCACCGGTTTGGTCGCGTGGGGCGAACAACCGCAACAACGGCTTGGCAACCGCCGCGGTGCCCCCAGCGGCATCTATCGCAGCAAGGGCGACGGTCCCAACGACTACGTCTTCGTCTACTGCTCCACTTCGACGCAGTTCGACACGTTCTGTGTGGCAATCAGCCGCCCGGAACTCACCGCCGACGAACGCTTTCTCACGCCCGCACTCCGCACCGAGAACGCCGAGGCCCTCTACGCCATCACCGCTGAGTGGTGCCTCGAACGAACGAAGTATGAGGCCATGCATGAACTCGCGGGCCACGGCGTCCCGTGCAGCGCAGTCCTCGATACGCTCGACCTCTTCACCGACCCCCATCTCACGGAGCGTGGGCTCGTGCAAACGGTCGAGCACCCTGTTGATGGTCCGCGAAAGCTCTTCCGCAATCCCGTGTTGATGCCGCAGTCCCAGGCGCCGCTGAAGATCGCGCCGCAGCTCGGCGAACACACGGTCGAAGTGCTCACGAAGGAACTCGGCCTGACAGAGACGCAGGTCGCGAAACTCAAAGAGATGGGCGCTGTCGTCTGAAGTCAAAAGCCCGCGCTGTGCACGCGGGCTCGACCTGATGGCGGCGACGAGTGCGGCTCACTTCGCCGCGTAGTTGCTCGCGCCGGACCAATCGATGACGACGACCGGGTCGTTGCCGACAACCCATGCGTCGTGTCCCGAAGGCAAAGCGGTGACGTCGCCGGGGACCGCATCGAACTCAACGCCGTCCATCTGCTTCACGTGGAGTGTGCCGGAAACGTGGTACTGGAAGTGCGGGGCTTCGCACCATTCGGTGCCGGCGAGCGGTTTGACGTGCTCCGACCAGCGCCATCCCGGCTCAAGCGTCAGCTTGCCGACCACTCCTCCGCCGATGTTTACGAGTTCGAGCTTGCCCTTCGGGAAGCTGCGGGACTCTTCGGGGGTCTTGAGGTCCTTGCGTTCTGCGGTGGGCATTTCCTGTTCTCCTGGCTTGCTCCGGAAGTCCTCCGGGCAAGGAGAAGGCTAGGGAGCGCAGGCCCGGCTGCCATCGCAGGGAGTTCTCATCTTTTGTACCGTGCGATGCGCCCGTTGTGACGGGCGGCATGGTAGTTTTGTCACAGATCCCTGCCCTTAAACGAGCTTGTGGCGATGCGCGAAGGCGGTCGCCCCCGCGCGGTTGTCGACCTCGATCTTGGGGAAGATGTGGCTCAGGTGGTTGATAACGGTCCGCTCGCTGATGACCAGCACATCGGCCACTTCGCGGTTGGTGTAGCCCGCGGCCACCAGCCGCAAGACCTCGACTTCGCGCGGGGTCAGTGCGAACGGGGCCCGCACACGTTCAGGGGGGAGCGCGTTGAGCCGCGCGAGGTCAGCCTTCATCCCCAGTTCAACGAGCAGGGAGCGAGCCTCGGTGATGATTGCGGGCCGTTCCGCATGCTCCGCCGGCAGGAGTTGTGCCCGGGACGCCAGTGCCAGCGCGAGATCCGGACGGGCTCCCTCGGCGCGAGCCCACTGCTCCACCGCCTCTAGTCTCCTCAGCGCTTCTTCGAAATCCCCTCGTAGCGCCGCGAGCGCGGCAAGCGACCGCTCAACGGGGCTCCAGTGGAAGTCGGACGCATAGCCGCTCAATGCCCGCTCGCATTCCGCGCCTCGCTCCGGCATGCCGAGGCCCGCGTAGACGAGCGCGAGCACTGCCCTTGCAGATCGCCCGGGCAACGCAGACTCCGGAAGTTCACGGATGCGTGCCTCCTGCGCCGCGAGTTCGCGCTCGGCCTCGGGGAGCCTGCCCGAGGCGATGCACGCCTGGATGAGCAGCCCGGCGTACCACAGCGTAGTTGCCGGGCCCAGCGGTTCCAGCGCGTCGAGTGCGGTTCGGCAGGCCGCATAGGCTTCCTCAGCATCGCCCAGCCGGAGACAGATGAAACTCTCCACCACCCGGATGAACGCCACCGGTTCCGGGTTCGAAAGGCGGGAAAGGGCAGGCTCGGCCTCCGCCAGCAACGTCCGTGCCTCCGTCCACTCCCCCCTCGTGGCGGCCAGGAGCGCCAGCCATGAATGCGCGTGCCGCAACCCGAAGACATCGTGACCTCGCTCAGCAAGTTCCAGCCTCCGCCGGCCGAACCTTTCCGCATCGCGCAGCTCGCCCGTCCAGTAGTACGAATTCGACAGCGACGCTGCGATTTCCGTGCCGAGGGCCGCGTCACCGGCTGCTTCGGCCTGCGCCAACGCTGAACGAAGTAGCGGCCGCGCGCTCACGGGTCCTTCAGACCGCGTTCGGGCGTTCGCGAGGGCAAGCTCTCCTTTCGCAATGAGCCCGGGCGCATCCAACTCGCGGCCAATCGCGATGGCACGATTGGCGGCGGATTCGGCGCCCGCGTAGTCCCCGAGAGTGAGGCCCGCCACGGTTGCGTAGTCCACCAATGCCTCAGCCAGGTCTGCGCCTTCCAGTGCCGGGATCGCCCGGTCCAGGCATGCGATGGCGTCGGCGGGCATTTCGCGGTGTCGAAATGCGGAGGCAAGTCCTGCCCACGCCATCGCCCTCGCCCGGTCATCGCCCCGCTCGGCGGCTTCGATGGCCGAACGGAACGCTGTCTCTGCCGCCGGGTAGTTCCCCGCTTCGAGTTCGGCATTGCCCAGCAGGAGGTTCGCCTCCCACGCAAGTCGCCATTCGTCCTCCGCGGAAACGCGGCGTGACTCGGCGGCCGCCGTTCGCGCCTGATGGGCGGCCTCGTCGAACATCCGTCCGCGCAAGGCCGCCTTCGCTGCTCCAATCGCAGCCTGCGCCGCGAGAGCGCTTTCACCTGCCGCGCCATAGTGCCCTGCCACCCGCGCCAGCAACGAGTAGTCGCTCTCTTGCCTCGAACCCGACTCGAGCGCGTGTGCGATCGCGGCGTGCAGCCGTGGCAGCCGTTCGCCGGCCTCCTCCATGAGCGCCTCTCGCAGGAGGTCGTGGCGAAACGACCACTCGCTACCGGAGCGAACGAACAGCCCGGCACTCTCGGCTCGGCGCAGCGCATCGCCAACATCCGCCGGAGATCGGCCCGTCGCCGCCGCCAGCAGTTCCGACGGGAAAGTCCGCCCGGCGACGGCCGCGTACGAAAGCAGGCTTTCGTCTCCAGCCCCAAGCTCCGCGATCCTCTCGCTCAGTGCCAACTTGAGTGTGTACGGGATGGTGGCGTCCATGTCTCGGCCGGGTAGAAGCGAGATCACGGAACCGTCGTCTTCCATCAATCCGCGGCGGACATAGTCCGCCAGGACCTCTTCGCAGAAGAATGCGTTTCCCGCCGTGCGCGCGAACAAGTGGTCGCGCAGCGCAGGCGAAGGGCGCCTGCCCAGAAGTGCCTCCGCAAGCTGCTCGATATCTTCGGCGGAGAGGCCGGGAACAGGGACGTGGGACAGACGACGCAGTCTGCTGATCTCCCCGATGGACCGCGCCATCGGGGCATCGGTTCGAAGCACCTCGTCGCGGGCGGCAACGAGGATGAGCAGCGCGCTGGCCGGAAGCACGCGGACGACGTAGGCCAGCAGATCCCAGAGACCGGCCCCAGCCCATTGCAGATCGTCGAGCACCAGCACGAGCGGGCGTTGGGCGGCGGCTGCCTCCAGCAGCTGGGCGACGCCTTCAAAGACGCGAAGCTGTTCTGCCGCGGCAGTCAGCCTGGCCAGCTCTTCCTGGTCCGCACCACCCGAGACAGCCACGGAGACGATCGTACGAACCGTTTGAGGGATGGCGAGGTCGTCATCCGCGAGCAGCGTCCGCAAGGGCCGCTCGAGGGCGAAAAGCGGAGGAACACCTTCGCCCGGAAGCGCGAACCCCGTAAGCAGGCGAGCGCCCTCTAGCTCCAGTTGGCGGGCCACTTCACTGATCAGACGGGACTTCCCGGCGCCCGCTTCGCCCGTCACCAACACCACGGCGGGACCGCCCGAGGCCACATCGCGGTAGGCGCGCTCAATACGTGCGCGCTCTTCAATGCGCCCGGCCAGTGTGGCCGAGCCGGAGGATCGTAACGAAACAGGGCTTGCCATCGTGTGGCGCGATACTGGATCGCCTGGCGCGCGAAGGCAAGCCCGGGCGTTTCCGGGAGTCACTGGACCGCGAGAAAGAAGCAGTGCTGACTCACGACCCAGAATACAGTGCGGTCCCGCGCCGCCAGCGTTCCCCAGGCAAGGCCCACCACAAATGCCAACATGACAACGACCACGGCCGTTGGAACGGCGACCACGGTGAATGCTCGCGCATGCCAGGCCGCGAAGAGGGCCGCCTGGCAGACGTTTGCTGCTCGCGGGGACAACGACCACCCCCGGCGAAGTGCCGAAGGAAGGGCGGCGCGAAAGTACAGCTCTTGGGCGAAGGCGCTTGCGGGCGCCGCGAACAGAATGGCCTTCCACTCCCACGGTTGAATCCGATCGACGAGCGCGAACCCAATCACGGCCAGCATCGTGGTAGCCGGTATCACCACGATCGTGAGCTTCCCGGGCCGCGCCAAACGGATTCCGGCACCTGGCGGCTGGATGCCCCCCAACAGGAGTACGACGACTGAGGCGACGGCTACGACGAGCCCCGCTGCATAAGTGAACTCCGCGGACGGATACATTGTGTTGACGGCCAGGTAGGGGATCCAAAGACCCACTACGACGGACATGGCGATGCAAACGCCAGGTCCGTTGTCGGGTGTCACATCCGCGGGTGGCGCCTGGAACACCTTGCGAATCAGGAGTCTCGGGAGCGGCCACGCCGTACGCGCCCGGCATACTCTCCGAACGGGGCGCTCACCCGGGCCTCGAGTTCCCCGAGCCTTCTCCACCAGAGCAGGATTGCCGCCGTCAGCATGCTCGCGACCAGGCCGGCGATGTTGTTGCGGGTGGCCTCCTCCATGCCTCCCGGCTGGAGGTTCGTTCCGAGGAAGCGATCGAGCGCGAACTCCTCCATCTCCCAGAGGCTGTGGACCAGGGCGTAGACACAGAATGCGAAGAAAAAGCATCCCCAGAACCCGAGACGAATCCGGCCAACGTGCTCGAGCGACAGGAACACCGCGGTCACGAGAATCATGATCGGGAACGTGTTGAAGAAGTGGACCGTGTCGTCCCAGTGCAGCCACGTTCCGTACCAGTGCAGGTCGTTGCTGACGATGTCAAAGGTCAACGCGAACGTGAGGCAGAAATCAAGCACGAATGGGAACGGACCGGGCCGCCCGCGCCAGGCATACAAAGCCATCGGCAGGTACCCGAGAGTCGGGTAGAGCACCGCGCGATACGTCAACGACTTGCCTTCGAACTGCGAAAGGTCGGGGAAGGCGAACATGAAGACGACAGATAGCAGCAGGAGCACCTTCGCAAGCGCCCAGCCGGAAATGAGCAGCGAGCGATCCCTGCCCGCTGCTACCAGCGTGCCCACGAGCGTAGCGGTGACAGCGATGAACAGCGCGAGCAGGACTCCGCCGTACACGGTGATCCCGTTCCCGTCCTCCCGAAATCGCAGGACGCCGCCGATGCCTTTCTTGTCGCCATCGGCCTGGGCAGCGATGACGACTGCAGCGCCGGCAGCAACAATCGCGAACGCCGCTAACCGGGCCGCGATTCCCACCACTCCGGGCCGTGGATGCGACGGGGCCGCCAATACCTGTGTGCGCATGGCACGACTCCGACGGAAGCGGCGCCTTAAGCGCGCCGCTCGTCCCCATCACGCTAACCTGACCAACACAGGCTGGCATGTGCCGCTGGTTCCCCATTTCAGCGACACTTGGTCCGCGGCGCGAGCTACTCGTCCTTCTTTGCGACCTTGAAGATGTTCGTGTGCCGGAAACGCGCCACTTCACTGCCGTCTTCGGCGATGTATTTGCCGTCGAACGCGCCGTAGTGGTGGCGGTTTTCCCACGCCTTCACGTAGTGCCCGGTGAGCGCGAGCTTTTCGCCCGCATGCACGCGCCGCTTGTTCTGCAGGTGCGTGCTCACATGGATCGAAGGGCGGCCGTAGTCATAGTTGAAGTTGAGCAGCGTCATCATGTGCCGGGCGAGCGTGGCCGGGTGGAGCAGCGGGTCATCGCCGATGAAGAGCGGGTTCGTTTCCCGCAGCTGCCGCCGGGCGATTTCCAACGCTTCTTCCCTGGAGACGTTCACCGCCAGCGTGAGCAGGTCTTTGCCCAC
>CAYYSD010000076.1:0-14272 GCA_964474285.1 uncultured Anaerolineaceae bacterium | reverse complement strand
GGTCCGTCGGCGCGGTATTGCGATGTGCATTCGATGAAGACGGTCTGGCGAACGTTGTTGCCCGCTATGTCCGCGAGCAAGTCCTCCAGCATGTAGCGATTGCCGCGCCTGTCCCACAGGTGGTGGTGGGGATCGATGATGGGGAGGTCCGGCTCAAGCGGCTCTTCGACCGTCCGTGCGACCCATTCACGTTCTTCCGTCATCTGTTACGCCCTCCACTCCGCGATTTGCGGACAGGAGGGATTCTACGCAGCGAAGGCAGGAACGCGAACGAGCAGCGTGGCGGTGCGGATTGCGAGCCCGTATCGTTGTTGGCATGGAAGTTGTTAGCGAAATCATGGTCCGCGGCATCGTCGTGGGGGTATTCCAGGAGAACTGCTGGGTCATCGGCAACCGGCGCACGCGCGAAGCGATCTGCATCGACCCTGGCGACCAACCGTCAGAGATCCTGGCACTCGCCGCTGACATGGGCGTGACGATTAAGCTCATCGCGAATTCGCACGCGCACATCGACCACATTCTCGGGGTCGAAGGCGTCTATGCCGCCACGGGAGCGAAGTTTCTGCTCAACGAAGGCGACCTCAGGTTGTTGCGCAACGGGTTCAAGTCCTCGGCGGAGCGATTCGGCTTCGACCCATCGAAGCCGCCGCCGGACCCGCACTTGTTCGTGAGCGACCAGGACTCGGTCGAGGTGGAGGGACTGAAGCTGCAGGCCATCCACACGCCCGGGCATACCCCGGGGAGCATGAGCTACTACGCCGAGGGGATGCTCTTCAGCGGCGATACGCTCTTCCGCGGGTCGATCGGGCGAACGGACCTCCCGGGCGGGAGCCTTGAAGAGGAGATGACGAGCATCTGCACGCGGCTGCTCACGCTACCCGACGACACCGTCGTACTGCCAGGGCACATGCAGGAGACCACCGTGGGATTCGAAAAGCAGCACAACCCCTTCGTGCTCGAGTGGCTCAAGCACCGGCGCGATGCGGCGCACTGGTCGAGCGCAACATGACGCCCGATGAACGCGACGCATTTCTGCGTGAGACGCGCATCGGCAAGCTGGCGACGCTGAAGGCGGACGGTTCACCCACGATCGTGCCGATCTGGTTCGAATGGGATGGGGCCGAGGCGCGAATCTTCACGAGCCGGACATCGGCCAAGGTGAAGCGACTGCAGGCGGACCCACGCGCGGCGCTCTCCGTGGAGGAAGGCGTGGGAGTCCCGGAGCGGTGGGTTACGGTAGAAGGAACGGTAACGGTGGACGAGGCAGGCGGCTGGGCACTCGCGCAGAAATTGGCCGCCCGCTACTACACTCCGGAACGCTGCGCGGAGGCGCTCGCCAGCTGGGAGAAGATGAAAGACCAGTGGGTGGTCCTGCGAATCACGCCGGCCCGCATCCTCGGCTGAGCCGGCGGACGGTGACAGGTTCGGGCTTCAATCCA
Source organism: uncultured Anaerolineaceae bacterium (assembly GCA_964474285.1). Classification (GTDB taxonomy): domain Bacteria; phylum Chloroflexota; class Dehalococcoidia; order Tepidiformales; family Tepidiformaceae; genus JACRBT01. Next base: position 12,833 of record CAYYSD010000076.1, on the reverse strand, counting down.
CCAGTGCCTGGTGGGCGAGGGCTTCGAACTGATCGATCCAGCGCGGGGCTACGCGTTCGGAATTGAGCCGCAGGGGCCGCCGCTGCCAGTACCCGTTCACCTGCGTGAAGAAGAGTGTGATCATGTCCTCGATGGGATCGACCTGGTTCCAGGTTCCCCAGACGCCGGGCCAACCGTAGCTGCCAATGGACCCAACGAGCGGAGTGCCGTGCATATTGGTTCGCACCGCGACACCGAGCCCGAAGCCGAAGCCCCACCCGGCAAACGGCACATAGAGCTCACCCGTATGGTTCGTCGTCATCAGCTGAATCGTCTTGCGCCCCAGGAGGCGGACACCGTCGAGTTCACCCCCGTTGAGAAGCATCTGGTCGAAGCGGACGTAGTCGTTGATCGTGGAAACCAGGCCTCCGCTGCCATCGAAGCGCACTGCCGGTCCGGTCACCTTCAGACTCGTCTCGATGCCGTCGACGAGTTGGACGCGGAATCCTCCACCGGACTCGACCATGTTGTAGGCCGGGAGAAACCGTCCGACCTTTTCGGGCGGCAAGTAGAACGAGGTGTCGCGCATCCCGAGGGGTTCGAAGATTCGTTCACGAAGAAAGGCCTCCAGGGTCATTCCAGAAACGACTTCAACCAGGTGACCTACGAGCGTGGTGCCCGAGTTATAGGCCCACTGTTCGCCGGGGTGGAACGTGAGAGGGAGTGTCGCCAAGCGGGCGACCGTGTCGGAGACCGGTTCCTCTGCCGGCGGCACAGGCCCCACGCGAGCCGCCGCCGTCGAGAAGCCAACGGTGTGCGTCATGCAATCGCGGATCGAGATCTCGCGCTTCGCCGGCAGGTGGTTGACCAGCATGCGCTTGAACGCCGGCAAGAAGCGCGAGATGGGGTCGTCGAGGACGAAATGGCCCTCTTCGTAGAGCATGAGCAAGGCGGCGCAGGCGATGGGCTTGGTCGCTGAAGCGAGCCGGAAGATGGCATCTTCGCGGAGAGGGACGTCTCCGTCGAGATGGGTGGTGCCGTGCGCCTGGAGGTGGGCGATGCGGCCATGGCGAGCCACCAGTGTGACGCAGCCAGGGATCTCCCCGGCGTCGATGAACCTCCGCATCGCAACACAGATGCGATCAAGCCGGTCCGGCGAGAAGCCCAGCTCCCGGGGATCGGCAACGGGCAAACCAGTGGTGAATTCGAGGGTGGGCATGATGTGTCTCCTTGCAGGTTAGGTACGAGGGAAGCCCCCCTCTGCTCTCAGCACGAGGGGCAGGGCGGGACCCAGTATGGGCCACCCCAGGACAGGTCGAAGGCGTAGTCGTGGAGGACGTGGGCCCAGATGAGCCAGGCTATCCAACGGGTCGTCCCGTAGAAGAACGCGCCGCGGTAGACCACGACGAGAGCCGCCTCCGGCAGCCAGCGGCCAAAGAAGCTCCAGAACGGGTCCCCCGGCACGACGTGATTGCGGAAGTAGGTGAGCGTGAGCACACGCCAGTTGTAGAGCGTGAGACCGATCCAGAAGCCGTCCCAGACGAAGCCCAGGCAGCTGAAATACGCCGCGCCATCGAGAAAGCGGCTGGTCTCGCCGGCGTACTGCCAGGCACCAAACGAAATGCGTTCGGTAATCGGGAAGAAGAGCATCACACCGTTCGTGTCGAGGGTGTCGCTCAGGGCGTGCGCCCAGATACCGGCCATCAGTCCTATCGACCAAGCTTTATGTCGTGTCACCGCGAAGAAGATCAGGCCGATGAGGACGCCGAACGTGAGGGAATGGGTGAATCCGATCCCGGGCCAGCTGCGGTGGAAGGCGGCGGGGTCATCGGCGCGGATCTTGTAGCCACCAAGCTCGATGCCGTAGACGAACCACTTGGTGAAGAGATCTGGCGACCACGAGCCGATGAGAACCGCGATGAAGCTGACTCGCCCGGCAAGGTGCTTCTGGATGACATAGGGCTCGACATCGTGAGTGGCCCAGCTCACCGGCGGAACCGCCTGATGATCGCAGGGAGCGCCCAGACGGCCAGCACCAGGAAGGTGATGCCCTGGACCCACGAGAGCATGAACCGCGGATTGGAGACGCCGAGCGAGATGTAGATGGTGGCCGCGAGCAGATAGGGCAAGACTGCGCGCCAGTTGGGCCGTTCGCGTTCGCCGGAAGTGGTTGGCGGATCAGGTGTGGCTTGGGTCACACGCGGAACGATACGCGAACCGTGGAGCATGCCCAAGCCGGGACAAATGGTCAGATGCCGCGCCGGGCATCCTCCCTGGCGTCGGCTCGACGGTAAGCTTCGTCCAGGGCTTCGGCAACATGAAGGACCCGCGCGTCGAGCCCCGCTTCAGCGACGGCCACCTGGTATTGCATCTGGCAGCCGGGATTGGCGGTGACGATGACATCCGGGCGATGCAACTTGAACTGCTCAGTCTTGCGCGCGCGGAGCTGAGCCGACATCTCGGGCTGGACGAGGCTGTAGAGGCCGGCGGCGCCGCAGCACATGTCCGCGCCCTGGGTTTCGACCAGGTCGCAACCAGCGGCACGCAGGAGGTCGCGAGGCTGTTCTCGAATGCGTTGAGCATGGACGAGGTGACACGCGTCCTGGTAGGCCACGCGGCCTTCGAAGCCCGCAGGTATCTCCGCACCAATGGAGACGAGGTACTCAGACAAGTCCTTCACACGCGCACCGAAGGCGCGGGCACGGGCAGCCCAACGTGGTTCATCGTGGAGAAGGTCTCCGTACTCCTTCATTGCCGCGCCGCACCCGGCCGAATTCACGACGATGGGGGTGCCCGAATCGGCTTCGAGGGCCGCGATGTTTGCGCGCGCCAGCTTACGGGCGAAGTCGAGGTCGCCGTCGTGGGCAGAGAGCGCGCCGCAGCAGCCCTGCCCGGGGGTCGCGACCGCCTGAATGCCGCTGCGCGCGAGCACGCGCCCCGTGGCCCGGTGCACGTCCCCGAAGAGTTCGCCCATGATGCAGCCCGTGAAGAGGATCGCCTGCCCAAGTTCTTCCACAGGGCGAGCCAGCGGCTGGCCCGGGCGGAAAGGGCTTCCCTGGTGATGGGGCAGCTGTCGCTCTGGCGTGGCGAGGCGCCCGAGCAGCTTGAGGAGCTGCGCGCGGCGAACGAGCGTGCGCAACGGCGACCCGGCATAGACGCGCGCAGGCCACAACGCAGCCGCGAGCATGCGGGGCCGCGCGACGATACGGCGAAGCGCCTGCCGCCGGACGCTCCGTTGAAAGCCGTCCTTCGGGGGCGCCGCGTTCACCTGGGCACGGGCGTGTTCGATGATGCGCCCGTATGGGACGCCGCTGGGGCACGCTGTTTCACAGGCGCGGCATTGCAAGCAAAGGTCCCAATGCCCCTGGACCGCCGCCGTCAGGGGGATGGCGCCTTCCTCGATGCCTTTTGCCAGGGCGATGCGGCCGCGGGGCGACTCCACCTCGAGCCCGGTGATCGCGTATGTCGGGCATGCGTTGACGCAAAGGCCGCAATGCACACAGCGCGCGAGGTCTTCGGCGGCCGGAGCTTCAGCCGGGAGCGGCCAGGGCGAGTGTTCAGATGCCACCCACGAACCTCCCACGGTTGAGCCGCCCAAGCGGGTCGAACTCGTCCTTCACCTTCTGCATGAGCGCGAAAGAACCGGGAGCGTCGCCCCAGGCCTCGACTTCGTGCCGGAAGTTGGGCGGCATGCGCTCCACCGTGACGGCACCGCCAGCGGCGCGCACGAGCGCCCGCGCCGAAGCGATGGCCGGCGCGAGCTCGCGCGCGCTTGGCGCGTCGGTCTTCCGCCAGGAGATGCGGCCAAAACCGGCCAGCGGGCGAACTACGACGCGCGCTCCCCGTAGCTGGCCCGGCGGCGCGATCACGTCCGCGATGGTCGATGGGGTGGCTGAGACACGAACCGTCACGCGGTCGTCCGGCTCGAACCCGAAGTCGATGAGTTCGCGGTAGTGCGATGGCGCGGCAGCGTTGAGAGTGACATCGCTCACCAGTGCGCGAGCGGCAGCCTCGGCCCGCAAAGGCAACCGGAAGAACGCCCTCCAGCGGCCCCCTCCCAGCCGTTCGCAATCCACAATCCACGGGCGAATGTCGGCCCGATCGAGCTTTCGCGCGAATGTCGATGCCGCATCGAGCGAGGCGAAGTCGGCGGCGAGATCGAGCGTCTCTTGCATCGGCAACACTTTGAACGCGGCCTCCGTGATGATGCCGAGCGTGCCGAGTGAACCCGTCCAGAGGCGCATGAGGTCGTAGCCGGTCACGTTTTTCACGACGCGGCCACCGGCATGTACGAGTTCGCCATCGGCGCGCATCACCGTGGCGCCGAGGAGAAAGTCGCGGGGGAGCCCGAAGCGCGTGCGCAGCGGGCCGCTCTGCCCCACGGCCAGCAGACCGCCAACGGTGACCCGATCATCGAGCGGTGGATCCAGGGGGAGCCACTGGCCGCGCTCCGCGAGCACGGCCCGGATTTCGCCCAGTGTGGCGGCCGCCGGCGCCACGAGCGTGAGGTCGCTGGCCGCATGTTGAAGCTCGCCGCCCGTCGCCCGGGTGAGGTCGAGAAGTCCGAACGGGCCGGATGGTTCGTTGCCAAGTTCAAGCTGGGTGCGGCCCGCCGCGGGAGCGAGCGTGAGACCGTCATGGGCGCGGAGGGTCTCCGCGAGATCGTGGAACGTCTCAGGGGTGAGCACGCGCTCTGGCGCTCTCCCGGCGACAAGGAACGGCGCGGTGGCAGGTGCGTCAGACATAGGCTTCCGACCCGGCGTTCCGCAGGGCTGTGGGATTGTGGGCCATCTCGCCGCAGCCGGTCCCCGCCGGCAGCAGCTTGCACGGGTTGAACAGCCCCTCATTGCCGAAGGCGGAGCGCACGCGGCCCATGTTCTCCAGATCGCGTTCGTTGTAGAGCCAGGGCATGAAGCTCTGCTTCTCGTAACCGATCCCGTGTTCGCCGCTGAGGGCGCCGCCAACGTCAACACAGACGCGCATGATCTCCGCGCCGGCTTCCAGGACGCGCTCGGTTTCGCCCAGCCTCGTCTGGTCGAAGAGGATGCACGGGTGGAGGTTTCCATCGCCCGCGTGGAAGACGTTCGCGATGGCGAAGCCGTGCTTTTCGCCGATGGCGGTGACCTTGCGCATCACCTCGACGAGGCGGGAGCGAGGCACGACGCCGTCGAGGATGTAGTAGTTGGGGGCCAGGCGGCCGAGCGCGCCGATCGCGCCCTTTCGCCCCTTCCACAGGAGCTCACGCTCTTTGGCGGTGGTGGCGCTGCGCACTTCCACGGCGCCGTTGGCGTTGCAGGCGGCGATGGCCTGCTGGACCTGTGGGCCACAGACGTCCTCGATGCCGTCAAGCTCGACGAGGAGGACGGCGCCTGCATCGGGGGGATAGCCGCACTGGAGGCCGGCTTCCGCGGCGGTGAGCGTGACGCGGTCCATCATCTCAAGGGCCGCCGGCACCATCCCCGCGCTGATGATCGCAGAGACCGTCGTGGAGGCAGCTTCGATGGAATCGAAGATTGCCAGGAGCGTGACGACCGTTGCCGGAACGGGCAAGAGACGGACGACGACCCTGGTCGCGATACCGAGCGTTCCTTCTGAGCCGATGAACAGGCCGCGAAGGTCGTATCCCGCGGATTCGGCGCTTCGGCCGCCCAGCCAGGTGATTTCGCCGTCTGCCGTCACGATCTCGATGCCAAGGACGTGATTCTGTGTCACGCCGAGAGCGAGGCAGTGCGGGCCGCCCGCGTTCTCCGCGACGTTGCCGCCGATGGTGCACGCCTTTTGACTGCTCGGGTCGGGAGCGTAGAAAAGGCCGTGGGCCGCGGCGGCCTCCGAGAGCTGGATGTTCGGCAGGCCGGGTTCAACCACAGCCACGCAATCCAACGGATCGATCTCGAGGATTCGGCGGAGTCGAGCTGTGGCAATGACGACGCCGCGCTTCGATGCGACGGCACCGCCGCTGAGCCCGGTGCCTGCGCCTCGCGGCGTGATTGGCACGTCCAGGCGGTTGCAGGCGCGCACGACGGCCGCAACTTCTTCGGTGGAACCTGGAAAGACAACAGCGTGGGGGCGGGACTTCTCGATGGTGCCATCGAACTCGTAGACGAGGAGGTCTTCAGCCAGGTAGAGCACGTTCTCGCGGCCGACGGCGGCAAAGAGGGAGGCGAGCAGTTCGCGGCGTGTCGTCATGGCGTGGCGGCTTGCGCGGTCTCATGGCATTCGCGACAGAGACCGAAAATGGCGAAGTGGTCGAGGTCCGGGGTGAAGGCGAAGTCGAGCGCGATCCTGCGTTCGAGGTCATCCAGCAGCTCGTGGCCAACCTCCTGCACAAAGCCACAGGCGGAGCAGATGAGGTGATGATGGGGCTGGTCCGGCGCCCATTCAAAGACCGCATCGCCAGAACCCATGTCCGTTTCAGTCGCAAGGCGCAGGCGCTTGAGGACGTCAAGCGTGCGGTAGACCGTGCTCACATCGACCATCGGGTATTCGCCACGGACCTGGTCGACGATCTGGGCAGCGGTCATGTGACCTTCGGCATGCCGGAGGGCACGAACGATCATCAGGCGCTGCGGCGTCATCTTGTGCCCCGCGCGGCGGAGAAGATCGGCGGTCTCGTGCTCACAACTCATTCAGTTTTCAAGTCTACACGCCGATAGCGGTTGAAGGGCCGCGGGATTCCGCGCACGGAGCTATGTCGCAGGCGTTATGCCTGGCCGATATCACATGTGTGGCGGACTCACCCCTTCTGCAACGTCCCGCATGCCCACCGGTGCGGCACCTCCAGTTGTCGACGCGGCGCGGTCTTCCGCCCTTCGCGTGGTGCTCCCTGTGCCATGGCGTATGGGTCGTGGGCAACGTCGACGAAGCCTCCGGACGCGCAATCCTGGACGCCAGGAAGTCACTGGTCGTACCAATGGCGCTGCGTCGATGCAGGGACTGCGGAGGGAGAATCGCCGGCGACAAGCGGTGCAGTGAGTGCGAGCGGGCCGCGACGGCGCGGGTCTGCCCGGGATGCAACTCGCCGATGGCGCATTTCGAAGATGACGGACTCGCGCTGGACCTGTGCGAGACCTGCGAGGCCACGTGGTTCGACGCCGGTGAGCTCCCGGGCCTCTGCGGCATGAGGCCAGGGCCGCAAGTGCAGACGGTGACGCAACGGCCCCTGGCGCAGGACCACCAGTTGAAGGCGATGGTCGCGAACCAGGTGTTCGGCGAACGGTCCGACTTCATGAGCTTCATTTGGAGTATGGCCGGGAGGTACTGGCGGCTGTTGCCCTGGGCGGGTGGCGCCCTGAGCGTCGCGATCGCCTTCGGGTGGGCGCCGCCCGGGGCGGACGACCTGTTCGTCTGGGCGCGGCGACCAATCTGGAAGTGGTTCTGATGGGTGTTGATGACGGGCAGGAGGCCGAAACTCTGATCATGCAGAAGTTGGCAGACGAGGAATGGATTGCCCGGGCGCGGGCGAGGTTCGCCAGCGAAGGCGACTGGGACACCGAACCGTGGCCGCCGCACGACCCGGATGCGGAGCCCGAAGAACAATCTGACGGCCCGCGCTGCCCCTATTGCGAGCATCACCCGCACCTGATGGAGTTCAGGCGCTACGAAGCGATTTCGCGCTCACCGCTGCTGGTCTGCAACACGTGCTACGGGTTTTGGGCGACTGTTGACTCGCTCACGAACGGCGTGGCTGACATCGGCGAGCAACACCCGGCGCTGCGGTCGGCCATGGCGCCGCGCCGGTGCCGTTCCTGTGGTGGCCACCTGAAGCCGGACTCCGTGTGTACGAAATGTCAGAAGCCACTTCAGCGCCTCAACTGCCCCATCTGCCACACGGAAATGGAGCGCTTCGTCCACGAGAGCATCACGCTGGACGCGTGTAAGGCCTGCAACGGCACGTGGTACGACACCGGCGAACTTGGCGCGGCGTTCAAGATAGAGCCCTACCAGGGCCTGGCGGCCTCGACCGTGGACGAGAAGGCGGCCGAGCCGGAGCACAGCATCCTTCTTCAAGCAGCGGCGATCGTCGCGCGGATCTTTCTGCCGTTCTGACCGCGGGCTACCAGATGCCGAGAGCCATGCGAACGTCTTCGCTGGCCATGGTGCGCGGGTCCCAGGGGGGATTCCAGACAATCTGGACGTCAACATCCTTCACGCCCGGGAGCTCCTTCATCTTGGCGTAGGCTTCGCCGCGGATGACGGGGCCAAGCGGGCAGCCCGGACTCGTGAGGGTCATCGTCACCAGGACCGTGCCATCGTCGAACGTGATGTCGTAGACGAGGCCGAGTTCGACGATGCTCATGTTGATTTCGGGGTCCTTGACCTCGGCCAGCTTGGCACGGAGCTCGTCATACGTTGGCGCGGGGATGGTCTCAGGCATGGTTCTCTCCTGTTGGTGCTGATGCTTCGGCCTGGGTGAGGCCCTGTTCGAGGACGTTCCACGGCAGGAGTGCACACTTCACACGCACCGGGAACTTCGCAACGCCTTCCAGAGCGACGAGGTCGCCGAGTTCGCCGGCCGGCAGCGCTCCGTCGATGAGCATGGCCTTGAAGGCGCGGGACAGGTCGCGGGCGGAGGCCACTGAGCGGCCCTTGACTTCGGATGTGAGCATGGAGGCGCTTGCCTGGCTGATGGAACACCCCTGCCCATCGAACGCGATCTCGCGAACACCCTGGTCATCGGCGACCAGGTCGATCCGGATCTCGTCGCCGCAAACAGGATTCATGCCCTCGACGTGGATGGCGTTGCCGTTGAGGTGGCCGTGGTTCCGTGGCCTGCGGTAGTGGTCGATGATGACCTCGCGGTAGAGTTCATCGAAACTCGGCTCAGGCGCTGGCATGGCTGAACACCTCCTGGGCGTGTGCGACCGCTTCGATGAGAACATCGATCTCGGATGGCTCATTGTAAACCGCGAAGCTGGCCCGGTTCGTGGCCGGCACGTTGAAGCGTAGCAAGAGGAGCTGGGCGCAATGGTGGCCGGCGCGAATCGCCACACCGTGGCCGTCCGCGATTGTGGCGATATCGTGCGGGTGCACGCCGTCCACAGTAAAGCTGACCGCGCCGCCGCGTTCTTCGATGTTGGACGGACCGAGCACGGTCACCCCGCGGAGCCGCTGGAGCGCTTCGATGGCATAGGCGGTGAGGTGGCGTTCGTGCTCGGCGATGGCTGGCATGCCGAGGCGGTCCAGGTAGTCGAGCGCGGCGCCGAAGGCGATGACATCGGCGATGTTGGGCGTGCCGGCTTCGAACTTGTGAGGCACATCGGCCCACGTCGAGCCTTCCTGCCGGACGAGCGCAATCATGTCGCCGCCGCCGAGGAAGGGATCCATCGCATCGAGAAGGCCTTCGGCGGCCCAGAGGACGCCGACGCCTGTGGGTCCGAGCATCTTGTGGGCGGAAAAGACGAAGAAATCTGCGCCAAGCGCATGGATATCCAGCGGGAGATGGGGCGCGCTTTGCGCGCCATCGACGAGGAAGCGCGCTCCCACCCGGTGCGCCATGTCCGCGATGTCGCTCACGGGGTTGATGGTGCCGAGCACGTTCGACATGTGGACGGCGGTGACAAGCCTGGTGCGCGGGCCGATGAGCTTGTTCACCTCATCGAGGTCCAGGCGGCCTTCGTCGGTCACCCCGGCGAACCGAAGGACGGCGCCCGTGCGGCGCGCGAGCAGCTGCCAGGGGACGATGTTCGAATGGTGCTCCATGAGCGTGAGGACGATCTCGTCGCCTTCGTGAAGGTTCGCATCGCCCCAGGTGCGCGCGACGAGATTGATGGACTCCGTTGCGTTGCGCGTGAAGATGATATCGTCGCTCTTCCGGGCGCCGATGTGCCTGGCAACCTTCGTGCGGACGGCCTCGTACTGATCGGTGGCGCGGACAGCGAGGGTGTGGATGCCTCGATGGATGTTCGCGTTGGAGGTCTCGTAATAGTCGACGAGCGCCTGGATGACCTGGCGCGGCTTCTGGGTCGTGGCGGCGTTGTCGAGATAGACCAGCGGTCGCCCGTTTATGGTCTGAGCGAGGATGGGGAAATCCTCTCGAATCTTGCGAACGTCCAACATCACAGCCTCCTCCATCCCTGAACGGTCAGGGAAGTTCCACCTCAACGCGGCCATCGACAAGCCTGGTCGCATAGGCCCGGACCGGGCGAACGGCGGGCAGGCAAAGCGCTCGCCCGGTCTTCACGTCAAACCGTGCACCGTGCCGGGGGCATTCGATCTCGTCGCCATCGAGTTCACCCTGATCCAGCGATCCGCCGTCATGGCTGCAGACATCGTCGATGGCGTAGAAGCCTTCGCCGGTGTTGCAGACGGCGATCCGACGGCCACCTCCGCTGACCACACGGACCGTGCCCGCGTCGATCTCTTCGGCCATACCGGCATTGACCCAGCTCACGGACGAGCCTCGAGCTTTTCGTGAAGGGCGATGGAAAGCTCTTCACGGAGGGCGTCATCGGGCACGCGGTCCAGGACTTCGCTGAGGAATGCCCAGACGAGCAGCGCCTCTGCTTCGTCACGGGGGATTCCGCGAGCCTGCAAGTAGTAGAGTTGCTCTTCGTCGACCGGTCCGGCGGTCGCGCCATGGCTGACGCGGATGACGTCGTTGGTGAGGATTTCGAGGACCGGGTCGCTGTCGGCCTTGGCTTCGTGGCTCAGGAGGAGGTTGCGATTCTCCTGGTTCGCGTCTGCGTTGCGCGCGCCAAGCCCAACCCGGGTGAGGCCGTAGTAGACGGAGCGTGACCGCTCCTTGAGTGCGGACTTGAACATCAAGTCGCTCCGTGTGTCGGCAGCGATGTGGTCCTGGACGGTGTAGAAGTTAACGTGCTGTTGGGCATCGCCCAGGCAGAGGGCATAGAGCTCACTGCTGGAACCGCGACCCTCGAGGGAAGACTCGATGTGGCTCTTCACCACCGCGCCGCCCGTCGCCAGGCTCAGGTTGATGAGTGCGGAGTCCCGTTCGCTGACCATCCGCTCGTCGCTGAAGACTCGCGTTTGTGCTCCCCAGCGATGGAGAACGGTGTAGCGAACTTCCGAGCCGGGCCCGGGCACGACCTCCACGGCGGGTAGGGCGATGATGTCGCCGGGACCTGAGCGAAGGTCTTCGATGATGTTCACGCGGCTGTTCGCGCCGGTGACGATGAGCGTGTGAGGCGTGGCCAGCTGCCCGCTCGCGCGATAGTCCCGCACGATGCGCACGGGCGACGCCGCTTCGAAGCCCGGGGCTGCTCGGATGATGACCCCGCCGTTCAGGAAAGCATAGTGCAGGGCGGAAAACACCGAGTTGTTCGGCGAAACGACGGTGCCGAGGTGGGTTTCGACAGCCTCTGCTGCGGCCCCCGGCGCGTTGCGGAAGTCGGCGAGGGTGAGCCCGGCAGCGCCCACCTGCGTGTGCACCGTCTCCCCATCAACCTGCAAGAGCAGCGCGGACACCGATTCGCTTATGCCATAGCGCATCTTCAACTCCGCCACGGGCTCCACGCGCGCCAGGGACGGTGCGGGAGCGTAGGAGTCGAACGTGAGGTCTGCAAGGTCGAGGTACTTCCAGGGCCGGTCGATGCGCGTGGGAAGGCCCAGCGAATCGGAGGCGGCGGCCCCCGCAGCGCGGACCGCTGCAAGACGGGCGCTGTCGTTCAGCCGGGCACCCAGTTCAGCGCTCGCGCGAGGGCTAAGTGCGGCCGGGAGGATGGATGTGGCAGTGGTCATGCTGCTCCTTCGTTACCAGTCGTTTCCCTGGCGCAATGCGCGCAGGTGGTTGATTTCGCCAGCGTGGTAGAGGTCGTGCTCGATCGTCGTTTTGATGATCCAGCGGGTTTCCTGCATCTCGCCCTGGGGGCTCAAGCGGGGTCTCAAGAGCTCCGAGTCGTCCTGCAGGGCTGCGACCGCGTCTCGCATGCGCCGGTGCCCTTCGCGCACCCAGTCGATGATCGACTCCACCGGCCCTTCTGCATCAAACGGGGGAACTGAGCCGGGTTTGTTCCAGTGCATCGAACGGTCGCCGAAGGCCTGGCTCTCGTAGACGTATTTGCAGCCGCCCACTTCCTCCACGAACTGGAAGACGGTGCGATGACCGCCAACAGGAGCCCAGCGCCAGTCCTCGAACGGAACCGAACGCAGGTTCACCAGGAAGCCGTGCCAGCTGCGGCCCGGTTGTGCCGGGTCGCCTTCGAACGCCTGGTCCATCAGGTAGAGGCAGTGTTCGATGGCTGATCTGTTCATGGCTGCCGGGGTGCGCCTGGGCGCTAGCCGACCGCACCTTCCATCTGCAGTTCGATGAGCCGGTTGAGTTCGACGGCGTATTCCATCGGGAGTTCCTTCACGATCGGCTCGACGAAGCCGTTGACGATCATTTTCGCGGCCGCTTCTTCGGTCAGACCGCGGCTGGTCAGGTAGTAGAGCTGATCCTCACTCAGCTTCGAGACGTAGGCCTCGTGCTGAATGTGGACATCCGGCGCGTCGATCTCCATCGTCGGGTAGGTGTCGGAGCGCGACGTTTCATCGATGAGGAGCGCGTCGCAGCGCACAGTCGACTTCACGTTGGTGCAATCCTCGTAGACCTTGAGCAGGCCGCGGTAGCTCGTGCGCCCGCCGTCCTTGCTCAGGGACTTGGAGATGATGGTCGACGTGGTGTTCGGGGCGGCGTGGACGATCTTGCCGCCGGCATCCTGGTGCTGGCCTTCGCCAGCGAACGCGAGCGAGAGGATTTCGCCGTGTGCGCCGGGGCCCATGAGATAGACGCTCGGGTACTTCATCGTCAGTTTGGAGCCCAGGTTGCCGTCGACCCACTCCATCACGGCGCCGTCGTAGGCGACCGCGCGCTTGGTGACGAGGTTGTAGACGTTGTTCGACCAGTTCTGGATGGT
>CAYYSD010000075.1:0-14410 GCA_964474285.1 uncultured Anaerolineaceae bacterium | reverse complement strand
AGGGGAATGGCCACGAGATAGTTCGCGCGCACGCTCGCCGGCATCGGCTTGCCGATCTGCTGGTAGAACGCCCGCGCGGCGCTCAACACCATCTTTTCGCCCACGTCTTCCGTTGGCGGATGCTCGCAATCCGTGAAAGTCACGGTGATGGAGGCGAAGAGGTCGAGCGCAAGCCCGAGACAATCGAAACCCGCTCCAAGGTTTGCGCTGGTAGCAGGGACACGAACGGTGATGGCGGTGGGTTCCACGGATGTCATTCCCGGGGCCGAAGCCCGCTGATTTCGAGGCCGCATGATACCAAGCCGCGCCGCTAGGCGTAGGCGCCAACGTCCTCAGGACTCTACGCGCGACCCGATGATAGGATTATCGGCGGCCCCCAACGCGGAGAGGTGCTGGAGAGGCCGAACAGGCACGCCTGGAAAGCGTGTAGGGGCGCAAGTCCCTCGTGGGTTCGAATCCCACCCTCTCCGCCACACCCGCTCGCAGGCGGCCCCCCACCGGGAGGCGCACCCATGCTCAAAGGACTCAATGTCCTGCTCCGGCCCATCACCGTCGAAGACCTCCCGGCCCTCGCCGCGATGTACAGCGACCTCGAGTTGGCCCTCCTCGCCGAGAATCGACCACCTATCCCCCGCCCGCTGGAGTCTCTAAAGCAACGCCACGAGGAGTACAGCAAATCCTTCCGCGACTACACCTGGTTCGCCATCGAAGCCGACGGTGTCTTCATCGGCGAATGCAACCTGCGCGACTTCACCGAGGCAGGTCGCACCTGTGAACTCGGCATATCCATTGGGAACCGAGAGTATTGGGGACACGGCTACGGCCGCGAAGCCATCCAGCTCCTCCTCGACTATGCCTTCCGCATCCGCAACATGAACCGCGTCTGGCTCAGCACCAACAGCGGGAACACCCGCGCCCAGCGTGCCTGCCTCGCCTGCGGTTTCAAGGAAGAGGGCCGCCTCCGCGACCACGTCTGGGTTGCCGGCAAATACGAAGACACCGTCCTGATGGGCATCCTCCGCAGCGAATGGCAGGCCCGCATCTAGCTTTCCCGCGCCGTTCTCGAAAGCTCGTTGCGCGGATTCCGTCGTGCCCTCCGCCAACCCGTAGCCCCTGCCCGCATCCGAGAGATCTCCCTCTCCCGCCAGGCACGCAGCGGGAGAGGGCCGGGGTGGGGGCCTGCCCTTCAGCACGGCGGGGCCGGCAACGAGCGCGGTGATCTCCCGCTTCGTCGTTTCCATCAGACATTCCCCCTCTCCTCCTGTGCCGTGCCTTACACTTTTGCAACAACTCGCCCCAATCACGGGCCTACCATGGCCCACCATTCGACGCCGCCCGGCCGGGCCGCGCCTGCGACCGGAGCACTGAGCGCAATGACCGTCCGCCCGTTCCCAGTCACCCGCCCTGCCTTCTCGACCGAAGGCTTTGCCCGCTGGGCCGCGGATCACTCCGGCCGCATCGACGCCGCCCTCTCCGTGCTCGTCGCCTTGGCCGTCTTCGCGCTCTACAACGCCACCCTGACCCCGAGCCTCTCCTACATCTCCCCGGACGGCAACGAGCTTTCCACCACCGCCTACACCCTCGGCCTCGCCCACCCCACCGGCTATCCGCTCTACACCTGGCTCGGCAAGGCCTTCACGTTTCTCCCTGTCGGCGATGTCGCCCACCGTGTGAACCTGATGTCCGCGCTGCTTGCGGCGGGCGGCTGCGGCCTCCTCTTTGCCATCCTGCGCGAACTCCGCTGCTGGCGTACCATCGCCGCCTTCGGCGCGCTCTTCATGGCCTCCTCCACCACTCTCTGGTCGCAAGCGACCATCTCCGAGGTCTACGCGCCCAACTTTTTCTTCGTGGCGCTCGGCATCTACCTCCTGCTGCGCTGGGGCCGCGAACAACGCGACGCCGACGTCGCCCGCCACGGCAGCCTCCGCTCAACCCTCCTCTTTTCCGGCTGGGCCCTCACCGCCTCCGCTGCCGCGGGGATGCACATGTCCAGCCTGGGCCTCCTCGGCGGTTACGGCATCTACATTCTGCTCGTGAACTGGCGCGTGATATGCCAGCCGCTGGTGCTCCTGCCCGGGCTCCTCATGTTCGCCCTCGGGTTGATGCAGTTCCTCTGGCTCCCCATCCGCACCGTCATGGGCGAACCCTCCCCCGATCCCATTAACCCCGCGACCTGGGACGGCTTCCTCCGCTACACCATCAACGCCTTTCCCCAGTTCAAGTGGCAGTTCCCCCTCGAACTTCTCCCCGACCGCTTCATGCTCTACGGCACCTTCGTGCGCGGCAATTTTGGCTGGTTCGGCATCGCGCTCGCGTTCGCCGGGGCCGCCGCGATGGCAATCCTCCGCCCGCGCACCTTCGTCATGCTCGCATTGATGTGGTCCGCTCACCTCGTCTTCTTCATGGAATACCAGGCGATGGACATCGATGTGTTCTTCATCCCAGCGCACTTCATCCTGGCCATCGCGATCGCCTGCGGAGCTCAGCAGATCGTCACCCAGTCCGCTCGCGCCGTCCGCACTGTGCCCTTCGCCCCAATGGCCGTCAGCGGCCTGATCCTCGCGATGCTGGCCCTGCCGCTCCAGGACCAGCTCCGTGACAACTACGTCACCCACGACCAATCGGACCACACCGAGATCAACGACTTCTATCGCAACGTCTACCGGGTTCTCCCCGAGAACTCGATCCTTCTCGGCGGCACCGGGGTGTTCGCGTTCGACATGTTCTACTACCAGTACGTCTACGACCTGCGCCCCGACGTCACCCTCCCCGGCTCTGGCCTGCCGATCGGCACGATCGCCAACAGACCCAACGACGGCCGCGCCATGTTCACGGTCGAAGGCAACTTCGGACCCAGCTTCGGCCGCTCACTGGCTGGCGGCGAATGGAATATCCCGGTCCTCGTCACACCTGCTCACGATGTGGACACGGCCTTCCGCAGTCGTGACCTCGTCCTCTATCGCGTTTCGAATACGCCGCCGGCGGTGATCGCCAACAACACACGCCCATCGGTTACGCTAAACCACGAAGTCGCTCCCGGGCTCACCCTCGCCGGCGTCGAAGTCTCAGAGTCCACCGCCGAAGCGGGCGGCGCCATCCACGTGAAGCTCTTCTGGATGCTCGAACGCGCCAGCAACACCCGCGTGACCATGGCCGTCGGCGAAGACGCCGCCGCGTCGCACACCCATCTCGCCGGGTTCGGCTTGTTCGAACGATACGACCAGCAGGTCGCCCCCATTTCCGGAAAGCTCCTCGTCGAAGAGTTCGACTTCGTTGTCCTTTCGAGCACTTCCCGCGGGAGCCACCCGCTCACCATCCAGGGCAACGGCACCCCCATCACCATCGCCACCATCGAGGTTCACTGACATGGAACAGGAAGAATCCCTTCCCCCGTCTCCGCAACCCCGCCGCGCTGGCTACCATCCCCGGCAGCGCGTCGCCATCATTTCGTCGATGGCCATCCTCAGTCTCATCATGACCGGCGTGGTCTTCGCCTCGGGAGTCTATATCGGTAACAACCGCGAGATTGCCCCCTCCGCCTTCCCCCGCAACCCCGGCGCGCCCGGCCCGCAGCAACCGCAGCAGGGACCCGGCCAGCAGGGCGCGCAGGTCCAGCGCCCCGGCGCCCAGCAGCAATTCGGCCCGGGCAACCCCGGCGGCCAGAATCCTGCAGCACCCCCCGGAGGGGGACAGACCGGGCCCCAGGCAGGCGGCACAATCAACGGGAACGTCATCACCGCCGCGGCCAACGCGGTCACCATGGCCACACCGGGCGGGCCAACCACCGTTACCCTCGATGCGCAGACCACCCTGGTCCGCGCCGACGGCACGACATTCATCGCCACCGACCTCGTGCGCGGCATGAACCTCACGGTTCGCCTGCGCCCCGCCACCAATCCCCTCACCGCCGACCGCGTCACGCTGACAGCCGCACCAGGACAGTAGTGAGCGTATCCCGGCTTGGTTCGGACTTCGGTGGCCGTAGCCCTGGGCCCTCCGGTCGGAAGGCTACGCACCCACCCCCGCACTGCCCTCCAGGGTTCGCCTCGAGCATCTTGCACCGAGCCCCGAACGGAGTGAGGGGGCCCGGCCCTCGGCTCCACACTCTCCAAACGCCACGCGCCATCGAGCCCCGCCCCGCCGTTTACCTCACTGTCATTCGCCGCTCGGTTGGTTTTCCTCCCATCACGGCGGCCCCAATCCCGGCAGCGACCCATGTACGTCTTCGTCACCGCGTTCACCCCATCGCTCCCGCCGTTCAGCTCGGCCGCGGAAGCGGGGCGGAACATGAACAGGGCGAAGGGAAGGAGCGCGATCAGGATCACGGCTGTTCGAGCGAAACGGATGGTGGTTGTGGTCGACATGGTTGGGGCCTCCCTGGAGATAGGACGTTTTCGCCTTTCGCCACCGGGACGAACCAACCTGAGAAGTCCTTACACGTTTTCGCAAAGAATTTCTCGAACCCCGATCGCACGCGAACTGGAACCGGCTGAGCCGCGCGCGCAAAGAAGCGTGCGAGCGCTCCCGTGGAAGGCCGGAATGCCTCAACCGCTGACGTGTCGCATCGCGTGGCGCCGGTCGATTCCCTCGATCGGGTCGACGATCCCCGTCCCGAGACCCGCCTACCGCAGCGGCCGGGTCGGAGCCTCTTCCCGCGGCGCGGGGGGCTTGATCTTGTTGTAGCACGAGCTGCAGTACACCGGCCGGTCGCCACGCGGAACGAACGGCACTTCGGTCATCTGCGCGCATTCCGCGCAAGCCGCCGGGTGCATCTGGCGAGGCGTTTTGCCACCGAAGCTGGCGAAGTTGCCGTAGCGGACGAAGCCGTCATTTTCCTGGAGAGTGCCCTGCGTGGCGCGCCGCGCCGAACGGCAGGACTGGCAGCGGGTGGGCTCATTCATCAAGCCCTTGTTTGCGTAGAACTCCTGCTCACCGGCGGTGAAAACGAAGCTCGAGCCGCAATCGCGGCAGGTGATTTGCTTATCGGCAAAAGCCAAAGGACAGGACTCCTCGATCCAATTCCACCCTGCGGCATACAGGGCGTATTTCCACTATAGCCGATGGGGCAACCCTTGGGCAGGCAAGCGCCCTAAAGCCCCCGCAGAACCACGCGCTTCGTCCCCGCCGTCACCCGCCCCACATCCAACGCACCAGGGATCGCCGCCCTCACCTCGTCCGCATCTTCCTTCGCGACCATCAATACGAGCCCGAGACCCATGTTGAACACCTCGTACATCTCTTCGCGGTTGATCTCGCCACGCTGCTGGATCAACTGGAAGATCGGCAGCACCGGCCACGCCTTGGTGTCGAACTCCGCCGTCAGGCCCGCCGGCAGGATGCGCGGCACGTTCTCGATGTATCCGCCGCCCGTGATGTGCGCCATCCCGTGCACCTTCGGCATCACAGGCGCAACCGCGCGGTGATAGGGCAGATGCGTCTTCAGGAGCGCCTCGCCGATGGATTCCCCATTGAGGATGCCCGGCCGCTCGTCGAGCCGCCGCCGCGACTCCTCGATCGGCTCACCGTTCGCGATATCCAGCGCCGGGCGAACGAGCGAAAAGCCATTCGTGTGCAACCCGGAACTCGGGATGCCGATCAGGACGTCGCCATCTGCCACGCGGGACCCGTCGATCACCTCGTCCCGTTCGACCACGCCCACGATGAACCCCGCGACATCGAACTCGCCTTCGGTGTAGACGCCCGGCATGTCCGCTGTCTCTCCCCCGAGCAAGGCGCAGCCGGTGTTCGCGCAGGCCTCCGCCACGCCCGTCACGATCGCAGTCTTCTGCTCCGTCGTCAGGCCGCTGCCCGCGATGTAGTCGAGAAAGAACAGCGGCTGAGCTCCGCAGGCCAGCAGATCGTTCACACTGTGCCCCAGGATGTCGGCCCCGCAGAGGTCGAGCCGGTCCGCCGCGAGCTGGATCTTCACTTTCGTTCCGATGCCGTCGGCGCTCGCTGCCAGCACGGGGTCGCGATACCCCTCGCCCAGCCGGAACAAACCGCTGAACGGCCCGGCATCGGAGAGCACTTCCGGCCTGCGGGCCCGCTTGAGGATCTCCGGCAGCGTGGCCGCGAAGCCGCGCCGCGCGATGAGGTCCACCCCGGCTGCAGCGTATGCCCGTTCGTCTGTCACGGCCTTAGCGTACGGCCAGCGCCGCAAACACGCTCACCGGACTCGCCTATTCGAACACCCAGCGGTCCGTATCGCGCTTCCACGCGATCACTTCCTCAGGCCGGAAGTAGAGCGCGATCTCTCGCTCGGCGCTTTCCGGCCCGTCGCTCGCGTGGATAAGGTTGCGGCCCATCTCCAGGCCGAAGTCCGCGCGAATGCTCCCCGGCGTCGCCTTCTCCGGGTCGGTTGGGTTCGTCGCGCCCGCCGTCTGCCTCACGGCACGAATGGCATTCGTGCCTTCGAACACCGCGGCCACCACCGGCGCGCTGGTGATGAAGTCCACCAGGCCGGCGAAGAACGGCTTGCCCACGTGCTCCGCGTAGTGCCGCTCCGCGAGCGGGCGGTCGATCTGGATGAGCTTGAGGCCCACGATGCGCAGGCCGCGCTGTTCGAGCCGCTTGATGATCTCCCCGGCAAGGCCGCGCTGCATAGCGTCCGGCTTCACGAGGACGAGGGTGCGTTCCATTGTGTTCTGCTCCTGGAGCGAAAGTGTGTGAGGTTACCCGCGATTTGCCTGCGGAGCCTGTCCGCGGCGAGAAACCGTGATATTCGGTTCGCGAAGATATGTGACGTCCGCGCCTGGTTCGCGCGCGTCGCGCATCGTGGCATCGCGGAACAGGCGAAGCGCTGCGGCAACACGTTCCCCCGGGCCGACCTCGCGGCCTCCCAGCGCGCCCGCGCCTTCCCCGGCGAGGCTCCCTGAAAGCGCCGCCGGGGGCACGACGCGAATCTCGCTCGATGGACGTCCGTCCATCCATTCCTGGGCTGCGAACTCGCCCCGCCCGGCCGGGTGAATCACCGTCGCGCTCATCTGCGGCGGGAGTGTCGCTGCGGCGGCCTCCAGCGTGCCCACACCGAACACCGGCGCCTCGAGTGCCTCTGCCAGGCCCTGGGCCGTCGCCACGCCAACCCGCACGCCCGCGTAGCTCCCCGGACCGGTGATGACCACGACAGCTTCGAGTTCGCGTCGCTCACCCCCGAGCACCTCCGCGATGGCGGGCAGCAGCAGCCGCGAATGGTCGTGCGATGCCTCCCGCTCGATGACGGTGTCGGGAGCGCCGATGCGTCCCGCGGCAACGGCGAAACGTGGCGAAGCAGTGTCGATGGCCAGGACGATTGTCATGCGGAACGCGCCGCCCCGACACTGCGCACGAGATCCTCGCCCCGTTCGCCACGCGCCAGGAACTTCAGGCGGCGCTGGCGGTCATAGTCGCCGTAACGCAGCTCGACAATGAGCCCATCACCCGGCAACAGCTCCGCTCCACGTTCGGGCCACTCGATGATGAGCACGCCTCGCTCCGCGTAGTCCCAGAGCCCGAGGTCGTCGAGCTCTTCGACGTCTTCGATCCGGTAGAGGTCTACGTGGAACAGGACTTCGCGCCCGGCGTATTCGTTCATCAGCACGAAGCTGGGGCTGTTCACCGGAGCCGTACACTCCAGGC
Organism: uncultured Anaerolineaceae bacterium; assembly: GCA_964474285.1. GTDB lineage: Bacteria > Chloroflexota > Dehalococcoidia > Tepidiformales > Tepidiformaceae > JACRBT01. The sequence continues at coordinate 6,796 of CAYYSD010000075.1, read as the reverse complement.
CCCGCCCGATCCCCTGTGCGAGGCAGGTCTTGCCCGTCCCAAGGTCGCCGCTGAGGAGGACGATGTCGCCCTTGCGCAACGTCCGGCCGAGCGTTTCGCCCAGCGAGCGTGTCTCTTCTTCGCTCCCGCTCAGTATCTCCATGCCATAGCCGTGGTCTTCCACCATGAGTCCGAGTATATGAGCGGCCCGCGTTACGGCGTATGTGAACGGCTGCAAGCTCGACCCCCTTCGCTGGTACGATATCCCGCCATCAGAGGAGGTCGGCATGGCACCGGTTATCAAGGTCGGCATCGCGTTCAGGGTCTCGGACGAAGTCATCGCGCGGATTGAGGCCGTCGATCCGCGGATCGAAGTTGTCCGCCTCTTCGCCCTCACCCATCCGCGCTCCACACCGGAAGAGCGCGCCGATGCCCTGGCCCGCGTCGGCCATGTCGAAGTCCTCCTTGGTCCTGCCCAGGTGCCTGCCGAGGCCTTGCGCTCCGCGGCCAACCTCAGGTGGTTCCAGATCGTGAACGCCGGCGCCGACCGTCTCCACGCCGACGGATTCCTGCGGCAGGGCTTCGTCGTGACCAACGTGAGCGGACTGACCTCCGTCTCCATCGCGGAATACGTCATCGGCGGCATGATCGCGTTCGCCAAGAACATGCACACCGCCATTCGCAATCAGCGTGAACATCAATGGGTCCGCGCCGGGGCAGTCGGCGAGATCAACGGTGCCACCTGCGGCATCGTCGGCCTCGGCGCCATCGGCCGCGAAACCGCCCGCCGCGCCCGCGCCATGGGTATGCGGGTCATCGCTTGCCGCCGCACCGTCCAGGCTGGCGCCTCCGATCCGGACTGCGACGAACTCTTCTCCTACGACGACCTCGGCCCCCTCCTCGAACAGTCAGACTACCTGGTCCTGGCCGTTCCCCTCACTCCCGAGACCACGAACATGATCGGCGCCGCAGAATTCGCCCGCATGAAGCCCAGCGCCTGCCTGGTCAACATCGCCCGCGGACAGGTCGTCAACCAGCGGGCCCTCATCTCCGCCCTGAAGGACGACACGATCGCGGGCGCCGTTCTCGATGTCACCGATCCGGAGCCGCTGGACACCGAAAGCGAACTCTGGGATCTTCCCAACGTGATCATCACGCCCCACATGTCCGGAGCCATCCAGGGCTACGGGCACCGCTCGTCCGAGATGTTTGTGGCCAACCTCGAGCACTATGTGAACGGCGAACCGTTGGATAACGTCGTGGATCCCGTGCTCGGATACTGAACGCTGGCGACCACAATTGACCCGAATGGCAGACGTTCGTACCGTGAATACGACATCTTCTGCACGGACGACGGATCTGCTGCGCTCACGTTCGAAAGGTATTCAGCCCACCCATGAGTAAAGCGACCATTGAGAATGGCAAGACCCCGGTGTCGGCAGGCCTCGGCAACCGTATTCGGGCCGCGCGCCGCGATGCAAACATGAGCCAGGGCCAGCTCGCCAGCGCGCTCAACACGACCCAAAGCGCCATCAGCCTGTATGAGGCCGGTCAGCGCTCCGTCGGCATCGACATGCTTCTCAGCGTGGCGCGCATCCTGAACCGCCCTCTGCACTACTTCCTCGGCGAAGACGCGGACATGCTCTTCGTGCGCGATAGCGATATCGCTCAGCTCATCTCCGAACTCGAACGCCACCCCGAGGATCTCCAGGAGCTTCTCGCGTTCTGGCAATACCTCCGCTGGCGCCGTGCCGAAGCCGCTTCGCTTTCCGGCGCGAGCAACGGCCGCCACTAAGAGCACCGCCCCCGGAACTTCACCCTGGCCGGGCTCCGCACTTGGAGCCGGCCACTGGCGTGGTCGTCTCCATTCGGCAACACTCAGCCTATCCTCTCGAGACGAGTCACCAGCGTGGTACGGCGACTTTGCGATAACACCGACGCCCGGCGGTTGCTCAACCCGGGCCCCGTTGCCATCGTCACGACAGCCTGGCGCGGGATGGCCAATGCTGCCCCCGTCGCCTGGACGACGCCCCTGTCCATGGAACCGCCCATGGTCGGCTGCGTGATCCATCCCGATCGCCACACGTCTGACATGATCCGCTTCAGCGAAGAGTTCGCGATAAATATTCCAGGCCCGTCGCTCCTCAAGCAGACGGCGTTCCTCGGCAGCCAGTCGGGGCTGAACAACAACAAGCTCGAAGCCGCCGGCCTCGAGCTGTTCACCGGCCAGCGCATCGAGGCGCCGCTCATCGAAGGGTGCCTCGCCTGGATCGAATGCGGCCTCCAGGACGTCATCCGCATCGGCGATCACACGCTCTTCGTCGGCAAGGTCGTGCGCGTCCAGGCGCTCGATGAGGCCTACGCCCAGCACTGGCTCCTCGAATCACCGCGCTACAGCCCCCTCACCTACATCGGTGGCCTCCGCTACGCCGTCGTCGGGAGTCCCATCGACGCTGCGATCGACCTGGACCCCCAGGGCGCTCTCGTCGCCGAGACGGTCGAAGAACGAGAGCAGCGCGAAGAAGAAGAGGCGCGCGACCTCGAACGGCGCAAAGCCGAAGGGGACGAAGGCTACGCCGAGATGCTCAACCGCGAGTAGGTCCCTCCCAAATCGTCAGCGAATCTCCTATGATACGTTGTATGCCTACTATTGTAGACGGTATCGAAGCGCGTATCGCCGCCCAGCTGCGCAGGCGTCGCGAAGAGCAAGGCCTCTCCCTCGCCGAGCTCGCCGCCCGCGCTGGCGTCTCCAAAGCCATGATCGGCAAGATCGAAAACAGGATCTCCTCCCCGACGGCGGCGCTCCTCGGACGGCTCTGCAGCGGGCTCGGCGTCACGCTCTCTACCCTGATGCTGGCAGTCGAGGACACAGGCATTGAGTTCTATCGCGCCGCCGACCAGCCGACCTGGCGCGACCCCGCCACGCGCCTCAGCCGCACCGTCCTTTCGCCGCCTTCGACCAACACCAGCGTTCAGATTGCCCGCCTCTGGCTGCCCCCGCGCGCCGTGGTCGATTACTCCGTGATCCCGGTGAAGCCGATTCGTCAGCACCTCGTGATGCTCTCCGGTCGCCTGGAATTCACGTACGGCGAAGAGCTCCACGAACTCAACGCCGGTGATTGCCTCTTCGCCATCATCGACCGGCCCACCCACTTCTTCGCGCCCGGCCCCCGGGCCGCCGAATACATCGCCGTTCAGGAGCCGCTATGAACACCTCCTTCCCCCCAGCCATCGTCGTTGAAGAGCTCGACGGCCGCGCCGCGCACGCCGCCATCGACGGTCTCGCCGATGTCCTCGTGGATTGCGTTCACGGGGGCGCCTCCGTCAGTTTCATGTTGCCCTTCCCGCGCGATGAGGCGCTCGCGTTCTGGCGCGGCGTCGCCGCCAGGGTCGAATGCGGCGACTACGCCCTCTTCGTCGCCCGCGACCCCGATGGAACCCTCCAGGGCACCGTCCAGCTGCACCTCGCCATGCCCCCAAACCAGCCCCACCGGGGTGAAGTGGCGAAGCTGCTGGTCCACCGCCGCGCTCGCCGCCGCGGCATCGCCGAAGCCCTCATGCGCACCCTGGAAAGCGCCGCCCTCCAGCGCGGCAAGACGCTCCTCGTCCTGGATACCGCCAGCGACGATGCCGATCGCCTCTATCGCCGCACTGGCTGGCAGGAGACCGGCCGCGTCCCCGGCTACGCCCTCTTCCCCGACGGCCGCTATTGCGACACCACCATCTTCTGGAAGCGCCTCGGCTAACCGCTTCCGCTTGCTCCCGTTCGGCGTCCATGTTTCGCTTTGTCCGTGACAAACGAGACGAAGCGCGCGCCTGAACTCAAAGGGACCGCGGGCTACGTCAGCCCCTACCCCTACCTCGATCGCCTGCAGGAGAAGATGGAGGAACGCCTGGCCCGGCGTGTCCCGGCCGCCGGACGCTTCTGCGGCTTCTGTTACGGCCGCCTCCGCGAAACCGACGCTGTCTGCCCCTTCTGCGGCCGCCAGTTGTCCGAAGTGGGAACGGCCAGCGAAATCCCGCAGCCTGTCCTTCGCGCCTACCTCGCCCGCCAGAAGACCGAAGCGCGCTGGGTCCATTCAGGCGCCTTCTTCGGCCTCCTCGTCGCCATGGCCCTTTTTCTCTGGATGGTGCTCTGGGGTCCTGGCGTGCTCGGGCACCCCGCCGCTGCCTTCATCGTCCTCATCTTCGGCGGATACGTGCTGGCGCAGTTCTTCGGCTCGTTCGTCGGCGCCCAGTACGGCTATAGCAAGGGCGCCCGCAAACGCGACGCCCTCTGGGCCGCCTTCCTCGCCACCCGCGACGCCAGTGAGCCAGCCGGGGGCCAGAAGGCGAGCCCTCGAGAGGCACAGTTGTAGTCGCGCGCAGTTATGTGGCAATTATGCATTTTGTCGCGTCTTGCATAAACTCCAAAATATCCACACAATTGGATCACCATGGATCCTGTTCGCAATCCCTATGCCCCCGGGGCAGGGACTCCTCCTCCTGAATTGGCCGGGCGTGAAGCACTGTTGGAATCCGTTCGAGTTGCCGTCGCGCGCACACGCTTGGGTCGGCCAACCAGGAGCGTTGTGATGGTCGGCCTTCGCGGTGTGGGCAAGACGGTGCTCTTGAACCGGATGCGCGAAGACGCCGACTCTACCGGCGTGCTCACTATCGCCATTGAAGCGCCCGAGGGTCGGACGCTGCCGGCCATGCTCGCGCCGCAACTCAGGTTGGTTTTGCTTCGCCTGAGTCAGGTGGAAGTCGCAACGAGAGCCGCGCAACGAGCCCTGAGGGGCCTCTCGGGGTTCGTTCGCGCGCTCAAGCTCCACGTCCGCTACGCCGACGTGGACGTGGGAATTGACTTCGAACCTGAGCCTGGGTTGGCGGACAACGGAAACCTTGAGACCGATCTCACGATGCTTCTGGTGGCGGTCGGACAGGCAGCACGCGAAGGCCAAACTGCGGTGGTGCTCTTCATCGATGAGTTGCAGTACGTCGCTGAGGATGAGTTGGGTTCCCTGATCAGCGCTTTGCACATCTGTACTCAGCAACAGCTCCCGGTAGCCATGGTTGGGGCAGGACTACCGCAGGTCCGTGGCCGCGCGGGTGAGGCTAAATCATATGCGGAGCGCCTGTTTGAATATCCGTCCGTCGGCCCTCTTTCGGTGACGGCCCTCGTCCAGGCGTTGACGGTTCCGGCGGAACAGGAAGGCGTCTCGTTCACACCCGAGGCGATCGCAGAGATCCACCTCCGCACTCACGGCTACCCCTACTTCGTTCAGGAGTGGGCGAAGCATTCATGGGATGTTGCCGATGCCAATCCGATCGACGTCGACGACGTGCGCCGCGCAACCAGACTCTCGATTGCTGCCCTTGATGAGAGCTTCTTCCGCGTGCGATTCGACCGCCTCACTCCCAGCGAGAAACGGTACCTCCGCGCGATGGCTCAACTCGGACCTGGCCCTCATCGCTCAGGTGATATCGCGCAGCTGTTGGCCATGAAGGTGACCTCCCTTGGGCTTACCCGTGCGAACCTTATCGCAAAAGGCATGATCTGGAGCCCGGCCCACGGCGACACCGCGTTCACCGTCCCCCTGTTTGATGAGTTCATGAAGCGGATCATCCCCGGCGACGATTGGCGCGAACGGTGATCGCCCGCCCTCCCACGCCCCTGAATCCCCCCCTCTGTTACCATCGACTGAACTCGCCGGGCCCCCAACCGGCCGTCCTCGAAGCTGGAGGTTCCCATGAGCGCACTCTCACAGCGCGACCCCGCCGTCGCCGCCATCATCGCCGATGAAGAGGCGCGCCAGGTGGAGACGTTGGAGATGATCGCCAGCGAAAACTACGCCTCCGCCGCCGTCCTCGAAGCCACTGGATCCGTCTTCACGAACAAGTACGCCGAAGGCTACCCGGGCAAGCGCTACTACGCCGGCAACCAGTTCAGCGACCGCCTCGAACAGCTCGCCATCGACCGCGCGAAAGAGCTCTTTGCCGCCGACCATGCCAATGTCCAGCCCACCAGCGGTGCCGAGGCCAACATGGCGGCCTACCTCGCCTTCGTCGAACCCGGCGACACCATCCTGGGCATGGAACTCAGCCAGGGCGGTCACCTCACCCACGGCTCCCCGGTCAACTTCAGCGGCCGCTTCTATAACTTCGTCCCCTACACTGTCGACCGCGAAACCGAAGTCATCGATATGGACCGGGTCCGCGCGCTCGCCAATGAGACGAAGCCGAAGATCATCGTGGCGGGCGCCACCGCCTATCCCCGTGCCATTGACTTCGAAGCCTTCGCCAGTGTCGCGAAAGAGTGCGGCGCCATTCTCATGGTCGACATGAGCCACATCGCCGGGCTCGTGGCCGCGGGTGCCCACAGCTCACCCGTCCCCCACGCAGACATCGTCACGACCACGACCCACAAGACTCTGCGCGGCCCCCGTGGCGCCCTGGCCCTCACGAAGGCGGAACATGCCGAGGCCATCGACAAGGCCGTCTTCCCGGGCACGCAGGGCGGCCCGCACCTCCACTCCATCGGCGCAAAGGCTGTTGCCTTCGGCGAAGCCCTTACGCCCGAGTTCCGCGCCTACGCGCACAAGATCGTCGCGAACGCCGCCGTCCTCGCCGAAGCCCTCATGTCCGGCGGCCTCCGCCTCGTCTCCGGCGGCACCGATAACCACCTCATCCTTGCCGACTGCAACTCGATGAACATCAGCGGCCTCAAGGCACAGAACGCCCTCCAGGGCGCGGGCATCATCACCAACAAGAACACCATCCCCTACGACGAACGCTCGCCCTTTGTGGGCAGCGGACTCCGCCTCGGCACTCCCGC
>CAYYSD010000074.1:0-14425 GCA_964474285.1 uncultured Anaerolineaceae bacterium | reverse complement strand
GGTTCGAAAGCGAGGTCGTGGGCGTGGGCGGGTTCGTGTTCGAAGAGGGGCGAGTGGCGTTCGGCGGCGCGGTAGATGAGCCAGGCGGAGAGGCCGACGAGGGCCGCGCTGGGGGGCCAGGAAAGGACCCGGCTCCAGATGATGTATTCGCCGACGCTGTATTCGGAGAGCATCCACGTGCGGGCGATACCCTGCACGAGGTTGAAACCTGCCCAGGCCGCAGACAGCCAGACGAAAACGGTTGCCTGGGGCGGGACACGCTGGGCGATGGCGGGGATGAGTTCGCGGGAGATGCCCCCAACCAACGGCTGACGAATGGCAATGCTGCCCAGGAAGATGCCAACGAAGAGGAAATCGGCGACGGGGCCGGAGGCCAGGTAGGCTTTTTCGCTTTGCCAGATGAGGCCGACGGCAGCGGACGCCGCCACGATAACGAAGCCAAAGACGGAGAGCGCGCCAATGAGGCGATCCTTGCGCGCATGGAAGAAGATGCCAGCGGAGGCGACAAAACCGCCCATGATCGCGATGGTAGCCGGTGCACCCAGCCGTTCGAGGCCGAAGAAGACGGCTATCGGAAGCGCGCTGATCAGAATGCGGAGATTCACGCCCTCATACTGCCAGTTTTGGGCGGGCCTGCCCATGATCAAACTCTTTACTCGGGCGACTGGCACTCTGCGCGGGCGATTTCGCGGATGTTGTCGCGGTGTTCGACGGCAAGCCATGCGTAGCGGCCAGGGTTGCCGGTGACCCACTCTTCCGAGGGGGTGCCGAGGATGGAGCGCTTGACCGTCGCGGGGGTGCCGGCCGCGAGCATGCCATCAGGAATGTTGGTTTCCGGGAGGACGACGGAGCCCGCGGCGATGAGGCAGCGTGAGCCGACGACCGCACCATCGAGGACCTGTGCGCCGTTCCCGATGAGCGCTTCTTCGCCGATGGTGGCGCCGTGGATAATGGCGTTGTGGGCGACGGACGCCCGAGCGCCGATGAGTGCGGGGAGGTCCGCTCGGCCGTGGACGACGGCGCCATCCTGGACGTTCGCGCCGGGGCCGATGACGGCGTAGGACGTATCGCCGCGGACGGTGGCGCCGTACCAGACGGAGGCGCCTTCGTGGATGGTGACATCGCCGACGATGCTGGCGGTGGGGGCGATGAAAGCGGTTGGATGGATGCGGGGTGCGCGGTTTCCAAGGGCGAACACGGGCATGGCGTGGCTCCGTCGATTCAAACGTGGGGCACATGATGCCAGCACTGGCGCTAAAGCGAAGCCTGACGGCCTGCGAAGCGGCCGGGCAAAATGGGGTAGAGTGGCGGCATGGCAACTCCATCGATAGAGGTGGACGCGGGCGGCACCAGCGTCACGATCACGAACCCGGACAAGGTGTACTTCCCGGCGGCGGGGTACACAAAGCTCGACATCGTGAACTACTACCTCGCGGTGGCGGACGGCGCGCTTCGGGGGGTGATGCGGCGGCCGATGGTCCTCAAGCGCTTCGTCAACGGGGTGACGGAGCCGCCGTTCTTCCAGAAGCGGGCACCGGAGAAGCGGCCCCCGGGGGTGGAGACGGCGCATGTCGAGTTTCCGAGCGGGCGTTCGGCGGACCTGGCGGTCTGCGATGACGTGGGCGATCTCATCTGGGTGGCAAACCTGGGGTGTGTGGACCTGAACCCGTGGCCTGTGCGGGCGGACGACGTAGATCACCCGGACGAGCTGCGCGTAGACCTCGACCCCACGCCTGAAGCGAGCTTCGCTGACGTGCGGCAGGTGGCGCTGGAGTGCGGGGCGCTGCTGGACGAGCTGGGCTATCGCGGCTATCCGAAGACGTCGGGTTCGCGCGGGATCCACATCAACGTGCGCATCGAACGGAACTGGGGGTTCAGCGAGGTGCGCCGCTGCGCGCTGGCGTTGGGGCGTGAGGTGGAGCGGCGGATACCGGCGCTGGCGACGACGAAGTGGTGGAAAGAGGAGCGGCACGGCGTGTTCATCGACTACAACCAGAACGCGCGCGACCGAACGGTGGCGTCGGCGTATTCGATCCGGCCGACGCCGGATGCCCGGGTCTCGTGCCCGATCGAGTGGGATGAGGTGCCAACGGTGGAGCTGGCGGATTTCACCATCGTGACGGTGCCGAAGCGCTTCGCGGAGCGAGGGGATTCGGCCGCTGCGATCGACGACCGGGCGTATTCGCTGGAGCCTCTGTTGGAGCTGGTGGCGAAGCACGAGCGGGAGGGGCAGGGCGAGGCGCCGTATCCGCCGAACTATCCCAAGGCGGAGGGCGAGCCTCCGCGGGTTCAGCCGAGCAAGCGGCGCATGAAATAGGAGGCGGGACATTGCGCGAAGTCCCGTCAGGACAAGTGTGACTCGCACCACTGGTGGCTCTTGACGCAAGGGATACTATTCATGCCGACTCCGGAATAGGCATCGGAGGCGGAGGACAGTGTGCGCGCCTGGCTGAGAGAACGTTGGATCTTCGTGGCTGCCCTGGGGACCTGGATTGTGGCCGTTGGGTGCGCGGCCGCCGTCTGGATCTGGGTGGACCCGAAAGAGGGCGAACTGTGGACCAAGGTGTTCGAAGCCCTGGTCACGCTCTCGCTCGTTGTGGTCGTCGGCTTTTTCTTTAGCCTGGCGCTCAGCTCTCGGGAAAACGCGCTGGAGGAGCGCATCAGGCTCGGCGCGGAGGAACGTGATGAATGGCGACGAGGCCGGGAGTTCCTGCTGCGATTTCATCGCGAAGTTATCGAAGCCTACAACGAAGTGAAGCATGCGCGGCGAACCCTTCAGATGGGCGGTTGGGATCAGAAGTGGTCTGGCGTGCCCCTTTCGATGGAGGATGCGCAACGGTATCACACGTGCATGGAAGCAATTAACGTAGCTCAACTGACGTTTGAGAGGCTAAAACGCGAGTGCGAACAGCACGGGAAGCCGTTCGGCAGCAGGCAGAGGGTTGTGTATGACGCCCTGAAGCTCGCTGAGTCCGGACTGAACCGCGGTGTGCTCTCCGACTGGGAGGACTTCGGCAGCCAGATTCATTCCGGTGCCATCGCGGGGCCGACGATGCGCCGGCTCGCAGTCTTCCTGGATTCAACAAGCTTTCAGTCTGTACTTTCAGAGCGAGTGGACCAAGTGGAGCGGGAGGTTCAGCACTTGTTGTTGGCTGGGCCTTCGAAGGACTGAGCGGAACGGATTCGCTTCCACGCGTTGGGCTTTTCGCTTACTCTTGGCGGGGTCCGGCTGCACGAAGGTGCGGGCGGGGCGACCGCTCGTGGAGGAATCCAGTGAAGAAGAAGATCGGACTGCTCGGGCTGCTGGCCGCCATCGGCGCGGCGTTGATGTTCTGGCGCAAGAACAAGGAAGACGACGAATTCCTGGACGAAGAGCTGGAGTAGCGGCGGAACGGGTGCCCTGAGCACAGTCTGTGGCGATATGGAGAGGGCGCCGGGACCGGGATGACTTGCTGGATGCGGGCGGAGCGAACGCCGGTGCGTGGCTCTCCGGCCACGGAGGGCCGGGGCTACGGTGGGGTACGGCTCCGGAGCGGCGGAACGGCTTAGACGGAGCAGGCGGCGCGGAAGCCGGCGATTTCGGCAGGATCGCCTTCGAGTTCGAGCTCCTGGAGGGCTTCGCCGCGGGCGCCTTCGGGGGCGGCGAGGAAGCGCGCCAACGCGAAGCGGTCGGTGCGGATGACGAGGTCCGGGTCGGGTTCGGTGCCCTCACCGAGGCGCCAACGCTGGCCGGTGAAAATGAGCGAGCGGCGGCCGTTCTCGGAATTTTCGAAGACCCACGTGCAGGGATGGTCCGGCCGAACGGCGGAGGAGTTCAGAAACCCGCCCAGTGAACGCACCATGGCGCGAATGCTCGTGGTTTCGCCGGGCTGCGGGGGACGCAGCTCGTGGCGGATGCCCCAGACGTTCAATGCTTCGATCACCGGTCCAAGATCACGGCCTGCCTGGGTGAGGCTATACCAGACTTCGCGGCGGCCCTCTTCGCTTTGGCGGTTGACGATGCCGGCCAGTTCGAGATCCCGCAGGCGGAGGGTGAGCCACTTGGGCGTGATGTTGCTGAGGTTGGCGGCGAGGTCGGTGAAGCGGGCCCGGCCGCGAAGGAGTTCGCGCACGATTAGCAGCGACCACTTTTCGCCGACGATTTCGAGCGAGCGGGCGACGGGGCAGAAGTGCTGGTAGGTGTTCGTCCTGGACATGGCGCGGTCCACATCCCCCAAACGGCGTATTGACACCTCACAGTATCTCGAAGATAGTCATTCCTGCCAACCTACTTTCTTGAAGAAAGTAAACGAAGGCAAAGGCGGAATGGCGATGGCCCAGGCAATGAGTTTCTTGCGCGCGCCGGAAGCGCCCTCCAAATGGCTGACCATGCTTGCCGTCTGTCTCGGTCTTGGGATGCTGATGATCGACACGTTCGTGGTGAACGTAGCGTTTCCGTCCATCGGGCGGGACCTGAACGCGGACCTGAGCACAGCGGAATGGACGGTTTCGGCCTACGTGCTGGTGCTCGGCATTCTGCCGCTGGCGATGGGACGGCTGGGCGATATCTTCGGGCGGCGCATCGTGTATCTCGCGGGACTCATTGTGTTTGTGGCGTCGTCGGCGGCGTGTGGAATGGCCGGGAGTATTGGCGAATTGGTCGCCGCGCGGGTTTTCCAGGGTATCGGCGCGGCGATCATGATGCCGGGCACGCTGGCGATTGTGACCGCCGCATTTCCGCCGGCCCAGCGCGGCCTCGCGATCGGCATCTGGGGAGGCGTCTCGGGCCTGGGGCTGATCGCGGGGCCGATCCTGGGCGGGCTGCTGGTGCACGGGGACAGCTGGCGCTGGATCTTCTTTGTGAACCTGCCGATTGGCGCAGTGGCGCTGCTGATGGCGCTCCGGTTTGTGCCGGAATCCCGCGATCCGAACGCTGCGCGGTCGGTCGATCTTGCGGGGGCGGGGCTGTTGGCGGGTGGGCTGGCCCTGGTCATGTTCGGGTTCACGCAGGCAAACGAATCGGGCTGGGCTTCGCCCCTGATCGTGGGGTGCTTTGCGGGAGGGGCGGGAGTGCTGGGGCTGTTCGTGTGGGTGGAGACGCGGCTCGCAGTTCCGCTCGTGAACCTGCGGCTGTTCCGAAACGGGACGTTTGTGATGGCGTGCGCGAACGCGTTCCTGTTCTCGGCGGCGGTGTTCGGGTCGCAGCCCTACACAAGCCTGTTTATGCAGAACTACCTGGGATTTTCGCCGCTGGAAGGGGGCCTGGCGTTCCTGCCGGCGACGGCCCTCGTGGCGACGCTCATGCCGCTCTCCGGGATCATTGGGCAAAGGCTTGGCCCGCGACTGCGGCTGATCATCATCGCCGGCTCGATTTCGGTCGCACTGTCGTTCGTCTACCTGCTATGGCTGGAACCGGAGAGCGGATACGGCGATGGGATGCTGCCTGCGTTCGTGCTTCGCGGGCTGGGCATCGGGCTGGTGATGTCGGCGTCGTCGCTGGCGGTGATGAGCGCGATGCCGGGAAACCTGGCCGGGTTGGCCTCCGGAACGCTGACGATGTTCCGGCAGATCGGGACGGCGTTCGGGGTGGCGATTTTCGGCGCCATCTTCATCCATCACATCGAAGCGGAACTGCCGGCTCGGCTCGACGCGACGGGCGCTGGCGAGCAGGCACAGGTCACGGCGGCCGCGAGCCACTTCGCGGTGGCCGGCGAAGGCCCGGCACGCGAAGCGGCGCGCGACGAGATTGTGAACGGCTTCATCGAGATCGCCGTGGGCGGATCGGTGATCGCGCTGATCGCGGCGGGAACCGCGGTGTTCATTCGCCACGGTGGAGCGGCCCGCGCAACTGCGCCGGCTCCGACCGAGGCTCAGATCGCGGCGGTAGCCCGCCAGGCATAGAGGGAGGAAACCCATGACAACGTCACTCGAACAAATCCAGGCGGTGATGGCCGGCGGTGGACCGGACCTCGAACTGGGAAAGATGCTCGACATGCGGCTTGTGGAGGCGACACACGGGTCCGTGGCCTTCGAAATGGAGGCCGGGGAAAAGCACAACAACCCGATGGGGACCGTCCACGGAGGGGTACTCACGACGCTCGCGGATTCTGCGATGGGCCTATCGGTCGCCACGATGCTCGACCCGGGGGACTCGTTCACGACGCTGGAGCTGAAGATCAACTTCCTGCGTCCAGTGTGGAAGGGTCTGCTGCGCGCCGCCGGAAGAGTCACCCACGCGGGAAAGAGCGTCGCCCTGGTGGAGTGCGATGTGCACGATGCGCAGGGCAGACTGGTGGCGAAGGCAACAAGCACGTGCATGGTCCTCCGCGGCGAGAAGGCGGCGGGACGGCAGATGGAGTTGCGGGCCGCGGGTGATCCGGCGGCGGCTGCCTAGCCCCCCGGCAGACCCGGGCGCGGCGTGAGGGTGGGGGTCGCCGTGGGAGTGACGGGAGTGGGCGTGGCGGTTGGGGCCGGCGTCGGCGTGCGAGTGGGGGTTGGCGTCGGCCGGAGCCAGATTGGGACGATGTTGAAGTCGGGCGTTGGGGTGGCCGTGGGGGTGGGAGTCGGTGTGACGGTCGGTCCGGTGATGAGGTCGCCGTTTTCGTCGCGAAGGTCATAGGTGAGGGGGGCACCGGGCGCGATGTGGAAGTCCAGGTATTTCTCCGGGTTCACGGCCCAGCCGCGCCAACGGATCTCGAAGTGCAAGTGTTCGCCGCTGGAAACGCCGGTACTGCCGGAGAGGCCGACGCCGTCTCCGAAGCGGACGACCTGGCCCTTGACGACATCGACCTGGCTCAGGTGGCCGTAGAGAGTGGACCACTCCTCGCCGCAATCAACAATGACGTGGTTGCCGTAGATGGCGCTGTAGCCGGTCGAGGCGACGGCGCCTTCGCAGGCGACGACGACGGTGGAGCGCGGCAGGCCATCGAGTGCGAGGTCGATACCGCCGTGGACAACGCCTTTACCGCGTGGTGCGCCATAGCGGTCGGTGACCATGAACCACCGCGCGAGCGGTAGTTCGAAGCGGCTGGTCCGCTCGGGGGCGGCCTTCACGGCTTCCACGTCTTCCACGGAGATCGCGCCCTCGGCGGCGGCGCCTTCCGGGGTCGCGGTGGGCGAGGCGGTTCCCGGGGAGGGGGATGATGCGGAACGAAGCGTGTCCTGCGAACGGCTTTCGCTGCCTCCGGCGAGAAGCGAGAGGGAGTTCGAACGTGTGCCGCCGGAGCGATTACTGTCGCCTGCGGTGGTGCCCCCAAGCGTCTGGGTGACGAAGAGCGCGAGCAGGAGTGCGGTGCCGATGCCGGCCGCGGAGAGCCGGGCGGAAACGCGGGCGACGCGCCGCCAGCCCTTGTCAAGCGGAGGGGTATGGGTCACAGGTCACGCTCACGCGAGGCGCTCGCGCCGCATGGCGGTGTCGGATCGTCAGCCATCTGCATTCACCTTCGACCGTTAAACGCTTACGGACAGCGGCAATTACCCCCGATCCTTTCCGGCGTCTTTCCGCGATCCTTGGGAGTGGCCTTGGTAGCATCGAAGGCATCCGTGTGCCCCCGGGAGGCGCCCCCTGCGCAATCTACTGTTCGCAATCGTGAGCTCGTCTGTACTCCTCCTGGCCGCGTGCGGCGACGGGGGAGGGGACAGCACGCCGACCCCGTTTCCGACTTCCAGCGATCCTTCGCGCAACATCCCGCCGGACCAGATCCGCGAAATCAACGCCGTGATGGCCGGGGCCGACTGGTACAAGGGTCCGAATAACTTCGTGTTCGGCATCACGAACGCGAAGGACGAGCCCGAGGGCGGGGCCAAGGCGATCGCGACGTTCTACGACCTGCGCGAGGCCGGCAAGCCCAAGCCGGTATTCACGAAGGAAGCGACTGCGAGCGCGCCGGGCGTGGGGCCCGAGATCAAGCATCAGCACGCGAACGGCGAGACGCACATCCACGGCGGGCAGGACGAGAACCGCGTCGGCTATTACGTGCCGGTGACCTTCGACTATGCCGGCCCCTGGGGGGTCTCGGTGCAGGCGGTGTTGAAGGACGGCAAGCAGGGCATTTCCAACTTCCAATTCCAGGTGCGCGAGAAGGCGACGGTGGTGGCGCCGGGGCAGGACGCGCCGAAGAGCGACAACCTGACGAAGCGCGACGTCCCGAATATCAGGGAGATCGACTCCGGAACGCCACCGAACGATATGCACGATGTGAAGATCAAGGATGCGGTCGCGCAGGGACGGCCGGTGGTGGTGGTGTTTTCGACGCCGGCGTACTGTTCGTCGCGCTTCTGCGGACCTGTGAACGAAGAGGTCGAACTGCTGCAGGGGCGGTACAAGGACAGGATCGATTTCGTGCACATCGAGGTGTGGCGCGACTTCGACAAGAAGGTGTTGAACCCGACGGTGAAGGAGTGGATCACGCGGGCCGACGGCGGGCTGAATGAGCCGTGGGTCTACCTGGTGGACAGCAAGGGCGTGGTCTACGACAGGTGGGAGGGGCCGGTGGCGGCGAACATCATGGAACCGGCCGTGAAGGCTGTGGCCGAGGGGAAGACGTACAAGTAAGCGCCTGCGGGGCATCTGGATGGCCCAGGGTGCTCGCACTGTGTGATATCTTCGTCCCATACGAGGTCACACAGTGCCTGCTACAACACGCACCCACATCGTTTTGCCCGCGGGGTTACTCGCTGAGATCGACGCGCTGGTCGGAACGCGAAAGCGAAGCGAGTTTGTTGTGGCCGTCCTCCAGGAGCGGCTGAAGCGGGAGCGGCTGCTGCGCGCGATTCACAGGCTGGAGGAGTCCCCACCAACCGGAGGGCCGCCCGAGTGGAACACGGATGAGGGCATCGCGAACTGGGTGCATGACCAGCGAGCGGAAGAAGGCCCTACCGAACGATGGCTGCGGGAGAGCGAGGACAAAAGTCGTGGCTCGACTTCTGATTGACACGACGGAGATCATCCGGCTGTCGAGAGGCAACCAAACACTCATCGATTCGTTCAAACGCCTCGTCGAAGAGGGGCACCAGATGGCTGTCTCCGTAATTTCGGTGGCCGAGTTCTACACGGGAAACACTCGCGGTGAACGTCCCGAGGTCGATGACCTCCTTGGCGGCGCTCGAATGGTGGAAAGTGACGCCGGGCGACGCGCTCTGGGCTGGCGAACACCGGGCAACCCAAAGGCGAAAGGGATACACCGTCTCTTTGTGGGACGCACTGATTGCGGCTGCGGCGGTCCGTCAGAGTGCGGCTATCCTCACGAGCAACCTTCGCGACTTCCGGGTCGCGGGGATCGAAGTGATGCGCATGGAAGACTATCCGCCCTGAACTTCGATGACCGGGAAGCGTTGGCAGTCGGATTCGACCGCGGCGGCGAAGTCGAGGAGGTTGCCGGCGCTGACCTCGATGACGCCGGAGTCTTCGACGAGGGGCGCCACTATGCGGATGCGAATGCGGTCTCCGTCGCGCGCGATGAAGTAGATGCCAAACGTGGGCTCAAACAGCGTCTTTGTCCATTCAAGTTAACGCACGATACCAGTGCATTAGCCAACGTCCCAGTAGAATGGCGCTTAGGAGCATTCGGCATGGGCTATCGACTGGTGGTGGTTCTCGCATGTCTCGCACTCGTGGCGCCTGGCTGTTCGTCGGGCCGGGTAGAAGATCCGACTCCCACCGCACGCAGCAGCGAGACCGCAGCCGCGCGAACCGACAGCGCCAGGGCAGCGGAGAAGCTATGAACGGCGAAAGCAAAGCTCCCACTGGAACTGGCGCAGGGTTCGAAGCTGGGCAAGGACACTGCGCCGTTGAAGTTGACTGTGTTTGGGGACTTCCAGTGTCCCTTCTGCCTAGTTTACTCGTCGGAACAAGAACCTGTGATCGTTGAGGAGTATGTGAAGTCCGGGAAGGTGCAGCTCCTGTACGAGCACTTCCCCGCCCTGGGCTATGAGTCGGTGCGAGCGGCAGTGGCGGCGCAGTGTGCAGCCGATCAGAATCGCTTCTGGCAATACCACAATCACCTGTTTCTTATCCAAGCCGAAGCAGGGCAACTCGACGACGAGAAGCTCAACATCAAGCGATTCGGAGACGACGCGTTAAAGCAGGTGGCGTCGGACGAAGGCCTCGATCGTGCGTCGTTCGATACATGCCTCGACCAGGACACGCACGTCCAGCTTGTGATGGATCAGCAGCGCAGGTCCCGCGGTCTCGGCATTTCCGGAACGCCGGGCTTCCTCGTCAATGGCACACCAATCGGGTCGGGCGCTCCAGCCACACTCGACGAGTGGAGACGAGTCCTGGACAACGCCATCGCACGTCTACGGTGAGCCACACTGGTTGGGTGCGGATGCGAAACTGTTTGGCCCGCGCAAGGGCAGTGTCGGGGCGCTACACTGGAGCGTGATGACCGTTTACGACGCCTTCCAACGACCTCTTCGCGATTTGCGCATCTCGGTGACCGACCGCTGCAACTTCCGCTGCACGTATTGCATGCCGCGCGAAGTGTTTGGGCCGGACTACCAGTTCCTCCAGCGATCCGAACTGCTGACCTATGAGGAGATCGTGCGGCTATCGCGCATCTTCATCGAACACGGGATTGAGAAGATCCGGATCACGGGCGGGGAACCGCTGGTGCGGCGCGACCTGGACCACCTCATCGGGCAGTTGGCGCCGCTGGACGGGCTGAAGGACCTGACGCTGACGACTAACGGCTCCTTGTTGCGGGCGCAGGCGGGGAAGCTGGCGACGGCGGGGTTGACGCGCGTCACCGTGAGCCTCGATTCGCTGGACGACGACACGTTCAAAGCGATGAACGACGCGAATGTGCCAGTGAAGACGGTGCTGGACGGTATCGACGCGGCAGCGGCCGCCGGGCTGAAACCGATCAAGGTGAACGCCGTCGTGAAGCGAGGCGTAAACGACCACACGATTGTGGACCTTGCGCGGCACTTTCGCGGGACAGGTCACATTCTCCGGTTCATCGAGTTCATGGATGTCGGCAACAGCAACGGCTGGCGGCTGGACAACGTGGTGACGGCGCGCGAGATGGTGGAGCGCATCGATGCGGTGTTCCCGATGGAGCCGGTCGACGCGAACTACCGGGGCGAGGTGGCGAAGCGCTGGCGGTATCGCGACGGCGGCGGCGAACTAGGCTTCATCACATCCATCAGCGAGCCGTTCTGCGGGGATTGCACGCGAGCGCGGCTTTCGCCGGAGGGGCAGCTCTTCACGTGTCTGTTCGGTTCACAGGGACATGACTTCCGGACACCGCTGCGCGAAGGCGCGAGCGACGCGGAGATTGGCGAACTGCTGGGCCGGGTGTGGCGGGTGCGCGACGACCGCTATTCGGAGATCCGATCCGAAAACACGGCGGGAATCCGCAAAGTCGAGAT
Organism: uncultured Anaerolineaceae bacterium; assembly: GCA_964474285.1. Classification (GTDB taxonomy): domain Bacteria; phylum Chloroflexota; class Dehalococcoidia; order Tepidiformales; family Tepidiformaceae; genus JACRBT01. The sequence goes on along the minus strand of CAYYSD010000074.1, from coordinate 3,073 downwards.
GTCGCACATCGGCGGGTAGGCGAACCCGGCCGAATTGAGGTCGCGCGAGCGGCTGGGAAAACCGGGAAGCGGGAGTTTCGTGCGGCGGAATTGCCACGGAGGCAGTAGATCCAGGGACCTACTTCTCGTCCTTCGACGGAACGATGAGGAGCGAGCGCTTGAGCGAGTGGAGGACGCGGTCTGTGGCGCTTCCGAGCGCGATGCGGGCGGCCCGCCCTTTGCCGGTCGACGTCATGACGACGAGACCTGCATCGATTTCGTCTGCCGCGCTGACGATCACCTGGGCCGGATAGCCCTGCGCCATAAGGGACTTCTCGCCGGGCTTCACCGTCGCGTTGAGATAGTCCGAGGTGGAACTCTGGAGCGTTTCGAGGAGGTCCGCGGGGTAGTAGGCGAATTCGACGCCAACCGGGGGCGGGATGCTGTAGGAGCGGACAAGCGTGACGGGAGAGCCAAGGAGCGCGGCGAGTTCGCGCCCGAGTGCAAGGCCCTTCTCGGCGCCTTCGGAGCCATCGAGCGCGATGAGGACGGGACGGCCGGTGAGTGGCCTGGGCTCATCGATGGCCGGGACCACGAGGACGGGCACGCGCGCACCGCGCACAACCTTATCCGTGACGCTGCCGATGATGGCGGCCTGGAAACCGCCGCGGCCGTGGCTGGCGATCACGATCATCTCGGCGCCTTCGGAGGCATCGAGGATGACCTCGGCCGGGTTGCCCTGGGTGACCTGGACACAGGATCCACCCGCCTCGCAGTCCGGGCTCAGGCGGTTCTTCGTTGCCAGTTCGTGGCCGTACTTCGTGAAGTTCTCGGCGACCTGGGCGAGCTGGGCTGGCGTGTCCACGCCATCCTTGTCGGCGACGTGAAGGAGGTGGACAGATGCGCTCTTGAGGCGGGCAATGGCCGCGGCGACCGGTACCGCGTGTTCAGCGCCGGTGCTGCCATCGAGCGGGACCAGGATCGAAGGTGTGTCGGACATAGCGGAAGGCCCGCCCTTCTAACGTTGATGCCTCATTCTAGCGCCGGAGGGGACAGGGGCCACGTCCGTGAGGGATGGGAAAGAACGGCCGCATGGTCTATGGGCGTTCGTGACTCCCGTCACAAAGAGTGGACGCTTGGAACCGCCCGAGGGTCCCGTTCGGCCGTTGGGGGTTGCGGAGGTGTGTTCGATGCTAGACGCACGCCACCAGCAGAGGGAGATCCATGACCAACGAAGAACCAACCACCACCCGGCTGGAAGCCGCGCCGAAGCTCGGACGCCGTGGCTTCCTGAAGCGTGCCGGCGTTGCCGGGGCGACGCTCCCGATCGCCGCCGGGCTTGTCGTTTCCGCCTGCTACGAAGACCCGACTGGTTCGAAGTCGGCGCCGGTCGATTTCAAGCAGCCGACGCCAAACCCCAATGCAGCGCCCGCCGGGGGCGCGACACAGGCCGCCTACAAGACTATCGACGAAGCCCACTTCAAGGGCATCGAGAACTTCCTCAAGAACCAGGCAACGCCGCTGACGAAGGGCAAGGGCAATCAGCCCCTTCCGTTCACGATGGATGGAGACGTCAAGGTGTTCAACCTTACGGTAGACAACGTGGATTGGGAGCTGACGCCGGGGGTGACGGAGAAGGCGTTCGGTTACAACCAGATGATCCCGGGGCCGGTGATCCGCGCGACGGAGGGCGACAAGATCCGTGTCATCGTGAAGAACAACCTGACCGAAAGCCACGGGGTGCACTGGCACGGAGTGCAGGTGCCGAACAAGCAAGACGGCGTGCCCTATCTGACGCAGGACCCGATTTTGCCAGGCGCGACGTGGACCTATGAGTTCCAACTACGGAATTCGGGGACGCACATGTACCACGCGCATCACAACGCGATGGACCAGATGGGACGCGGTTTGCTCGGCGCCTTCATCATCGAGCCGAAGGACCGGAGCAAGCTCCCGAAGTACGACCGTGAAGTGATCATGATCAGCAACGACACGCTGCTCGGGTTTACGCTGAACGGCAAGGGGTTCCCGGCGACGGACGCGATCGTGGCGAAGAAGGGTGAGCGCATCCTGTTCCGGTGGATGAACGAGGGCATGATGATGCACCCGTGGCACGTCCACGGGCTGGTGATGGATGTGTTCGCGCGGGACGGCTATCCGCTCGCGAGTCCGTTCAAGTGCGACACGTTGGACGTAGCGCCCGGGACGCGCTGGGACTCAATCATCGAAATGAACGAGCCGGGCGTATGGGCGATGCACTGTCACATCCTGTCGCACGCTGAGAGCCACGACGGATACTTCGGAATGACTACCGCGGTCGTGGTGACTGAATAGGCCCGCGACATGCCTGGAAGGAAAACAGGCCCCTCCTTGCGGAGGGGCCTGTTTTGTTGTCGCGGTTGCGACGCCAGGTCCTAGAGGCGGGCGGGCACTTCCGCAGGAATGAACTGGCCGAAAGTGGACTTCATCTGTGGCCAGATGGTGTCCGTCGTCCACGGTCCGCTGCCCTGGAGGACAGCCTGCGAGGCGATCTGGCTGTAGAGGGTGACGCGGTAGCCGCTGATGCCGAAGCAGCGACCGTTGATCCATGCGCCGTCGTCGCTGGCGAGGTAGACGAGGGGAACGGCGACGTTGGAAGGATCGCGTTCGGTGCCCTTGAGGGCATCCGGGTCGTCGCGGACGCCACTCGGGCGGCGTTCGCCCGGGACGGTGGCGGTCATGCGAGTGGCGGCGCCGGGGCCGATGCTGTTGCAGGTGACGCCGTACTTGCCGAGGGCGCGGGCGCTACTGAGGGTGAAGCCCCAGATGCCCATCTTGGCGGCAGCGTAGTTCGGCTGGCCGGGGGCGCCGAAGAGGCCGGAGCCCGAGGTGAAGTTGATCATGCGGCCACCCTGGCGCGCCTGGCGCCAATGGATGGCTGCGAAGCGGGAGGTCGCGAATGTGCCGCGCATGTGCACGCGGACGACGGCGTCCCATTCTTCACCGGTCATGTTGAAGAGCATGCGGTCGCGGAGGATGCCGGCGACGTTGACGAGGATGTCGAGCTTGCCCCATTCGTTGAGGGCAGTGCGGACGAGGTCTTCAGCCTGGTCCA
>CAYYSD010000073.1:14005-14457 GCA_964474285.1 uncultured Anaerolineaceae bacterium | reverse complement strand
TCACGGAGGCCGGCTACGTCGGCGAAGACGTGGAGAACATCCTCCTCCACCTCATCCAGGCGGCGGACTTCGACATCCAGAAGGCGGAACGGGGCATCATCTACATCGACGAAATCGACAAGATTTCGCGCAAGAGCGACAACCCGAGCATCACCCGCGATGTCTCCGGCGAAGGAGTGCAACAGGCGCTCCTCAAGATTATCGAAGGCTGCGTGGCGAACGTGCCCCCGCAGGGCGGCCGCAAGCACCCGCACCAGGACTTTCTGCAGATCAACACCGCGAACATCCTGTTCATCTGCGGGGGCGCATTCGAAGGTCTCGACAACCACATCGAAAAGCGCCTCACGCGGGATCACGTGCGGATCGGGTTCCAGGCCGACCGCGGCTTCCGCGGCACGCGTCGCAAGGACGAACTGCTCGCGCATGTCACACACGATGACCTGCTCGAATTC
>CAYYSD010000073.1:13479-13995 GCA_964474285.1 uncultured Anaerolineaceae bacterium | reverse complement strand
ACCCTCGAGCTGCTCGAGCCGGGTGACCTCATCAAATACGGCCTCATCCCCGAGTTCGTCGGCCGGCTGCCGATGGTCGTGGGCCTGCAGTCGCTCGATGAAAGCGCACTCATCAAGATCCTCACGGAACCAAAGAACGCGCTCATCAAGCAGTACCAGCGCTATTTCGGCATGGACGGCGTCGAACTCGTGTTCACCGAGGACGCCCTGAAGGCCGTGGCCCAGACCGCGATCAAGCACAAGACCGGCGCGCGCGGCCTCCGCACCGTGCTGGAAGAGTGCCTGATGGAAGTCATGTACGACATCCCCGGGCGGACCGACGTGCGCAAGTGCGTGGTGAACGCAGACACGATCCTGAACAAGCAGCGCCCGTTGCTGATCACGCGCGGGGGCCAGGGCGTGGACCTGCCGCTGGTGCCGCCGGATGTGGCGGAAGTGCACGGCGAGAGCGCTTAAGAATTCGCGGCTCCAGGCGATTTCCACCGAAGCGGCCCAACCGGCCGCTTCTTCGTGTGT
>CAYYSD010000073.1:11452-13469 GCA_964474285.1 uncultured Anaerolineaceae bacterium | reverse complement strand
CATGCTTTCGTACATCGACCGGATCCAGATGGTGGTGCCCGACCGTGGGGTGGCGGCGGCACGATGGAAGGCGTTGTTCGACGCGGAGCAGGTGGGCGAAGACGGCTCGCGGGCGCTCAATGCGCATCGCACGACGGTGCGGGCGGGAGCGACGGACTTCGAGTTTCTCGAGCCTGCCGGGCCGGGGCCGGCGGCCGACTTCGCGGCGAAGTGGCGGCAGGGGCTCTGGGGCGTGGGATTTGCGACGGACGACCTCGCCGCGCTCGAAGCGCGCGTGCGTTCGCGGGGCGTTGAGCCGATCGAAGAGAAAGGCCGGCTGATCCTGCCGGATGCGTCCTCCGGGATGCCGATAACGCTCTCAGCCTCCGGACCGCGCGAACGTGTGGGCAACGTCATGCGGTTCGTGTACGAAGTCACGAACCCCGTCGCCGACGCACAACAGTCGATCGACGCGTTCACGGACCTCTACGGGCTGGAAGCGAGCCGGTATTCGCACATCCGCAGCGAGGCGTACGGCTATGAGGGCGCGCTGACGCTGTTCAATCCCCCGGCCCAACTCGATCGCGTCGAGATGGTGCGGACCTTCGGCGGCGGGGCGATGGACCGCTTCTACGAACGGCGCGGGCCGTCGCTTTACATGTGCTACATCGAGACGGATGACGTGCTCGCGCTGGGCGAGCGGCTGGAGATGAACGAAGGGCGCTATGCGAACGCCCGGGACAGGTACCCCGAAACCGGGCTCTACATCCACCCCACGGCACTCTTCGGGATGCTGATGGGTGTGAGCCGCACGGACTTCGCATGGGTGTGGTCGGGGCGTCCAGAGCTTGCCGGACCGGGCGCGAAAGAGATGTACTCAGCGCATTAGTGTGAAGCCGGCGTGGCGGCGCCGGCGTACGAGCGCCAGCCCTCCGAACAGGACGACCGGCAGACCGAACGCCAGCGCGATTCCATCCGCGGACCAGGGAGCCGTCGCCGCGTTCGCACTCGAGGCAGCGTCGTCTGGCGGACCGCCGTCGACAGGACGCGCGGTGAGCGCCTCGATCTGTGCTTGCTGCTCCTGGATGCCGCGGATGAGGACCGGGATCAGGTCCAGGTAGTTGATCGAGAGCATTTCCTGATCGCCGTCGCCGTGCACGATTTCCGGGATCACGGAACGAACGTCCTGGGCGATGAGGCCAAGGCGCTGGGAGCTGGATGTGTCGTCGTTCATGACATAGGAGACGGGCTTGAGCGCGGCAAGGGCGTCGAGGCCGTAGGCCAGCGGGCGCACGTCGTGCTTGAGACGGATGTCCGAAGGGTACGTGAAGGGGCCGTTCACTTCCACCTTACCGAAGAACCGGCCCGCATATTCCTGGGCGCTGGGGGCAACACCCTTGACTGCCACAGCGTTGAGGCCGTCGGCCCTGCCATAGACGCCGGTGGCGTCCTGGGCGCTGGCATAGGCATAGACGCCCGTGTTGATCGGACGAACGGGCGGATTCGCCCCTGCGATCCCAAGGACGCCGATACTGGCGTTGCCGAACCCGGCGATCGACTCGCCCCGCACGCCAGCCCCAAGAAGGCTGTAACCGCGGACGCCGTCCGACGCCGGCGAATTCACACAGGTCCCACCATAGATGCCAGACGAGATGTTCGAGAGCGATTCGCTGCTGCAAATGCCCACCCCACCGAGCCAAGCACACCAATCCTGGCGGCGTAGTCCAGGTAGGCGGAGGCTCCGGAGCTTGACACCGTGAGCCCTGAACTGGAGCCACTCACCGTTCCCGACCAGCCATCGCCGAAGTGTCCGTGATCGCTGCGTGCTACCGAGTTCGCGACACCGTCGCCGGCGAAGTTCGCGGCGAACTCCGCGCCAGTCAGGGTGAGACCAATGCCGGGGGTATAGGTGGTGTCGTTGTCGATGCCGTCAGCGAAGCCCAGTGGGATCCCGCTGATGCCGGACCATGGGGCACTGGAGGAGTAGAGGGCGTAGGGGGTCGCGGTCAGCTCCTGGCGGCCGAGCGTTGCGTATGCA
>CAYYSD010000073.1:0-11442 GCA_964474285.1 uncultured Anaerolineaceae bacterium | reverse complement strand
ACGAACACGAACCTCCAGCCAGCGTCTCTGGCCCATGAAGAGCCCGGCGCCGAAGTCCAGCGGCACAGAGAACAGGCCGTTCGAAACCGGCTGGTCTGCGAGAGTAAGCACGCCCTGGCCGAGCGGCGCTCCCTGCCCAACGGTGGGGTTGTCGAACATCGCGAACTCGAAGTCGAACGTACCGTCGCCTGGAGCGCCCGATTGTTCGAGGCGGCCCTGGTAGGTGAATGCCGTCGAAAGGGCCTCCCGTGGCGTTGCGGCCGAGCCTTCCTGGGCCAGCGCCCGCAGCGCAGGCAGACCGTGGTGCACCAGGAGGAAGAGAGCGATGCCGGCCAGGACGAGATCGCGGAGCCGATTGTTCAACAGAGCGGCAGGAACTGGAACTTGCATGCGAGCCTCCCAAGACTGCCCGCAGTGTAGCCCTTCAGACGATCTTGCCCGCGTGGATTGGAGCGGCGGAGGCCAGGAGGTGTGGAACGTCAGAGGCCTTGTGTCTCTCGCGCGGCTGCGGGGGCTGACGCGCGCTCTGGTATTCTTGTCCGGATGCTGACCGACTACCTCGCTGCCGCGATGCAACTTGCCACCTATTCGCTGCTGGAAGAATCCAGTGAATGGGTCGGCGAGATCCCCGGTTTCCAGGGAGTTTGGGCAGTCGCGGCCGGCAAGGACGAGTGCGTCAAAGATCTGCGGGATGCGCTCGAATCATGGCTGTTGTTTCGCATTGCTGAGCAGCTGCCGCTACCGACGGCTGGTGGGATTCGCCTGGTCGTGCCGGGTGCTGCGTAGGTGCCCCCATTTGGCCCGACATCCCGAGCGGACCTGATTCGAGCATTGCGGGAACTCGGTTTTGCCGGCACTTTCGCCGGAGGACGGCACGAGTTCATGCGCCGCGGCGATATCTGTCGTTGTGCCGAATCCTCACCGCGGAGACATTTCAGTCGGACTACTTTCGGCGATCCTTCGGCAGGCTGGGGTTTCCCGAGCCGAATGGGAGTCAGTCTGAGTTGGCGAGGCGGCGGCGCTCTTTCCAGGCGCCGAGGATGAAGCCCGCGCCGTAGGTGAAGTGCATCGTGGCCATGGCCGCGAACGTGAGGACAGGGTTCGCGCCGGACTTCGCCGCCGAACGCCGCGCAGCCAGCAAGCCTCCGGCGGCGTAGACGACCGCAAGCAGTGTGAGCAGCTGGCGAGCGCGCTTCCACACCGTGCCGAGCAGGAACAACCCGGGCCCCGCAAGCACCATCGCCGACGGCGCGAAGTGGCGCGGGCGCAGCGGCCGTCCGCGGCTATAGAGCGTGCCCTTGGCGGCGCCGTATTCCCAGTACTGCTTCGCCAGCGCTTTGAACGTACGCCTCGGGAAATACGAACTGCGGATCGAGGGCACGAGCACGATCCGGCCCCCGGCTTCGATCAGGCGCTCGTTGTAGCTGTCTTCGTCTGCGCCGTCGACCGTCTCATCGAAGCGGCCCACCACCTCCCAGACACGTTTGTGGTAGCAGCCGAAGGGGACAGTGTCGACATCCGACTCCTCGCCGCCATAGCGGAACTTCGCATTGCCGACGCCGAATGGCGACGACATCGCTGCGGCGATGGCCCTGCCGGCCGTACCTTCACCGATAGTCTCGATGGGACCGCCGACGCAGGCCGCGCCAGTGCGTTTGAGCGCCGAAACGGACGCGCTCACAAAGTCGGTTCGCACCACGCTATGGGCGCCGATGATGATCCAGCAATCGCCGCGGGCCGCGTCCATACCGGCGTTCAGACCGCCGACGGTGATGCGCTTCGGGTTGTCCACGAGTTCGAGACGATGGAACCGGGAGGGGTAGTCGCGCACGAGGTCGCGGGTCGCGTCGGTGCTGCCGCCATCCGCCACGAGCACTTCAATCCCATCAGGCCCATAATCCTGCGCCTGCAGCGAGTCGAGGAGCGAGGTGATGTAGCGCTCTTCGTTGAGACAGGGAATGACGATGGAAACGAGGGGCCGCTCCGGCAAGGGAAGTGGGCCATCGAGACGATCCGAGGTGGCTGTGGTCATCGGATCACCCTAGGTCCGGGAGGGCGACCGGTCAACGAGCCGAGCGGCCACGATCTCCATCGCCGCTCGTTCGACGCGTTCCGCGGTCGCAGCGACACCGTGGTAACGGGTCACCCAGGCGCGGCCTGCGTCTCCCAGGGACTGGCGTTCGCCGGCACCGTCGACGAGGCGGATGACGCACTTCGCGATGTCGTGGCCATCGACGGCAGTAACGAAGGGCGGGCGCTCCGGGTAGGCATGGTTGAACGAGTACCAGGTGACGACGGGGCGGCCGCAGGCCATCGCTTCGAGCTCGGCCATGCCCACGACCCCGAGCAGCATCTGGCCGATAACGACCCCATGCTGGTTCACGATCGCCGGCAGGGCTTCGCGCGCGCCGAACGGCACAAGGCGCACGTTCGGGAGCGCCGCGAATTCGGAAGCGTGGTCTCCCCCGCCGATCGCGGTGATGCGGATGTCCGGGCGCCATTCCTGGAGCTTCCTGCAGGCCTGGTAGATGCGCCGGACTCCCTTGATGTCGTTCAGGGCGCAGCACACGTAGACGTCACGGCTTTCGCGCGCGGGCACTTCCGGGTGGAAGAGGTCCGCATCGACCGGGTTCGGGAGAAACTCGGCATCCGGGCGGCGAGACGTGACGAAGTCGCCGAGATCCGGAGTGGCGTAGAACACGCGTGAAGCGCCCTTGAGGGCGCGCTCGACCAGCGGACGCGTGAACGGCGTGATCTCGCGCACGTCGCTGCCGTGGCAGTGGAGGATGTAGGGGAACTTGCCGATGACGCCGAGCATGCCGAGGTAGGCGTAGTGGATGTGAACGGCGTCGAAGTGGCCTTCGTTGATGGTCCGGATAATCTGGGCCCATTCGATGGCGCGCACGGGGCCAACGACAGGCTTCACGGCCCAGTGCAGGCCGCCGCCGACGAGCCTGGGTCGAATTACCGTCACGTCGTGTCCGCGGGCGCGGAGGCCCGTCGCGAGATCGGAGGCTACGGAGGCGATGTCGTTGATTTCGACGATACGCAAGAGAGTGACCCTGTCGGTGCCGCGCGGGGCGCTAGTTGTCTCCCTGGCGCCGGAGCTGTGACAACCACTCTACGGTGTAGATGGCGATGAGGCCAAAGACGACTGTGATAGCGATGGCCACGGCGACACGGCCGCGATTGCTGCCCGCAACACCGCCGGAGAAGGAGTACGAGACTTCCGCGTCGCTCTCGGCGCTTTTGACGGCGATGCGCGCGTTTGCGTGACGGATGAAGGTGCTCTGGCGTATTTCCCGGGCCCCGCGGAGTTCGCTGAGCTTCTGCAGGAAGGCCCCGTCGAAGGCGCCGTCGGAGATGGCCGTGCGCTGCTGGCGGATTCCATCGAGCGAGGCCTGCAGTGCGCGGGCATGGCCGTTCAGGGCGGCGAGCGCATTGGCGGCATCGACGGGCTGGCCGAGGATGCTGGAGGCCACCGCGGCAAGTTCCGCCGACGGGCCGGACGTTGCGTAGGCACGGGCGGCGCCCTGCGTTTCCGCGAGTTCGGCGATGACTCGGGCTTCCTCGGCGTTGAGCGAGTAGGGGAGGCTGGTCTCACCGCCGCCAAGCAGCACATCGAGCGAGACGCCTTTGGCATCGGCCTGGGGCTTCAATTCGGCATACAGCGCCTGGAAGTTCTTTTCGGCGTCAGCGGCGACGTCGGCCGTGTTCTCCAGGAAGCGCTTGCGGTAGAGACCCTCGGGCAGGTTGTATTCATCAAGGAAAGTATCGACCCACGCCTGGCGGAAACGCTCAGCCTCCGCGAGCGATGTGTCCGTCACGGTGACCGTGAGGTTTCCCCGGGAGACGCCGTCGGCGATGGAGATCGGCAAGAGCGAGACCGCGAAGCGCGAATAGTCGAAGTTCTCGTCGCCGATGCGTTCGCGCACGCGCGCCTTGAAGCGATCGTCAGTGGTCATCGACTGAGCTTCGAAGACGCGCAGACCCCTGTCGCCGCCGATGACGGCGTCATACACGATGGTGTCGAGCTGGAGCGTGGCTGTCGCGTTTGCGTCGCCGGCGACGCTGTTGAGCGAAAAAGCAACCAGAACGCCAAGAACGAGGAAGGGCAGGAACAGCCATGCCCGCCGTTTCACCAGATTAAGGTCGTAGAGAAGTCCGCTGGTACCCCGGGGCATCGGGCCGTATCGTATTGGCGGGCCGGTACCCGGTCAATCTTCACGGCACCGGAGAGCACCCGCGCGCATGCCCGACTATGCCATCTTCCTGGCCGCGCAGTGCATGATGCTTGGTGCGTGCATCATCCTGCGGGAGCCGAAGCTCCTCATCCCGACGGTCGTGCTGGGCCTGCCAGTCGAAGTGGCCGAGACAGAACTCATCCATTCGTTGGGCGATTCCGGGCTGGCAGGGGCCGCGCGCAGCCTGCTCAACCCGGGCCAATCCGCGATGGTCGTGACAGTGCTCGTTTGCCTGTTTCGAAGCCGCCGCGACATCCGCCAGCTGATTCCCGACTCTTCGCTGATCCTTCCCCTCGGCCTTCTCCTCGCCGTCTATTTCCTTGGCGTGCTCTGGTCCGATTCGCTCATCCCTCAGAACAGTGTGCTTGTGCTGCCGCTCTATTTCGCCTTCGTGATCACCGCGCCATCGCTCATCGAAGACCGCCGCGATGTGGAGCGAATCATGGGGGCGTTCCTCATCGCCGCGATTGGGCTGGCCGTGCTGGCCATCGCCCAACGCCTGCTTGGGGTCTTCAACTGGCGCGGCATTCTCATTCAGTCTGACGCCTATAGCTACCGGTCGAACGCCACCTATGCGGACCCGAACAACCTGGCGCGGTTTCTTGCGATTTCGCTGTCCCTCGCCGGGGGGCTGATCCTGACGATGGGCCCGAAGCGGCAGACGGTGTACCTCGCCATCCCGGCCCTTGCCGCCGGCATGGCTGGCATCGTCGCCACGGCATCGCGATCCGGGTGGCTCACGCTCGTGTTTTGCGCCTTCCTGGTGGTGATCATGTCGCCTATCGCGCGCTACACCAAGGCGCGGCTCACCGTCTCCGCCGTTTCGGCGCTCACGCTGGTCATCATCCTTCTCCTGGCGCAGGGCGGGACCGATGCTGCGCGCGTGAAATCGCTGACCGATGCCGTGACGGTGTTGGGACAGCGCACGTTCCTGATCGAAGCAGGTTGGCAGATGTTCATCCACAACCCGATCGCGGGCGTCGGATCGGGCAACTATTCCAACTCCATCCAGGCGATCTACTTCTACCTGGTGCCGTATTGGGCCCGCGCCACAACGCTTTCGCACACGGCGTTCGTCTCGCTCATGGCCGAATTGGGGCTCATCGGCGTCTTCATGTTCCTGTTCCTGGTCACGCGTGTGACGGTCACGCTCGTCCGGCTCTACCGATCGACGACTTCGCACTTCAACCGCTTCACCATCGGATGGGTTTCAGCGTCGCTCTCCGCCATCCTCCTCGCGTCACAGTCGGAGGGACGACTGTTCGAAGAACCGTTCCTCTGGGTGTTGTTCGCCATCGTGATCGCCTTCGAAACGCGACCTCGGCTGGCTGCCGGCGTGGCCGATGCGGATATCGCCTCGGCCATGCGCGAATCCGCGAGCACGCGCCGTCCCGCGCCGCATGCGGCCCGGGTGGCGGCCGCCACAGCCGTGGTTCCCGAGGGGGCGCGCTCGTGATCACCGTGCTCGCGGGCGGCGTGGGGGCATCGCGATTCCTCCAGGGCCTTGTCCAGGTCGTAGACCAGCGTGACGTCGTCGTCATTTCGAACACCGGTGACGATGTCGAGATGTTCGGGCTTCATGTCTCGCCGGACACGGACATCGTCATCTACGCACTGGCGGGCGCCGTGAACCCGGAGACCGGCTGGGGCCTGACGGGCGACACCTTCACCGTGGTCGACCAGCTCCAGCGCTTCGGGTACGAACGCTGGTTCAACCTGGGCGATAAGGATTTGGCGATGGCCATCCACCGCACGCGGCTCCTGCGAGCCGGAGTGCCGATGCACGAAGTGGTGGCCGGACTCGTGCGCGATTGGGGCCTGGGCTGCACCATCCTGCCGATGTCGAACGATCCGATCGCCACGAAAATCTTCGGACCAAACGGCGAGCTCCCGTTCCAGGACTACATGGTCAAGCTGCGCACTGAGGTCGACGTGGTTTCGGTGGAATTCGCCGGGGCGAACGCGGCGAAACCCGCGCCCGGGGTGCTGGAGGCGCTTCGGGAAGCGGAGGTCGTGGTGTTGGCGCCGAGCAACCCGATTGTGAGCGTGGGACCCATCCTCGCGGTGCCGGGGGTGCGAGAGGCGCTGGAGTCGAGCAAAGCGAAGCGCATCGCGATCAGCCCGATCATCGCCGGCCAGGTAGTCAAGGGCCCTGCAGCGAAGATGCTCACGACGCTCGGCCACGAGGTGAGCGCGGTGGGCGTGGCCCGGATTTACCAGGGATTGATCGACGTGATGGTCATCGACAACGCCGACCGCGAACTGGCACCGCGCGTGGAGGCGCTGGGCATGCGCTGCGTCGTGACCGACACGATGATGACGAGCGCGGAACGCAAAGCCGAGCTTGCCCGCGACGTTCTCGCGGCGGTCCGTTAGCCTCGATACGTGATTCACGTCCTCATCCCGGTCAACCGGCTCGACCTGGCGAAGTCGCGCCTCGCGGGCCTTCTGAGCGCTGAGGAGCGCCGCGAACTGGCGGTGCGCACCCTCCGCAACGTCGTTCAGGCGTCGCGAAACCTCGGCGAGACGACCGTCCTGACGGCCGACCCGGCGGTGCGGGAGGCACTCCTGCGCGCCAGGATCATGGCCGAGGCGCCGGATGTGCGCGGTTTGAACGCCCAACTCGAACACGCGATCGAGGCGCTGGGGACTCCGGACGAGCTGCTCATCCTCCATGCGGACCTGCCCCTGGCGACGGCGCCGCTGCTGGCGAAGGTAGCGCAGCCCGTCCGGCCGCCCGCGGCCACGTTGGTTCGCAGCCGCGACGGCGGGACGAACGCGATGCTCTTGCGGCCCGCAGGCACATTCGCCCTCGCGTATGGGCCGGACAGCTTCGACAAGCACATGGCGGCAGCGCTGGGGGCGCGGGTGGCCGTCCGGGAAGTTCACGAGCCCTCCCTGGCGCTCGACCTGGACACGCCGGAGGACATCGCCACGTTCATGAGCATGGAAGCCGGAGCGGAGGAGCTGCGGGCGTATCTCGCGGCGCTGGAACTCGAAGCTCGCCCCGCCTGGCCGAACGGTTGAGCCGCACCGACCGGGGCCGCGTTGGCGTAGACTCCCTGCATCACCCGTCTGGAGTCTGATCGAATGCCCGGGACCGTCCTCTACGAACGTGATGGCCGCATCGCCACGATCACGTACAACCGCCCTGAAGCCATGAACGCGGTCAACCAGGAGCTGCGCGAAGACCTCAACGCCGCATGGGAACAGTTCCGCAAAGACGATGAGGCGTGGGTCGCCATCGTCACGGGCAACGGCCGCGCGTTCAGCGCCGGTGCGGACCTGCGCGGGGGCGCCCGGCCGATCGGCACGTCGCACTGGGAGACGCCCAGCCTCACCTCGCTCGAAAGCGGCATGGAGATCTGGAAGCCCGTCATCGCCGCGGTCAACGGCTATGCACTCGGCTTCGCCTGCACGCTCGTGGCGGCTTGCGACTTCGTCATCGCCAGCGAACGCGCCGAGTTCGGCTTCCCGGAAGTGCGCATTGGCGTGCCCACCATCCAGGGCGCGGTGCGCATGCCGATGAAAGTCGGGTGGCAAAATGCGATGGAGCTGCTCCTCATCGGCGAACGCGTGAGTGCGGAGCGCGCCAGGGAGATGGGCCTGGTCGGCAAGGTGGTCCCCCATGACGACCTGATGAAGGAAGCGCGGGCTCTCGCCGACCGGCTCTGCCTTTCGGCGCCGCTGGCAGTGCGAGCCACCAAGGAAGTCGCCCTTCGCGGCCAGTCGCTCCCGTTCGTGGACGCCATCCGCTTCGGCGAGACGATGCGGAGGGTGGCAGGCGCAACCGAGGACGCGAAGGAAGGCATGGCCGCCGCCCGCGAGAAGCGCCGCCCGGAGTGGAAGGCGAGGTAGCTGCCGGACCATCCGCCGAAGCGCCGAGTGCGATGGACCAGTTGCACCGTCGAAACGCTCGTTTGCATCGGGGATCGATCCTGATATAGTGCGCCCGTCTCAAACGTGGTATTGGCGACGGGAGTGTTTATACGATGGCGTATGTCCGTATCTACGCGACGGAAGATGGCAACTCGCACTTCGAGGAGTTGCCCTACCCCGACTTTCGTGAGCTGGCTCCGAACGCCGGGGTCTCGTGGCGTCACTTTGAACCGGACCAACTGGTGGATTGGCACACCGTCGGCCGGCGGATGTACTACGTGACCCTCCGCGGCAGCGCAGAGATATCAGTATCCGACGGTGAGACGCGCCAGATTGGACCGGGGGACGTCTCGCTCGTCGAGGATCTCACCGGGACCGGCCACCGCACGCAGATGGGCCCCGAAGGGCGCGTATGTATGGTGGTCACGCTCGCATAGCAGGGGGAGGAACACCTCGATGGCAGACTGGGAATCGTTCAAGCACGGCCACGTGAACCAGATCGCGGACGGCGCCTACGCCTACATGCAGGTGGGCGGTTGGGGCTTCAACAACATGGCCTTCGTTGTCTCCGATGGTGAGACGCTCCTCATCGACACCACGTCTGACATCCCGATGACGCAGCGGATGCTCGATTCCTTCGCAGCAGCGAACCCGGCAGCGCGCAAGATCGACGTCGTCGCGCTGACGCACTGGCACGTCGACCACGTCCACGGCACCTGCATGCCCGCCTTCAAGGAGAGCCGGATCATCTGCACGGAGACCGTCGAAGACTACATGGCAAACCTTCCGCCGAAGGGCTGGCTCGGCACGATCGAATCCCTCCAGGGCGATGCGAAGAAGCAGATGGATCGGCTCCTCGGCAACCACTTCGACTTCTCCGGGTTGGAGCCGGTCTTCCCCACGGAGAGCTTCAACGGGCGGACCGAGTTCACGTTCGGGAAGGATCGTGTCGTGCTCGTGGAGGCAGGCCAATGCCACACGGCGAGCGACACGGTGGTCTACCTGCCCGACCGTGGCGTGGTGCACCTCGGCGACATCACCGGTGCGGGAGCCCACCAGGGCCTGCAGTGGCCCGGGCTGGCCAATGTGATCGCCATCCTCGAGGAAGCTGCCTCGTGGGAGGCTGACGCCTATGTGGCCGGGCACGGCCCCGTCATGGACGTGGCCGACATTCGCAGCAACATCGACTACAGCCAGTGGTTCATGGGTGAAGCGAAGCGCCGCTACGAGAAGGGCATGACCCACGAAGAGGCCGCCGACGACCTGATGAACGACCTCACACCGTACGGTGACCGGCGCAACCCGGCGGGCATCTATCACACGATGCACATGGTCTTCAACGAACTCTCCGGCAAGATGAACCACCACGTTCGCAAGAACTACCCGAAGTACCTCGCGAACCAGTGGCGGCTGGCGGAAGTGTTCCCGCAACGGCACCCGAACCTGGTATAGCGCGGCCGTTTCACACCGCGACGTTCACCATCGGGTCGCCGGTGCCCCAGGCGCGGAGGTTCGTCAGGAAGAAGTCGACGGCCCGCCGTTCGTTGCCGCTCGCGATGGACGAGTTGTGTGGCGTGATGATGACGTTCGGCATCTCCCAGAGCGGCGACTCGGGCGGGAGCGGCTCCTGCCAGACGACATCGAGGTAGGCGCCGCCGAGGTGCCCGGAGCGGAGCGCCTCGATCATGGCCTCTTCGTCCACGACTTCGCCGCGGGCAACGTTGAGGATGCGGGCGCCACGTGGAAGTGCCGCGATGGCCGCGGCGTTGATGATGCGCCGCGTCTCCTCGGTGAGCGGGCAGGCGAGCGCCAGCCAATCGGCACGGCGCAGGACCGAGAGCAACTGCGACGGGTGGACCATCTCGTCTACATGATCGCCGTCGCGGCGGGGGCTGCGCCGGAGGCCGATGACGTGGAGGCCGATGGCGCGGGAGATGCGCGCGATTTCGTTGCCGATGGCGCCCAGGCCGAGGACCACCATCGTCTGGGCGTCGAGGTCGACCGGGGGGTTGCCGCGGCGAGGTTCCCATGCCTTGCGGCGCTGGGATTCACCCCACTCCAGGAAGCCGCGGGAGAGCATCATCATGCCGCCAATGGCCGTCTGGGCGATGGGTTTCGCCGTGGAGCCCGAGGACGTTGTCAGCGTCACGCCGCGGTTGATGAAGCCGCGAAAGACCGCGTTGTCGACGCCCGCGTTGAAGACATGAACCCAGCGCAGGTTGGCGGCGCCCTGGGTGGCGGAGAAGAACGAACGCGAGAGGCGCGGGAAGATATCGCCAGAGAAGAACGCGCCTTCAATCGTGGCGCACTGCTCCGGGGTGAGGCGCGCGTCGGGGTCGTCGGGCAAGAGGAGGATGTCGAGGGCGAGGCCGGCGGCGGCGGCCACCGCGCGGAGTTCGTCGCCGTAGGTACGTTCGAGGTGGGGCGAAAGCAGGAGGACGGTCATGGCGTGATCTTGTACGCCGTCCGATCGGCCTCGGGCAAGCGGCGCGGCGGCCGGGCCCAGGGGGTATGCTTCGCCCAACCCGCAGCGGCAGGAGTCAGTGTGCCCGATATCCGTGAACTGGCCGACAAACTCTGGACCGGCGAGATCGACCTGCAGGACGCCCACCCGGTTCACGCGCGCTTTCCCGAGGGGCAGGAACTGCTGCCCGGCGTGCTCTATTACAAGGGACTGGCGAGCGCCAACACGATCGACACCGGAGACGGCCTGGTGATGCTCGACACAGGAGCGGCCCAGGACACGAAGCCCCTGCACGAAGCCGTGCGGCGGTGGCGGCCCGATGGCCGGCTCGCAGCAGCTGTGTTCTCGCATCATCACGTCGACCACATCTTCGGCGTGGGCCCCTTCGAAGCAGACGCCGACCGCAACGGCTGGGCGAGGCCGCTGGTGTATGGCCATGAGCACCTGGAGCGGAACTTCGAGCGCTACAAGAAGACGCTGGGGTGGAACACGGCCATCAACCGGCGCCAGTTCGCGATCGCCGTGCCACAGTACCGCTGGCCCGACCAGTACCGGCAGCCCGATGTGACCTACAGCGACCGGATCACGTTCCGGAGCGGCGACAGCACGTTCGAGCTGCGGCACGGTCGCGGCGAAACTGAAGACGCAACCTGGACGTGGGTGCCCGAGCGGAAGCTGCTGGCGCCGGGGGACCTGTTCATCTGGGCGACGCCGAACGCGGGCAACCCGCAAAAGGTGCAGCGCTATTGCGGCGAGTGGGCGGCAGCGCTGCGGGAGATGGCGGCGCTCGGCGCCGAGGGGATGCTCCCGGGCCACGGCATGCCGATCTTCGGCGCGGACCGGGTACGAGCGGCT
>CAYYSD010000072.1:0-14779 GCA_964474285.1 uncultured Anaerolineaceae bacterium | reverse complement strand
AAGACGAAGCGGCCGGCCGCCGGGGGCGGGGGCAGCCGCACCCAGGTTTCTCCCCTGGCGTCGTAGACCTTGCCGAGCGATTCGTCGTCCCAGCCGTCGGCATTGCGGCCCATGCCGCGCCCGCCGGGGCCGTTCTGTTGCCCGCCGATGCCCTGGCTCCAGCCGGCTGCACCGGCGCCACCCCACATACCCATCAGGCGCCTCCCGCGGCAGATTCGCTGGAAAGCACAGGCTGTCCAGCTCCGGTTGGTCGATCGGTGCCCGTCGGCTTCGGGCTCGCGCCGTTGGCGCCGTGGCCGTTCGAACTGGCCGGGAGGCCCTCGGCTTTGGCTGCCGCTGCCGCCGCGATTTCGCCCAGCGCCTCTTCCTGGTCTTTGAGTTCCAGGTCGAAGATGCGCCGGTAGAGGCCTTCCTGTTCGAGCAGTTCCTGGTGGCGGCCGTGCTGAGTGATGACGCCGCCTTTGAGCACGAAGATCTGGTCTGCGCGCATCACCGTGCGCAGACGTTGCGCGATCACGAACGTCGTGCGCCCCTTCATCAGTTCCTGCAATGCCTGCTGAATGAGGTACTCCGTTTGGGAGTCCACGCTGGCCGTCGAGTCGTCGAAGATGAGGATCTTCGGGTCGAGAAGGAGCGTCCGCGCGATGGCGATGCGCTGCTTCTGGCCGCCCGAAAGCGTCACGCCCCGTTCGCCAACCCACTCGTTGTAGCCATAGGGCAGCGACATGATGAAGTCATGAATGCGGGCGGCCTTCGCGGCCGCCTGGATGTCTTCATCGGAGGCATCGGGCCGTCCATAGGCGATGTTGTCGCGGATCGTGCCGATGAAAAGGAACACGTCCTGCTGCACGATCCCGATGTTCTTGCGGAGCGAATCGAGAGTGACATCGCGGATGTCGGTGTCGTCGATGGTGATGCGGCCGGCCGTCACGTCGTAGAAGCGGGGGAGCAGGTTCACCACCGTGGACTTGCCGCTGCCCGTTGGCCCCAGGAGGGCGATCACCTCTCCCGGCTTGGCATCGATGGTGATGTGCGAAAGGACGGCGCTGAGCTTGTCATACCCGAAGGAGACGTCTTCGAAGCGGACGTGACCCTGCGTGACCGCGATTGGCCGCGCGTCCGGCTTCTCTTGCACGGCTGACTGTGCGTCCAGCAATTCGAAGATGCGCTCCGAAGAACTCATGCTCCGGGAGATGAACGTGACCACAAACCCGATGCTGCGGACCGGGAGCTGGAGCAAGTTCAGCCAGAGGGTGAACGTGAGGAGGTCGGCCGGCGTCAGCTTGCCTTCGGAAATGAGCCACGCGCCAAAGCCAACGGTGACGGCAATCTGGAAGCCGCTGATCCCCTGGAGCAAGGGCTGAAACGTCGCCTGGATCGACGATGCCTGGAAGCTGAGGTTGGCCTGGTCGGTGGCGGCTTCGCGGAACTTCTGGCTTTCGAAGTCTTCGCGGCTGAACGCTTTGACTACGCGGATACCGGAGAGGCCTTCCTCCGCCACCTGCGTCATCACCGCCTGGTTCTGCTGGATATCCATCCATATCGGACGCGTCCGCTTCGACATCGCATAGGAGCGCCAGGCGAGGATGGGGAGCGTCACAACGCTCACGCAGGCCAGCTGCCAGTTGATGATGAACATCCCGGTGATGGAGATGGCGAGGATGACGATGATGAAGCCGAGGCGCAGGACTCCCATGTTCACGAACATGCGGATGCTTTCCACATCCTGCGTGACGCGAGACATAATCTGGCCGGTCTGCACCTTGTCGTGGTACGAATAGCTCAGGCGTTGAAGATTGTTGTAGATGTCGTTCCGGATGTCATAGGCCATGCCCTGGCCGATTGTTTCACCCAGGTACTGTTGCCCGAAGCTGGCGAGGCCACGCCCGATCGCGAAGGCGACGACCGCCAGCGCTGCGAAGATGAGCAGTTGCTCATTCCCATCAAGACCGACGAGCCGGCCGTCTTCGCGGACAGGCTTGAGGCCGAAGTTGATGGCGTAGCGAACCAACAACGGGCTCACCATCACGAACGCACTCGCCGCCAGGACGCAAATCCAGGCCACGATCACACGTCCGCGATATGGCTTCACGTAGTGTCCAAGACGTAACAAATACCGCACGCGCGCTTCCCCTATCGCTTCGGAGCCTACCACACCTTAACGCGTACGTGAAGGGCAAGGTTAATCGTTGTTCAGTGGGATCCGGCCAAAAGGTGACGGGCCGTTCGGGCTTCGGCGGCGTTCCAACGGAATTTCTACACGTCGCGGGGTTCAGAAATGCGGATGTCTGCCGATTGGTCGTGTAGCATGCGCTGCAGGAGCAGAGCATGTTGAGTTTCAGTTGGGGAGCCTTCCTGGTGTACCTCGGGGCGCTCACGTTCATGACGCTGGGCGGCTTCATCGGCCTCGTGGAAAGCGGACACCCCGCCTTCCTGGCGCCCATCCTGATGGGTCTGTTCTTCTTCTACATTTGCTGGGAAGCCGTGGTCGAGACGGAGCCCGCCCCCCCGAAGTCCAAGAACCGGGGCTGAGCCTGCTATCCTGACCGTTGGAGGTCCGTGATGGCGATCAGGCAGCCCAGGGCCCGTGCCGGGCCACGCCCGCCCCTCGAGGCCGGTGACCATCTCACACGCGACGAGTTCGAGAGGCGTTATGAACGGCGCCCCGACATCAGGAAGGCTGAACTCGTACAGGGAGTGGTGTACGTGGCGTCTCCGGTCAAAGTCCCGCAACACGCAGACCCATCGAACCTCATGAACGTGTGGCTCGGTGCCTACGCCGCCACTCGGCCAGGAGTGATCGCGAGCGGCAACGGTTCGGTGAGACTTTCGGACACGGACGTGGTGCAACCTGATGTGATGCTGCGCCTCGAGGGCGGAACCTCAACCGTTGACTCGGACGGTTTCCTCACAGGCGCGCCGGAACTCGTTGTAGAAATTGCCGCGAGCAGTGCTTCCTACGACCTGTATGAGAAGAAGGAATCGTATCGCCGGGGCGGCGTGCAAGAGTACATCGTCTGGCGGACACTGGATGCGGCGATCGACTGGTTCTCCCTCCGGGACGGCGCATATGCGGCCCTGGACGCTGATGCGAACGGCGTGACATACAGCGGGGTCTTCGAGGGACTCAAGCTCGATATTCCGCGTCTGCTTTCCGGAGACAGGACCGCCATCCTGCCCTAGTTTGAGAGGCCCCCGGCAATCTCGCCCAGGCCTTCCAGCACCGGCCCGGCCACATCGACGGCCACCTCCGCGACAGCGCCGAGCACTTCGACGACCGCGCCGGCGTCCACGTTCGAGACCACATCGCCGAGCAGGGAAACCGCGCCGGCGCCCGCCTCCGCTGCCAGCGAGAGGCCCGCGCCCGCCAGGTCCGCCGCCGCGGCGACATCGATCGAGCCCACGACATCGAGAGCACCGGCGGCCGTCTGTCCGGCGAATGTGGCCGCCTTTCCCGCGAGTTCGGCGGCCGGGCCGGCGACGGCGGCGACATCCACAGAGCCTACGCCTCCCGCCACCGTCCGCGTG
The DNA here is from genome assembly GCA_964474285.1 of uncultured Anaerolineaceae bacterium. Classification (GTDB taxonomy): domain Bacteria; phylum Chloroflexota; class Dehalococcoidia; order Tepidiformales; family Tepidiformaceae; genus JACRBT01. The sequence goes on along the minus strand of CAYYSD010000072.1, from coordinate 11,251 downwards.
GCGCGTTCGGCGATGGCGCCGGCGCCCTGTGCGGCCGCTTCCGCCAGGGAAGCCGCGCCGCCCGCGACGTCGCCCGCCAGCCCGGCGGCGCCGCCGAGGGCGTCCTTTGTCATGTCCACAGCGCCGGCTGCCGCGCCGGCAAGGCCGGAGGCGGCGCCGGCCACGGCCTTCGCCCCCGTGCTCACGCCCTCCGCTGCCTGGTAGATGACCGCGTTGAGCGCCTCAGCGGCCTTGACGAAGCCGCGCCCGGCGAGTTCGAGAACGGTGGAGGTGGCCTCCGCCGCGTCGGGGTCGTAGGCGAGCGTCTCTCCGAGGCGGGATTGCACTTCCTGCCGGACAGAAGGCTTCGAGTCCTCTTCGCCCTGCGCTGATTGCGGGGATCCTCCGGGAGGTGAGGGTTCGCCTGGCATCGCATCGCTCCTTGTCGTGGCTTTCAGCCGAAACGCTTCAATAGAGCTTACACGTCCGGTTCAAGGGTGAAGAATGGTGCGCAGCGAGTCCGAGACTTCATCGACTTCCTCGGTGGTCATGCCGGGGAACATCGGCAGGCTGATCTCGCCGGAGAAGAAGCGCTCCGCCACAGGGAAGTCGCCCTCCTTCCAGCGCCCCAGGTTGCGATAGGCCGTGAAGTAGTGGAGGGGGATGAAGTGCACGGACGTTTGCACACCGGCCTCCGCCAGCTTGCGTACGACATCCTCGCGCGCAAGCGGTGCGCTTTCCTTCACGCGCACCATGAACAGGTGCCACGCGTGCCGGTTCTCCTCGCTGAAAGACGGCAGCTGCAGATGCTCTTCGTCGCGCAGGTTGGCGATGTAGCGCTGGGCGATGACGGTGCGCTGTTCGATGAAGGACTCGATGCGCGAGAGCTGCGTCCGGCCGAGCGATGCCGCGATGTCCGTGAGGTTGTCCTTGTATCCGAACTCGACGATGTCGTAGCGCCAGCTTCCACCCACGTCGTAGCGCTTCCAGGCGTCGCGGCTCATTCCGTGGAGCGTAAGCACGCGCACGCGGTCGCTGAGGTCCTGATCGTTCGTCGCCAAGGCTCCGCCTTCGCCTGTGGTGATGGTCTTGTTCGCGTAGAAGCTGAACGCCGTCGCGTCGCCGATGCCGCCGATGGGGACTCCGTGGTAGAGCGTGCCGATGGCATGGGCCGCGTCTTCCAACACCTTCAGGCGGTGCCGCTCCGCGATCGCCATGATGACGTCCATGTCGCACGGCTCACCGGCGATGTGGACCGGGATGATGGCTCTCGTGCGGGGCGTGATGGCCGCCTCGATGAGGCGCGGGTCGATGTTCGCGTCCTGTTCGCGCACATCGACGAACACGGGCGAAGCTCCGAGGTGGACGACGACGTTCGCGGTCGCCGAAAAGGTGTAGGGCGTCGTGATCACTTCGTCGCCGGGACCGATATCCCACGCAGCGAGCGCCAGGTGGAGGGCGGCCGTGCACGAATTGAGCGCGTTCACGTGGGTCGCGCCGCAGTAGGCGGCCAGCTCGCCTTCGAGCGCCGAAAGCTGCGGACCGCTGGTCAGCCAGCCGCTACGAAGCACATCCGTGACTGCCTGGATGTCGGAGTCTTCGATGGAGGGTCGAAAGAACGGGATGCGGAATCCGGCCATGGCGCACAGGGTACAAGCCCCCGCGGCAGGCGGCGAGATTTCAGGCGGCTTTGCTGCGCGGAGGAGCCGATTCCAGCTCCTTGAACCGGCCGCGAACGAGGGCCTCGCGCGCTTCGGCGGCGGCCTGGCGATCGCGCCGCGCGATTGCCTTCCCGCGAAGGTGCCGGCCCGCGTCCGAGATGATGAGCATCACCGTGAACATCGGCATCCCAGGCGAAAACCCGACTGCGCCCGTGAGGAGCGCCGCAAGGCTAAACGTCGCGAACGCGGCGAAGGGATAGAAGACGGCCCACGTCCAAAAACTCACCATGTGAGGATATTCGACACGCCGCCGCCGCCGGTGAAGGGTCAGCCTTGTGATTCGCGGTCAAGGAATTCGAGGCGGTTGCCGAACGGATCGTACGCAATAGAACCGCCGGCAGCCCGGCAGCGGCGCGTCATCGGCGGTACGTGCCCCGGCGGCTTCCAGCCGCGAGCGTACCTCGTCCAGGTCGTCCGTCAGGAACGCGGGGTGGTGCCTGCCCAACGGCACTTGCTCATCGACGCCGCAATGGATTTCCTGCGGACCGATGGCGAACCAGCAGCCGCCCCGCCCGGCGAGCGTGTCTGGCTTCGCGATCTCCGGCAGGGCAACAGTCCGCCGTAGAACTCCCGCGCCGCGGCCTCGCCATCCCGTGTGATGGTCACCTGGATATGCGCGATCCCCAGTAACGCCATCTCAGACCTCCTCCGGTTGGAGTGCCGCCACAGGGGCCGCGGCGGCCGGGCCTGCCTCGACGGCGACCGCAGGCTGGACCGCCCCACGCGTCCGCAACGCAGGCAACAGCATTGCCAGCAGCGCCGTCAGGCAGAGCACGCACAGCGCCAAGGCCGGGAACACGATCTCGAGCCCCGCGCGCTGACCTGCGGCGCCAACAGGGAACGCGTTCAGCATCGCCATCCCGAGGACCAGGGGGAAGAGGCCGGTCACGCGTCCGCGCATTTCGTTTGGCACGCGGTACTGGACGATGGTGAGGGCCACGACGATCGTCCCGGCAAGGGCGAAGCCGAGGAAGAAGTTCATCGCCGCCGTGAGCAGGGGCAGGCGCGACAGCGAGAAGATGAGTGCCGCCGTCCCGAACAGCATCGCGGTCGCAACGAGCGTGGGCCCGCGGCGTGCCGCGGAGAGCAGCCGCGTGAAGACGATGGACGACGTCAGGCCGCCGATGCCCCAGACCATCGCCACCAACCCAAACTGCGCGCGGCTCAACCCGAGGACCTCCGTCACCCAGACGGGCCCCAACATGCCGACCGTCGGCATGCCGATCACCTGGACGATGATCATGATGAGGACGACAGCCTGGATGGTCCGGTCGGTGCCGACGTAGCGGAGGCCGTCGACGACATCTCGGGTGATATTGGCCGCCGGCCTGGCCGCTGCCCGGCTGCTGTAGCGCAAGGAGAAAACGATGGGGAAGATGCCCGCCCACGCCAGCAGGCTCACGAGGATGACCTGGCCTGGCTCCAGGAGCCCGTTGATCAGCCCGACGAGCGGCAGGGTGATGGGGACCGTGATTTGCTGAGCGATGTTGTTGAAGCCGATGGCTGCGCCCATCTGCTGCTGCGGCACGATTGCCGGGATCGAAGCTGAACGTGCCGGGGCATCGATGCCCATGTTCGCCGCAGCTGCGAATACGAGGCCCAGCACCAGCACGATGGTGGCGTCGCCCAGGGGCTCGAAGAAGATCGTCGCGGCGATCGCGAGTGTGTTGACGAACAGCGCCACTTCGCACCCCTGGATCACCCGCCGCCGTTCGATGCGGTCGGCGATGGCTCCACCGATGAGGCTGAGGAGGATCAGCCCGGCGCCGCGCACGGCAACGATCAGGGATGTGTACAGCACTTTCTCGTCGGGGTAGCGCTCAATCGCCCAGAACGTGAGCGTGATGAAGTGCATCGGCAGCACAACCTGTTGCAGTGTGGTGTCTGCGAGCAGGAGCCGAAAGTCGCGGTATCGCAGGGAGTGAACCACGCCAGGGTGGCGCGCGCCGTTCATCTGCGAAGTGTACGGCAAAGAGCGCGCTGGTTAACGCGTTTGGGGCATCGCGGACAATTCGATCGCGGAGGCCGGGCAGAGGTCGACGGCTTCTTCGGCGTCACCGCGCTGGTCCGGGCCCGGTTCGGTGACGAGAACCTCCGGGTAGCCGTCGGGCCCTTCGCGGAACAGGGCCGGGTAGTTATAGGTGCACTGCCCCGACTTCAGGCAACGGCGCCGATCCACCGTGAGCGGCATGACCGTTCAGGCCTCCCCGCGCTCGGCGGCGAGGTCGCGCAGTCGCCTCGCTCGGCCGGCGGCGACGAAGCGTTCGAAGGAATCGGCGAGCACCTCGAGCTCTTCATCGCTCAGGTCTTCCATGAGGGTCGCCGTATAGGCGCGGAAGTCGCCGCGGACGTTGGCGACCGCGTTGTGGCCGCGTTCTTCAAGCCAGATGCGGATGCCGCGGCGGTCGCTCGGGGAGACTTCGCGGCGGATGAATCCGCCCCGTTCCAGGCGTTCGAGGAGAGCCGAGACCGATGGCCTCGTGACATAGAGGCGGTCTGCAAGATCGGCGTTACTCATGCCGCCTTCCTGGTCCAGGATGGAGAGCAGCCGAAGCTGAGTGACGGTCAATCCCTCGCGATCCCACAGCTGGAGGCGCATCGCGTCGAGGAGCGCACTCGACCGGTGGAGGCCAGTGATCGCCCGGTCTTTGGCAGTTGGTTCAGTTGTCATCCCCGGCATGATACCGCTCGCACGTAAACGCGCGAACCTGCGTGGGGGCGGCGTGGGATCGTTTTCATCGGGCGAGAAGGAGTTGTGAGCAAGGCCCGAACGTTCTGGTAGGATTCGCCCATGAAGGAGGGTCCGAATGAAGTTCGGTATTTTCTATGAGCATCAACTCCCCCGCCCGTGGAGCGAAGGCCGTGAGCAGAAGCTCTTCCAGGACGCGCTCGACCAGGTCGAACTCGCGGACCGGCTGGGCATCGACTATGCGTGGGAAGTGGAGCACCACTTCCTCGAGGAATACTCCCACTCCTCCTGCCCGGAAGTCTTTCTCGCGGCGGCTTCCCAGCGGACGAAGAACATCCGGCTGGGCCACGGCATCAAGCTCATGCCGCCGAACTACAACCACCCCGCCCGCATCGCGGAGGAGATCGCCACGCTCGACCTGGTCTCGAACGGCCGGGTGGAATGGGGCACGGGCGAATCGGCATCGCGCGCGGAGCTCGAGGGCTTCGGCATCGACCCCAACCAGCGGCGTGCCATGTGGCGGGAGACAACAGAGCAGGTCGCGAACATGCTGGCGATGGACCCATACCCGGGCTTCCAGGGCCAGTTCTTTTCGATGCCCACGCGGAACATCGTCCCCAAGCCGGTCCAAAAGCCCCACCCGCCGCTTTGGGTCGCGTGTTCGAACCGCGACACGATCCACCTCGCTGCGCAGCTGGGTATCGGCGCGTTGACGTTCGCCTTCATCGACCCGGCGGAGGCGCGCCACTGGGTTTCGGACTACTACGAGACGTTCAAGCGCGAGTGCGTGCCGATCGGCCACACCGTGAACCCGAACATCGCGATGGTCTCAAGCTTTTCGTGTCACCCGGACGAAGCCGAGGCGCTGCGTCGCGGCACGGATGGCTTCCGTTTCTTCCAGTTCGCGCTGGGCCACCATTACAACTTCGGCCTCCACAAGCCGGGCCGCACGAACATCTGGGACCAGTACGTGGCCGTGCGCGATCGGCTCGGGATGGAAGTGCTGGGTGGCGGCACCGGCGGCATCGGCACGCCTGCGCAATTGCGCGAACACCTGGCGAAGTTCTCGGAAGCCGGAGTGGACCAGGCGGTCTTCATCCAGCAAGGCGGGAACAACCTTCACGAGAACATTTGCGAAGACCTCACCCTCTTTGCGAAAGACGTGATGCCCGAGTTCAAAGAGCACGAAGCGGCCCGGCAGGCGAAGAAAGCCGATGAGCTGGCGCCCTACATCGAGGCGGCCTTCAAGCGGAAGCAATGGATGCAGGAGCTGGCCGAACCCGAGATTGAGCCCTACCCCGCCTATGGCTACAACATCGCCGAGGTCGACATCTCGTCGCTGCCCGAAGCGCAGCAGCGCCGGATGGCGGCCATGCGGCGCATGCGCGAGATCATTCGCGAAACGCAGGATGCGACCGCGAAGGTCTGACGCGGGACTGTTTGAGCGCTCCACGGGGCAGGTGGCCAACGTCCGCCTGCCCCGTGGCCTTGGTGGACCAGCGTGGGCAGCGGCGTTGTCGCGTAGAGACCCGTAGGGGCAACCCCGACGGGATTGCGGGTGGTTCCACGATGCCCGCCACGGCCCGTGGTGGCGACCATTTCCGCAGGCAGCTCGACCAGCCACGAACCGGCGAGCGGTGGAGGAAACCGGGATGGAAGCCACGAACATGCGATCCTGTCAGCGTTGCGGGGTGCCCTATGATTGGCGCCGTTCCCCGAGCGGCTTTCTCAAGATGACCTACTGCGGCTCGCTCTGCGAAAAGGCCGACCTCGGATTCACGATTGAGACGCTGCTGCACAGCCAGGCTCCCGTTCGCGGCCATGAACCTGCCCCGTGGGAGCCGCTCCTCGCAGCGTAGCAAATTGCCCCCATCCATTCGGAAGCGGCATTCCTGCCCATGCGGGTAGTCGCCGGGCCGGCATCCTGTGGCACGATGGGCTCATCGCAATGCTGCCGGGCGACGTAAAGAGTATGTAGCGGTTAACACAACCGTCATCGTGAGTGGTGGCCCCTAAGCTATGGAACCATTTACGCTGGAGATACGTCAGGAATAGTGTGATGGCCAAGGCCATTCGCTGGAAACGGGGGAACCACGTGGAGACGCCAATCGGTCCCGGCGCTGTCGGGATGAACTTGAACAACATCAAAGTGTGCGCGCGGTGCGGTCTCCGCTACGACTGGCGCAAGTCCCCCAGCACCATGAAGATGACGTACTGCGGTTCGCTCTGCGAGCGCGCCGACCTCGGTTTCACCATTGAAGCGCTGCTCAAGACGGAGCGGGTCGAAAAAGAACCCGTCGTGCCTGTCGGCTAAGGCCGGCGCAACTCGGAACTTCGACGGGCCGCCCCACTTGGGGCGGCCTGTTTCGTATCTTGAGTTTGGAAGGGGCAGCAGCTTCGGCCAACCTGACCGTCGAACCATTCCTGCCTCTCGTTGAAGCCCTGCGGAGCGTTCCCGACGGGGCGATGTGGTCAAGCGATGACGCCGAGGCAGATGTCCTCTACATCAACTTCCGCCGCCCATCCATTGCTACGGACAGCGAACTCACCGATGACGACATTATCGTCCGCTACGAGGGCGGCGACGTGGTCGGCTTCACGATCCTTCACGCAAGCTCTCGCTGACGGCGTTGCCACCGTGGCTCTACTTGACCAGCGGCGTGTCGTCCCGGTTAGCCCACTCACGCATGGAGCCGTCGTACACCCGTACGTCGTCGTAGCCCATGAGATCCAGCACGAAGGCGGCGTGGGCGGCGCGGATGCCACCCTGGCAATACGTGATCGTCGGCTTCGCACGCGTGAACCCGGCGCCGTCGAGCAGGCCCTGGAGTTCGTCCGCGGGAAGGAAGCGTCGGGTGTCGCCCTTCTCCACGAAGTTCAGCCATTCGAGGTGGCGGGCGTTCGGCACGCGGCCCGTCCGCCGGTTTCCGCGGTCGTTCGTGCCTTCCCATTCGCCATCGGTGCGCGTGTCCATCACCTGGCAGCCCGCGTCGGCATGCTTTTCCTTGAGGTAGTCCACGGTCGCGTAGATATCGGGGTTCGGTCTTGCCGTGAACGTGGCCGCCGGCGCTTTCGTGGCATGGAAGGTGACCGGGCGCCTTTCGGTGATCCAGCGGTGCCAGCCGCCGTTGAGCACTTTCGCGTTGGTGTGTCCGTAGTACTTCAGTACCCACCAGAGCCGCGCGGCGACGAGCGCGTTGTTGTCGTCATACGTCACGACCGTGGTCTCCGGCCCGACCCCGAGCTGGCTCATAAGCTTCTCGAACGCTCCCGGCGACATCACGAGCACGCCGTGGTCGCTGCCTTCGGGGTCGTTGTCTTTGATGTAGAAGTGCACCGGCAACTGCACAGCCCCGGGGATGTGCGCGCGGCGATACGCTTCAAGCGTGGCGCAATCGATGATCCGGACGTTGGGGTCGTCGAGGTGTGCAGCCAGCCAATCCGGTTCGGCAAGCAGTTCGGGGCGAGCGTAGTCCACAGGTCCCCTCCACGGTGGGATGCGCGAAGCATACAGCAGCCCCCGCCGGTCCTGTCGCGCCGTGCCTCTCTCAACGAACTCTCAGCCTGGGCCAGGACCGAAACTCAAGCTTCCCCCGCTTCAATCAACACCGGATTCACGCGACGTGATCGCGAACGGAGGTCGGATCATGCGACCAGGGAAGACGGCGGCAACATCTATGCGGCGGACGGGCCGAGCTCGGGGCACACGTTCTGCGCTTCAGAACCGGCTCCGAAGCGCTCGCGCCTCCGATTCGCGCTCAACGCTCCCAGGACTCAGGATAGCGGCCATGAATCGCTTCTATATCAAGCGGCTGGATGGGTTCAATCCGCGCGTGGCCCTGGGGATCTCAGCCGGGGTGGTGGCCGTCTTCATCGGATTCCTGGCGCTGCGTTGGGCGGGAGTCTATGGCGGAAGCGGCGGTGAGACGGTCATCATCGGGCTCAGGCTGTTCGTTCCCCTCCTCATCCTTCGCTACTGGTTCACGGGCGGGATCATCGCCATGCTCCTCGACGGCGCCGATGTCATCATCGTGGACGCGATCGACATCGGCGGCTTCGGAGACCACTACGCCGAACTCGACAAAGTCCTCGACAGTTATTACCTGGCGCTCGAACTCCTGGTCGCCTTTGGCTGGAAGAACGCGTGGGCGCGCTTCCCGGCCGTTGCGCTGTTCGCCTACCGGGCCGCCGGCGTGGTCTGCTTCGAACTGACCGAAGCGCGGATCTTCCTGTTCATCTTCCCGAACATGTTCGAAAACTGGTGGATCTACGTGGTCGTGGTGATGAAGTGGTTCCAGGGAGCGGTGCCGCACAACACCAGAACGGTGGTCATCCCGATGCTGGCGCTGCTTGTGCCGAAGATGGCGCAGGAGTACCTGCTCCACTTCGCCGAGGCGAAGCCCTGGAACTGGACGAAGGGACACATCCTGGAGCCGATCGGGCTCAACTTCTAAACCCTCCCGATATAAGCCTGCCGCCCTGTATCCTCGCCCCATGGTTGATGACAAACCCGGGGCGCTGGCGGGCGTGAAGGTGCTGGAGATCGCGCAGGCGCTGGCGGTGCCCTTCGCCGGGGTGCTCCTGTCCGACATGGGCGCCGATGTGGTCAAGGTTGAGCCGCCGCTCGGCGACGGCATCCGGCACACCATGGAGCCCATCCTGCCCGGCGAAAGCAAGGGCTTCACCCTGGTGAACCGGGGCAAGCGCAGCATCTGCCTGGACATCACGAGCGCCGAAGCGCGCCCCGTGCTCGAACGGCTGGTGCTCTGGGCGGATGTCGTGATGGTCTCGCTCAAGCCGGCAGACCTCCCGCGGTACCGGTTGCGCTACGAGGACCTGAAGCTCATTAATCCGCGTCTGATCGTGCTTGAGCACTGGCCACTGGGCCGCAACGGGCCGTTCGGCGGCGCGCCCGGCTATGACGTGATCGTCCAGGCGATGTCGGGAACCTCCGTGTTGGCCGCGCGCGAACAGGGAGGCGTGCCGATCAACATCCGCCCGGCTTTCAACGACATGGGCACCGGTGCCTTCTCCGCGCTCGGCATTGTTGCCGCGCTGCGGCATCGCGACCTCACGGGTGAGGGGCAGCGGGTGGAGACGTCGCTGCTGGGCACGGCGATGGCGCTCGGGCACCAGCTCCTGAGCTGGTTCGGGGCCACGGATCCGCCCGTGGAAGAGGCCTTTCGCGCCGAACTGACCGAAGCCCGGGCGAACGACGCCAGCTATGCCGACCAGCGCGCGCTCTGGGAGAAGCACTACATGCGCGGCGGCTTCGGCAACATCTACTTCCGCAACTACCGCACGAAGGACGGCCTGGTCTCCGTCGGGTGCCTTAGCCCGCAGTTGAACGCGCGCTTCCGGGCCGTGACCGGCATCTATGACCCGCGGACCGAGCCGGGCTTCCAGCTGGGTACGCCGGAGTCGATGGCGCGTCTGCAGGCGCTATTGGCCGAGATCGAGGGGATCTTCCTCACGAAGACCACCGAGGAGTGGATCGCGACTTTGCAGGCCGGCGGGGTTCCGTGCGGGCCGTTCAACTTCCCGCCCGATGCGATGCGCGACCCGCAGCTGCTGGAGAACGACTTCGTGGTGGAGCTCGAGCATCCGCTCCTCGGGGCCTACCGCACCTTCGGGCCGGCCCTGAAGATGGACGGCACGCCCACGCGCATCCAGTCCTCCGCGCCCATCACGATGAGCAAACGGACGAAGTCCTGGCGGAGGTCGGCTTCGATGCGGACGCCATCGCCGCCCTTCGCGCAGCCGGCACGGTGGGGCGCGCGGCCCGGGCGTAGGAGCCCGGAATGGCGTACAACATCTCCTTGGGGCGGGATGAACCACCAGGGGTATGGCTGTGACACTCTACGAATCGATCGATACCGGCACCGACGAACTGCTCGCCGAGCGCAGCGAGCACGTGCTGGTGCTGACGCTCAACCGTCCTGAGCGGCTCAACGCGATCAGCGGCCCGATGATGGGGACGCTTTCACGCATGCTGGTCCAGGCGAACCGCGACACCTCGGTCCGGGCGCTCGTCCTCACGGGCTCCGGACGCGGTTTCTGCGCCGGCCTCGACCTCGTGGACAGCGGCCCATCGGCGCGCGAAGGCCGCGGCAAGCAGGCCCAGCAGCTGTTCGACCTGCGCGATTCGCCGCCGACGGTGCTCTGGAACATGGACAAGCCGGTGATCTGTGCGCTCAACGGCGCCGCCGCGGGCTATGGCATGGACCTCGCCCTGCTGTGCGACATCCGCATCGCTGGCGAAAACGGCAAGATAGCGGCCGTCACGGCGCGCCGTAACCTGCTCCCGGAGAGTGGCGGCACCTGGCTCCTTCCGCGCCTCGTGGGCTGGGGCAAAGCCTCCGAGATGTTCTTCCGTGGCCAGACGCTGGGCGCCGCGCAGTGCAAGGAGATCGGGCTCGTGAACGAAGTCGTGCCGCAGGCCGAACTCGTGCCGACGGCGAAGCTCTGGGCCGAGGAGATCGCTCAGAACGCTCCCATGGCCATCCAGGCGACGAAGCGCATGATGCGCCTCGGCCTCAACGAGACGTACGAAACGACCGTCGACCACCTGATGGTGCACCTGCGCACGCTCTTCGCGATGGACGACTTCAGGGAAGGCGTCGACGCGTTCCTCAGCCGCCGAAGCCCGGAGTTCACGGGGCAATAGGTCGGGGAGACCATGAATCCCGAGCCTCCGAAGCAACGTGGACAGGCTACGGGATGCGCACCACGATGCCGGTGATTGGTCCGGCTACACTCGGACTGGACGGGGGCGGGGTGGGCTCCGCTGCGACGGCAGGGGCCGCGTCGCTCCGCCACCCCGCCCTCGGCATTCCCGCAGCCCGTGCGCTCGCCACCTCGC
>CAYYSD010000071.1:0-15008 GCA_964474285.1 uncultured Anaerolineaceae bacterium | reverse complement strand
CGAGAATCTGGTGTTCGCGCATGTTGCGGTGCTTCACGTACGACTCGAGGCGTTGGCGGGGGTCGTGAACCAGCGGACCGTGCCCGGGGCAGATGACCTTGAGGTTGGGCAGCTCGAGAAGCTTCTGAAGGGACTGGCGATAGAGGCCCAGGTCCCACACGGTCGTCGTGCTGCTGCCGAGGAGGGTGTCCCCGGAGAAAAGCACACCCTCCTCCTCAATGTAATAACAGAGGGAATCAACACTGTGACCGGGAGTGGCGAGGACGTTGACCTTCACGCCGCTTCCAAGTTCCAACACCTGGCCGTCGTGCAAGAGAGCGACGTCTTTGGCCGGGGGGATGCGGCCTTTGAGCAGCTTCACCGCGTTATCGGGAACGGTGACCTCCGCTTTGAGGAGTTCGCGCACCCACTTGAGGTTGCCGCTGTGGTCGGCGTGGTGGTGGGTGATCGCCGCTATCCCGATCTCGGCCTTCTCCACCGCCGCGAGATAGCCCCGGAGCATCCAGCGGTAGTGGTCGAGAGCCTCGCCCGAATCGATGGTGAGGGACTGGCCGCCCTTGGGCCCGACCAGGTAGATCGACGTGAAGTCGGGGTGCATCGGGTTCATGTCAGGGATCTGCACGGCGCGAACGCTGGGGCTGACCTGCATCAGACGGCCCTCCAGTTGGGGAAAGTGCCTCGCGCCTTCACAGCGCCGGCGAACCCGATCCTACGCGCCGTGGAGCGAAGTGTCGTGTCGCCGGGACGGTTCGCGGTGGCACGGCGCGCGGTACACTTGAGGTGCCCGCCCTCGTAGCTCAAGGGATAGAGCAGCGGCCTTCTAATCCGCTGGTTGTAGGTTCGAGTCCTACCGAGGGCGCCATGATCAGCGTGCGTGAGCCACTACCGGAACACCGTCCGGGACTCAGGCACCTCGGCGCTGCAGACGCGCTCAACTGGCGCGTTGAGCTCGGAGAACGCGCTCTCCATGATGCGTGTGCTGATTTCGGCCGAAAGGCTCCCGCTCCGCCACCCCTCATCGATGACTACCGCGCGATGCGTCCGGGCGACGGAGGCGAGGATGGTTTCGTCATCCAGCGGGCGAAGGCGTTCCCCCTCACAGCATGCTCGATTCGACAAGCTTCAACCGGAGCGCTGCCCCGTGTTTCCGGCCGGTCGGCCCGGCCCAATCCACGCCCGGCGCGTGCAGCAGCCGCTCGCGGTCACACGAGCGCCACAGTGCTCGCCTGGAGGCCCTTGTCGCCGCCCTCGAGCTCGAAGCGGACTTCGCGCCCGACTTCCAGTTCGTCGAAACGGTGCTCCAGGACTGCGTTTCGGTGGAAGTACGCGTCACCTTCACCGGTGTCGATGAAGCCGTATCCGAGTTCCGGGAAGACCCGGGAGATGTGGCCGCGCGACGGCTTGACCGTCGGGCTGACGTCGCCTCGCTGCTTGCGCGCGTGTTCGTGGAGCTGGCGCTGCGCCGCATCGAACGCTTCCTTAATGGCGGCATGGAGGTCATCCCGCTTTTGACGCGTGACGACAACGACCCGCTGAGGAACGTCGATGTGAATGTGGACGCTGTAAGGCCCGCCCGTCTGGTGGTGGCGCGTTTCGCCCCGGAGCACAACCCGGCTCGAAAGGATCCGCTCGTAGGAGTCCGGCAGCCGGTCGATTCGCGACTGCAGATAGCTCTGGACCTCGGGCGTGAGGATGACATCGTGGACAACAACTTCCACGAGCGGTTCCGCGACGGCCTCGTGGGCCTCCCGGACAGGCACGGCCTCCCGCCGCCACACCACACGGACCTGGTCCGATTCCTTGAGGTAGTCGACGTCCAGGCCCCCCTTGTAGGTATCCCGGAGTGCCTCACCGATGCGCCGGGCGAGGTGAGCGTCGGTGGTCGTCACTTCCACCTCATCTCCCCGAGTCTCAAGCGTCATCACGCGGTTCTGGGGGTGTTCGATGAGTTCGAGGCCGGCGTTCACACGGATCACGTCGAGCACTTCGGCCAGGTGCGTGGAGACGAAAGCCCCGGACAGGGTCACGAACCCGGCCGGATAGTTATCGCGAACGCGCCGGCATGCCGGGCAAAGGTGGTGGTCACCTGGTGCGGCGTGGGCCGGCGCGCGAAGCGTGCGGCGTTCGCCAGCCCACGCCCACCGGCCCGCTTCGTAGACCAGGCCGCACTCAGTGCAGGCAGTCCCGCTTGGAAAGCCTTCGACATCTCGATACGCATCGTGACCTGCCTCCGGCACGATCGTGTCATGGCGTCGTGCATCGGCAGGCAGGTTGCGAAAGTCATTCGGGCGAGGTGTTGTCGTCACTCAGGTCTCCTGTGAGCATCGGGTTCCAGCCGGCTGACCCGCGCATTACCCTGGGTACCGGAAGAAGGGCAGGAACCTGAACCCTGGCGCCGCGCCGGCTGGCCGGCCAGCGCCCGCGCCGCGATGGCGGTGGCGCTTTGTTCCTACCCTTCTCGACTCAATCGTACCGGTGAACTCAGGGCCAGATAGGTGCACACGGCCCGGATCTCACTGTCCGTTCGGCCGTCCCGGGACGCAGCCAGGAGCTGATGCTCGGGGGGAACCCGGGGTTCGCAAAGTGGGGTAACGGAGACGGGCCGGGCCGCTGGACGAGGCGGGGGTTTCGGTTTCGCGGCCACGGCCGTCCCACGCCCTATCCAACGCCGAGCGCCTCGAATAAGTTCCACGCAGTCAGTCGAGTTCGATGCGCTCGCCGATCGATGCCATCCGCAGTGCCACCCCGGCAATTTCTAGCCCCGGACGAAACGTCTCCTCATCGAGGTGGTAGGTGACGGGCGGGCACCAGTCGTCGTGGTGGTTCAGGATGACTTCGCCGGGTTGGAGGATGGTGGCCATCCTCGCGACGAAGGCCTGCTGGCCGTCATGCAGCGGCTCGCCATCGACGTTTGGCGTCGAGAAGGCGGCGGCGGCGGAGAGCAGTGCGAGGTCGGGCGCTCCCTCGGCCGCTTCCTCCCAGGAGGTCGTGACCATGCCCGGCGTGTCGTGCCAGAACAGGCGAAAGTCGTCCCAGGAGAGCAGATAGGCAAGCGGGCCGCCGTCGTTGCGTTGCTTCGCCGGGACGTTCGCGAGGTGCGCGAGCGCCGCCTCGCATCCGGCGCGGTCCTCTGCGCGGAGGTCAGCCGTCCGCTGGTCGCGGTCCCGGCCCAGTTTGTCGGGCCATTCCCGCAAGCCGTTAAACCCGTGGAGCGAGGGGAAGGTCTGTACCGTCACCGGGCCCAGCGAGAGCGCCTCGCCCCCTATGCATGTGATGGTCTTCGCGGCAGCGACACCCTCGTCCTGCACAATTTCGCAGGTCAGCGCCGACCCGACGACGGTTGCCCCCGTGTTCTTCGCCACGAGCCCGGCTTCCGCAATGTGGTCGAAGTGGGAATGGCCGATGAGGATGTAGTCAGCCCGCGTCACCTGTTCGGCGCGTTGCGGCAAAGGAGCCGCCGTGGGAGCGCGGTTGATGTAGGCGTCGAGCCAGATCACCGTGTCGCCGACGGTCAGCCGCCAGGTGGCCGTTCCGAACCATTCGAGAGTTGCGCGCATACTGATGCCTCCTCCGCTGCCGAAGCATACGGCAGAGCGGCACGGCGTCGCTCCGGAGCGCTGACCTCGGGGATCTCAGGGCCTGGGCATGGTGGATGGCCGTCACACGGCCGCTATCCCACCTCGGGTACGGTACCGTCGTACAGCAGCTTCGCGCCCGTGAGGGCCTGGACCTCGTCCGGCGTGTGCCCGGGCGCGATCTCCAACAAGCGGAAACCTTCGCCCTCCGGCCGGAAAAGTCCAAGGTCCGTCATCACCAGTTTCACCACGCCCGCCGCCGTAATCGGCAGGCTACAGCGTGAAAGCAGGCGCGGCGCACCCTCTCTCGTGGTGTGCTCCATGAGGATGAACACGTTCTTCGCGTTCTGCGCGATGTCCATCGCGCCTCCGATGCCCCCGCCCTTCCGCCCGGCCACCCGCCAGTTGGCAAAGTCGCCGTTCGCACCCACCTCGTAGGCTCCCAGCACGCCGCAATCGAGCCGCCCCCGCCGGATGATGGCGAAGGCGTCCGAATGGTTCACGATGCAGCCGTACTTCGTCAGGATGACCGGTTGAACGCCGCCATTGACGATGTTTGGGTCCACCTCGTCGTCGTGCGCCAGCCGCCCATAGCCGATGACGCCGTTCTCTGAATGGAAGATGACCGTCCGGTCTGCCGGCACGAAGTCGGAGCAAAGCACCGGAATGCCAATGCCAAGGTTCACGAGCCAGCCATCCTGGAGCTCAGCGGCGATGCGCGCCGCCATCAGGTCGCGGCTGATACGAAGCTTGCCGTCGCTGCTCATTGCGCCCCTCCCGGAATCGCCACCACGCGGTGTACGAAGATGCCCGACGTGTGGATGAGGTCCGGGTCGAGTTCTCCCAGCGGCACAATTTCCTCCACCTCGGCGATGGTGAAGTCGGAGGCCATCGCCATGATCGGGTTGTAGTTGCGTTGGGCGCGCCGGAAGACCAGGTTGCCGAACTCGTCCGCCTTCCAGGCACGCACCAGCGCATAGTCCGCGTTCAGGGCCTCCTGCAGGAGGTAGGGGCGGCCATTGAACACGCGAACCTCCTTGCCCTCGGCCATCTCGGTGCCGAAGCCAGTGGGAGTGTAAAACGCCGGGATGCCTGCTCCGCCCGCGCGGATCCGCTCTGCCAGCGTTCCCTGTGGATTGAGCTCGGCCTCAATCTGCCCCGATTCGTGAAGCTGAACGAGCGCCGATTCACGGGACGGATGGGGCGGCGCTGTGAACGATGCCACGATCTTCTTCACGCGGCGCGCGGCAATCAGGTCCCCAATCGTCTTCACGCCATCGCGAGGCGGACTGTTCGCGGAGTTTGAGATGACTGTGAGCTGGTCTTGCCCGGAATCGAACAATGCCGTGAGCAGGCCAAACGGGATGCCGGGCCCAAACCCTCCGACCATCAGGGTCGCACCCGAAGGTATGTCGGCCACGGCTTCAGCGAAGCTCGCGACGATTTTGCTATCCACATTTCCTCCCAGGACGCTCGTGAACTGTTGTGCGGTCCGCGCTCTCAGGCGTAATAGACGCTCTCCCAGAGCTTGCGTTCCTCGCTCGCGGGGTCGTTCTCGAGCGCACTTTCGTTGTTGATGCGCATCGTCTGGCGGCTTTCGATGGTGAACGGGTCCCACTTCGGCAGGTCACCGCTGTTTGGGCTGCCGGTGCGCGCGAAAGCCGCCCAGGTGGCGCTAACCTTCGCTGCGAGCGCGTGCGCCTCCGGCGTCCCCCGCGTCATCCCGAGCCAGGTTGCCTGGTCGACAATGTCGAACACGAACGGGATTTCGATGGCGTGCGGCGTTCGCATCTGTCCAAAGCGAGCGGTCGTCTCCCATTCGAACTTATACAGGTACACCGGCGCCCCGCCCTGCGCAGCCTTGCGCTCGGCAAGTTTGATCGAGTCGATGGGATAACGCATGAAGCCGGTGTGGATGAGCACATACAGGTCCGAGGGCGAAGCCTCCGGGTAGATCCGTCTCATGCCGTCCAGGACCAATTCCGCCTTGTCCTTGAAGAGTCGTTGGACGCGGACGCGCATACGCTCCTCGTCCAGTTCGAAGACTTCCTTGTCATTGGCGAGAAAGAGCGTCGCCTCGGTGCGGTTGAAGCCGATGAGGAGCGGGACTTCCGCGGAAAGGTCCGGGGCGGCAGGTTCGAACGGATGGCGGGGCAGCACCGCAGGATCGACGACGGGCCGGAAGCCGCCGGCGGGACCCGAAGTGGGCGTCTTCGCGAGGACGGCGGCCTGTGCGGTCATGAGGTCCTCGATGGAGACCTCCTGGAGCTTTCGCGCCTGCGTGCGGTCAAGCCCCAGCTCGGCGAGCATGGCCTCTGCGATGCCCGTGGCGTAGTCGCGATCGTTTGCGCGAATGCCGGGTCCGCTCTCGATCACCGCCCGGTGAAAGAGTCCCTTTGCGGCCGGCATGGCCATCAGCGTGGCAACCTTTCGGCCGCCGCCCGATTCGCCAAAGATCGTGACGTTGCCCGCGTCGCCCCCGAACGCGCCAACGTTGTCCCGCACCCATTCGAGCGCCAGCACGATGTCCAGCATGCCGGCGTTGCCCGAGGCGGCGAAGGCGGGATCGATGTCCCCGAGGTGGAGGTAACCAGGCGAACCCAGGCGGTGATTGATGCTCACGACGACGACATCGCCGCGACGAGCGAGGTTCGAGCCGTCGTAGGCAGCGCCACCCGACCCGGTGACGAATCCTCCCCCGTGGAGCCAAACCATCACGGGGCGACGTGCTTCGGCGTTCACACCCGGCGTGTAGACGTTGAGCACAAGGCAGTCTTCGCCTTCGCGGCCGGTCGTATCTTCGGTTGGCGTTGCGACCCCGCCGCGCGGGCGTCCTGGAGCGGACTGCGGAGCAATGGCGCCGAAGCTCACCGCTTCAAGCGTTCCACTCCACGGTGCGGCCGGCGCCGGCGCCATGAAACGCCCCGGCCCGGAAGTCGGCGCCCCATAGGGGATGCCCTTGAAACTCTCGATGCCGTTAGCGGCCACGCCGCGAACGTTCCCGGAGCCAGTGGAAACGACTGCGCTGGGGGATTCGGAACTCATCGCCACCTCGCTGCGCGGAAACCGCCTGTCGGATTCGCCCCGGACTATACCAGCCGCGCTCACGCGGTACAGAACCCCCGCCGCCAATCGCAGCTATAATTCGCGCGAATCTCACGAGGCGTAGGCGACATGACGGAAGCGCGGCAAGGTCCTGCCAACGGCGAGCGGATGCTTGCCGCGGCACGCTCGCTCTGGCCGTCCATCCTTGCAAACCGTGACGCCATCGATGCCGAACGCACGATTCCTGCGGCGCTCATCGATGAGATGCGGACCGCCGGGATGTTTCGCCTGCTATCGCCGATCCACATCAACGGCTGCGAACTCACCCTCGCGCAGTTCATGGACGTGGTCGAAGAAGTCGCGAAAGCCGATGGCTCCGCCGGCTGGACCGTGAACGTCTGCAACAGCGGCTACGGCTATGGCTTCCTGCCGCCCGCCACCGCTGATGAAATCTATGGGAACGACCCCGACGTCATCACGGTGGGCGCCTTCCCGCCGACGAACGGCCGTGCCATCGCGGTTGAAGGCGGCTTCCGCCTCACCGGGCGCTGGCGCTTCGTGAGCGGCTGCGAACACAGCCACTGGCTCCAGCTGGGCGCGATCGTCACAGACCAGGAGGGCCAGTACCGCCGCTATCCCTCCGGTGTCGTCGAAACCCGGCGTCTCTTCGTCCCGCGGGCGGATGTCGAGATCCACGACACCTGGCATGTCAGCGGCCTCCGCGGGAGCGGGAGTCACGATGTCACCGTGACTGACCGGTTCGTGCCCTTCGACCGCGCACGAGAAGTCGCCACCGAACGGCCGATGCGAGACGGCACGCTCTGGGCGTTCCCGCCAAATAGCACACTCGGGCTCGGCTTCGTGTCCGTCGCGTTAGGAATTGCCCGGACCGCAATCGAAACGCTGAAGGACCTGGCCGGGGCGAAGAAGCCCACAGGCTCCCGCGACCTCCTCCGCGAACGCGTGGCTGTTCAGGCAGATGTCGCCCGCGCGGAGACGATGCTCCGAGCAGCCCGGCTCCATCTCCACCAATTGGTGGACGAGGTGTGGGTGAACGCCGAACTCAGGCGCGAGACCACGCTCGAACAGCGCGCACTGCTGCGCGCCGCCGTCGTCCACGCTGCCACCACCTCCGCCCAGGTCGTGGATCTCATGTACAACGCCGGGGGAGCGACCTCGATCCAGGAAAGCTGCGCCCTCGAACGCTGCTTCCGCGATGTCCATGCCGCAACCCAACAGATCATGCTGGCGCCGCCAAATCTCGAAGTCGCCGGGCGCATCCTCCTCGGACTGGAACCGGGTGGCATCTTCTGAGTATCGCCCCGGTTCCCTTTCGACGGATTCCCTTCTACGCTGAGGGTGACCGCGGGGTGTAGCTCAGCCTGGTAGAGCGCTTGCTTTGGGAGCAAGAGGCCACAAGTTCGAATCTTGTCACCCCGACCAACTTTTCCCTTATGCGCGCTCGTGTCCTACCATCACAGTGAAGACGCTTTGACTACGATTTCAGAACCGGTTGCGCCATGAGTGACGACTTCGGAGTCGACCTGGAGGAAGTCTTTAAGGTCATTGGCGATGCCGATGTCCTCATCGTCCGATTCCACATGATTCAGAAGCGCTTGCTCGTCGACTTCCGCGTGAAACCCGGGCTCGGTCCGATGATCGCCCTGGTCCCCCGCGCAGAATCCGTGGAAGATCGTTTTCGCTCGATCAAACGGATGCGCCCGGAGCTGCCCTTCCCCGAAAAGGTCATGTCGTTCGCCTGGCCCAGGACCACCCCCGTGCTCCTCGCCAGCGGCGCATGGCAACACATCGTCGACCGCATGGGCAGCCTCGGCGGGCACGAATCGCAAGACGACTGTGCCCGGGCGATGGAGGATCTGCTCCGCGAAGAACGCGCCGAAGTCGTCGGCGCCATCCGTGGCGCCGAACACTACCGCACACTCTGGGAGCGCAGCTCATGACCCCGATCGATCTTCGCAGCGATACCGTCAGCAAACCCGGCGACGCCATGCGCGCCGCCATGGCCGCCGCAGAAGTCGGCGACGACGTGTTCGGCGAGGACCCGACCGTCAACCGCCTCGAAGCGATGGCCGCAGAGCGCGTGGGCAAGGAAGCCGCGCTCTTCGTGCCCAGCGGGACCATGGCAAACTTGCTCGCCGTCATGACGCACACCCGCCCTGGCGACGAGATTCTCCTCGGCGAGGAGTGCCACATCTTCAACTACGAAGTCGCAGGCGCGGCCCGGCTGGCGGGTGTGCAGGCACATGCGCTCCCCAACCGGCACGATGGCACCCTCGACCCGGCAGCCGTTGCCGCAGCGATTCGCCCGCCCAATCTCCACACGCCTCGAAACCCGCTCCTCTGCATCGAAAACACGCACAACCGTTGCGGCGGCGCAGCCCTCCCCCTGGAAGCCATGGACACTCTTACCTCCCTCGCACACGGGCACGCGATGCGCGTCCACCTGGACGGCGCACGCATCTTCAACGCCCAGGCAGCGCTGGGCGCGCCGGCGGCCCGCATCGCGCGCGATTGCGACACGGTGTCGTTCTGCTTCTCGAAAGGCCTCGGCTGCCCGGTCGGTTCCATCCTCTGCGGTCCGCCCGACTTCATCATGGAAGCGCGCCGCAACCGCAAGATGCTCGGTGGCGGCATGCGCCAGGCCGGCATCCTCGCCGCCGCCGGCATCTACGCCCTCGAACACAACGTCGAACGGATGAAGGACGACCACAGGAACGCCGCCCGCCTTGCCGAAGGCCTCGCGCGCCTGGAACCGTTCCTCCCCAACGTCCCTCAGACGAATATCGTCGTGGCCGAGATCGTCCGCGGCCAGCTCGAAACCTGGATCACCGCCTTTCGCGAAGCCGGGGTCCTGGCCGTTCCCTTCGGCCATCAGCGCATGCGCATGGTCACCCACATCAACATCACCGCCGACGATGTCGAAGAAGCCCTTCGCCGCATCGAAACGGCAGTTGGGGCACGTACAGTTTGACGTTTCGAATTCCGCTCGCCGTTGCCCTCCTCGCCGGGGCGTTCCTTCTCGCTGCCTGCGAGGTTAGCCAGCCGAAACCTCACGCGGCGATCTTCGAAGCCGCACCGTGGACCGGCCCGGAGCGCTATCACTACAACCTTTCGGAGCGCGGCAACGAACACAGCGGCAGCTGCACGCTCGTCACCACACCCGAGATCGAACCGGGGCACAGCAAGCTCGAACAGCTCTGCGAAAGCGGCACGCTCTACCGCGATGACCGCAC
Source organism: uncultured Anaerolineaceae bacterium (assembly GCA_964474285.1). GTDB lineage: Bacteria > Chloroflexota > Dehalococcoidia > Tepidiformales > Tepidiformaceae > JACRBT01. The sequence goes on along the minus strand of CAYYSD010000071.1, from coordinate 5,134 downwards.
CACGACGGTGGAGACGGCCACGCTCAAACCGGTCTCGTCGCTGCGCACCATCCTCAACAACAAAGAGAACACCGTGACCACGTTCTCGGCCACCTACACGGCCAACACGGCCGCCCTGGAGGCCACCGCCCGGTCCAAGGTGACAAAGACCGAACGCGACCTCCCGGAGGCCACGGACGATGTCCCTGAGCCCGCATGGTATGGCGATGAGTCGATCTTTTGGCTCGTCCGCGGCATTCCGCTGCGCTCAGGCTTCCAGGCCGACTTCACGAACCTCAATCCCAGCAACGGCCGCGTTTTCGATGTCGGTGTCCTCGTCCAGGAACAGGAACGCGTGTCCGTCCCCGCGGGCGAATTCGAGACCTGGCGCGTCCGGATCCGGACGGCAAGCATCACCCAGCTGTTCTGGGTTGAGGCAGCTGCCCCGCATCGTGTCATCAAGGCCCGGCTCGATTCGATTACCTACGAACTCGAAGCCGCCGAGTAGGTGCCACAGTTCACTGCTCGCGCCCATGGGCGAACGCCAATTCACGTTACTTATAGCAGTGCCAGAACTTCACCAGCTTATGTCGGACTGCCATCGATTTTGCTTGACACCGGTCACCGCCGATCCTGAAGATGCTGCGACGCGCCCGCGAAATGGAAGTCTGAGGACTGATGGCCTTCGTTTTCTTAGTCAGCCGGGAACCTCGTATGAGAACCGCGGTAACGGAGTATCTTCGCGACCGCGGCTACGACACCGCCACTGCGGCCTCGTACGATTTTGCCATGGACTCGCTCGGGCAAATGCAGCCCGATGCCATCGTGGTGGACGTGCAGGGCCTGCCCCGCGGCGAACAGGGCGCCAACTTCACGCTGTTTAGCCAGTGGCTCTCCAGCGTCTTCGGAACGCGGTCGCCCGCAATGGTCTACCTGCTACACAAAGGAGCCCGGCGCCCCAACTTCCGGCTTGATGGCGCCGTCATCAAGAAACCGTTTCCCATTGAAGCGCTCGGCGAAGCGATCCGTGAACGGCTGGGACATCCGCGGAAGTCGGGCAAGGGCCCCGGCATCAACGTGGACCTCGCCTCCAACACCTTGCGCAGCGAGGTCGGCGAAGCCCATCTGACGAGTATCGAGGCGACCCTTCTCACCTACCTTATGGCGCATGAAGGAGAGATCCTCCACCCCCGCGACCTCCTCGTGCAGGTCTGGCAATACCACGACTCCGCCGGCGCGAACACGCTCGTCCGCGCTCACGTGAGCAACCTTCGCCGCAAGATGCGCGAGGCCCTCGGGTCCGATGAGCACATCCAGACAATCCGTGGCAAGGGCTACCGTTTCGTCGCCTAGCCTGGAGCGCCGAAACGATCCCGCGTTCTAGCCCTGCGGCGCCGGAGGCGCAGCCGGCGCCGCCGACAGCGTCCCGATGCCTTCGCTCGCGAAACGATCCGCAATACGCTTCCGTAGTTCGCCCGTGAGTTCCCACTGCCGCCCCACACGTACGTCGCCGGAAATGCGCACGACGGCGCGGTTTTCCAGCAGCGCCTGTACCCGCACCATCGACGGCGCCGTGAGGCCGTCGTTCGGATAATCGTGGGCTAACCTGAGGTATTCGTCGCGAAGGATCACGCGCACCGTCTCGATGTCCGCCGAATAGGCGACCGGCACATCGAGGAGGATCCGGCTAAAACCGGAGGTGTGATTCGTCGCCACGGCGATCGCGCTGTTGGGGATAGTGTGGACGCTGCCATCCGCATCGCGCAGAACCGTCCGGCGCGGGTTCACCTCGATCACCTCGCCGCTCACTCCCGCGACCGTCACCACGTCGCCGACAAGGTATTGGCCCTCCACGAGGATGAACGTGCCGTTGATGATGTCGCGAATGAGGGCCTGCGCGCCCAGGCCCACGGCCACGCCCGCGATGCCAATCCCGGCGATCAGCGCGCCCACGTTCACATTGAGGTTGTCCAGCACGAGCACCGCGCCGAGGAAGGAAAACAGGGTGGCGAACATCCAGTTCAGCGTCGCTATGAGCGTCCTCGCCCGCCGCTCGACAGCGACAGGGTCTTCCCGGCGGAGGGCCGCCGCCCGCGTCACCATCGTCCTGAGCAGCTTCCCGATCGCGTAACGAAACGCAACATAGACGATGAGCAGGCCGACCACGATGGGGAACAGCCGCGGCGCATCGTCCTTCAGCCACGTCTCCCACTCCGCCCACGTCGATGGCACCAGGAAGAGGCGCTCTGGATTCATGCGGGCGTCAGCGTGGCGTATTGCAGCGAAAGTTTCTTGATGCCGGCGGTATCGAAGGCAACAACCAGCTCGACATCACCGCGCCGTTCGTTCCGGCTGACAACGATGCCCTGGCCAAACGTCGGGTGGGCCACGCGGTCGCCGTCCTTCCATGCCCCGGGCACCTTCTCGCGAGCCGCGGGCAACTCCGCCCCAACGGCGCTCTCCGCAAACGTGCGGGGCGGTGTCGATCCGTAGGGGCGGATCGTCTCCGGGGGCACATCCTTCATGAAACGCGATTGGGGATTGGTAGACTGTCCTCCGTGGCTGTAGCGCCTGAAGGCGCGTGACAGATAGAGCCGGTCTTTCGCCCGTGTGATGCCGACATAGGCGAGCCGCCGCTCTTCCTCCATCTGGCGAGGGTCGTCGAATGAGCGGATGTGGGGCAACACCGCCTCCTCCATCCCGATCATGAACACCACCGGATATTCAAGCCCCTTCGCCTGGTGAAGCGTGATGAGCGTGACCGCGTCGCTCTCCTCCTTCAGCTCGTCTACATCGGCGATGAGCGAGACATCGTGGAGGAAGAGGGCAAGATCGCTCTCCTCACCGCCCGTCTGCTCGTATTGGGCCATGACGGCCTGTAACTGGTTGATGTTCTCCACACGCTCTTCCGCCTCCACCTCGTTGCCTTCCCGGACGAAGGCGAGATAGCCGGTGTGCGCGAGGACGGCATCCAGCAGTTCAGTGAGCGGTTTGTCGCGTTGCTCCTGCAGGCGCTCGATCAGGTGCACGAAGCCGCGCACGGCGGCCGCCGAACGCGCCGCGACCCCGGACACGCCCGCTCCTTTCGCCGTCACCTCGCACATGTCCCACAGCGAGCGGCCCTCTTCAAAGCCGGCTTCGCGCAGCCGTTCCACTGTGCGGTCGCCAATCCCGCGCCCCGGCACATTGATCACGCGCAACAGGCTCGCCTCGTCTTGCCGGTTGTGAACAAGGCGCAGGTATGCGAGCAAGTCTTTCACTTCCCGGCGCTGGTAGAAGCGGATCCCTCCCACCAGCCGGTAGGGAATCCTGTGGCGGATGAGCGCATCTTCAACCGCCCGGGAGAGTGCATTCGTGCGATACATCACCGCCATCTGCCCATAGGGCGTCTCACCCGAGCGCAGCCGCCGGATCTCGCGCGCGATGAACTCGCCCTCCTCCTCGTCGCTGTACGCTTCGAAGCTCGTGATGAGTTCGCCGCCTTCGCGCTCCGTCCACAGCGTCCGGGGTTTGCGGCCCACGTTCTTCCCGATGACCGCGTCCGCTGCCGCGAGGATGGCCCTGGTCGACCGGTAGTTCTGCTCCAGCAGGACCACCTTGCAGTTGGGGAAGTCCTGCTCGAAGTACTGGATGTTGCGCACATCCGCCGCCCGCCACGAGTAGATGCCCTGGTCCGGGTCGCCAACCACACAGATGTTGCCGTTGACGGACGAGAGCAGCTTCGCGAGTTGGTATTGCGCCGGGTTCGTGTCCTGGAACTCATCGACGAGCACGTGCTTGAACCGCCCGGCGTACTTCTCCAGCGCCTCGGGAGAGTCGCGGAAGAGCCGTACGGCCTCGGTCAACAGGTCGTCGAAGTCGAGGGCGGACGCCTTCTTGAGTGCCGCCGAGTACGCGGTATAGCAGCGAGCCGTCACCTCGCCGAAGTAGTCGTCAACGCGCTTTGCGTACTGCTCCGCAGTGACCATCTCGCTCTTCGCAGCGGAAATCGCCGAGAGGATGGACCGCGGGGGAAACTTGCGCGGATCGATACCGAGGTCCGCCAGGATGCGTTTCATCATCCCGACCTGGTCGCCGTCGTCATAGATCACGAAGTTCTGATCCAACCCGATGAGGCGCCCATCCGTACGCAGCCAGCGGGCGCACATCGAATGGAACGTGCCCATCGCCAGGCTGAAGGCGTCTTCGCCCAACAGCACGGCACTCCGCTCGCGCATCTCGCGGGCGGCCTTGTTCGTGAACGTGACCGCCAGGATGCGCCACGGTGCCACGCGCCGTTCGCGGACGAGGTAGGCGATGCGATGCGTAATGACGCGCGTCTTTCCGCTCCCCGGCCCCGCCAGGATGAGCATCGGCCCGTCGCCGAAGGTCACGGCCTCGAGCTGCGGCGGATTCAATCCCTCGAGAATCATGGGCAGTTGCTGTGTGTCCGGCACCCATCAAGTCTAACATCTGCTAAGGCAATTGATCCGGATCTTATGACCTCGTGGAGCATCTCAACCGGTGCTGGTGTACGCTGAGAGCCGCAGTTCCGGTGGGGAAATCATCGGGGAGTTGAACGTGGATTCTATCGACTGGCCCGGGGGGTCATGGGAAGCGACGGTCCGGATCGTCGTCACGCTTCTCGCGCTCTACCTGGCGGTTCTCTGGGTAACGCTCGTCTTCTGGGCCTATCGTGATATCCGCCAGCGAACGCGGGATCCGATTGTGCAGGCCGTGGCGGTCCTCCTCGTCCTGGTCTTCTTCCTTCCCGGCCACTGGATCTACCTGATCCTTCGCCCGCGTTACACCCTCACCGAACTCTACGAACGTTCCCTCGAAGAAGAGGCGCTCCTCCAGGACCTGGAGGACCAGAAAGCCTGCCCGACGTGCAAACGGCGCGTCCAGGACGACTTCCTGCTCTGCCCGTCGTGTCGGACGAATCTCAAGGAACCGTGCCGGCAATGCGCCAAACCGCTGAGCTACGCGTGGGTCTCATGCCCCTATTGCGGGCTCGAAAAGCCCCCCCGCGAAGGCATGGGTTCACGGGGGCCAAGACCGGCCGGGCGCCCGGCGGCGGGAACGCGCCCGCCTCAGGCTGCGCCTCGCAATCCCCAGCCGGCGCAGGCCGCGACGAATGTCCGTCCACCGGCCGTCCCGCCGCTGACTTCACAGC
>CAYYSD010000070.1:0-15398 GCA_964474285.1 uncultured Anaerolineaceae bacterium | reverse complement strand
TTCCAACAGCTCATCCACCTCTGCGACGGTCAGCGCGCGAGGCAGGCTCTTGCCGACCTGGGGCGACTTCAGCTGTTCAGTTGGGTCCTGCTGAACCATCCCTTCCGCAGATAGGAAGCCGAAGAACGATTTCACCGCGGCAACCTTTCGCGCCACCGTCGCGTCCTTGTACCCTCGCTCCCGGAGGTTGGCCACAAAACCCACGATCCCCTCGCCGGAGATGTCCTCCCAGGCGCCCCTGGCCGTGGTCTGCGGCGCCTTCTCCATGAAGCCCGCAAACTGGGCGAGGTCGTTCCTATAGGCGGAAATCGTGTTGTTGCTGGCGTTTTTCTCCACCGCGAGGAAGTTCAGGAACTGGGCGATGCATTCATCCACGGCGGGCTCACCTCTCGGGTTCGATCAGGCCACTTCGCTCCGAAGGCGGCGCTATCATAGTCAGCGCCGATCGGCCATGTCCACTGAAAATTTCGTTCCAGTTCCGTGAAGATCAAATCCTTCACATGATTACGAATCAGTATGAAAGCTCGACTGTCAGCTGAACGGAATTCGTGCATCTTGCGCGCCTCGCGGCTCTAAGACCAGCCCCTTAAGGGACTTGTTGCCGGGAAATTCACAATCGCAACGAATCCTGAGAAGACTTGCCATAATGTAGTACGCATTCGTTCGAACATCAACGATCACCCCACTTTGTTCGCGACCCGTCCGCTGAAATCCGGGCCTCCCCCGAATGCCAGCCGCCGTTTCTCGCGCTACCGTCATGGCAATGCAGCTGCGCGAACTCGCTTCCACCGCCGCGATCGTCATTGCCGCATTTGCCTCCGTGGGGGCGCTCAAGCTCGCTACCGACGCTTCCGGGGCCGGCGCAACCGCCGCGCCGGCGTCACCCACCGCCGTCACCGTGTCGAGCTCCCCACCACGTCCCTCAGTGTCGCCCACCTCGGTCCCGAAGGCTCTCGCTGTCGCGCCGCTGACCGGCTTGCCCTTCACCGGCGCCCCGCCGCGCGCAGTCGCGATCATGGTCGACAACAGCGCGGATGCCGTCCCCCAGTCCGGGCTGGACCGCGCCGACATCGTGATCGAGGCACTGGTGGAAGGCGGCATCACCCGTTTCATGGCCATCTACCAGTCGCAGGAGGCAACCGTGGAGCCCGTGCGTTCGGCCCGCACGCCCTTCCTCCACTGGGCGCTCGAATACGACGCGCTCTTTGCCCACGTGGGCCGTGCGGAAACGCCGGGCGCCGCAGATTCCGGCGCGCAGATCGCCCTCTGGCACATTGCGGACCTCGACTTCGAAGGCGGCCCGAATCCCGCCTCCAACGCCTTTTCGCGCGACCCCGGCCGCGCTGCGCCGCACAATGTCGTAACGCGCACTGGCGACCTCCGCGCCGCGGCGATCGGCCGCGACTACCGCCCGGCTCAGCCTGCCACGCCCTGGCTGTTTGCCGGGGCTCCGGGGGGCGATTCCCGCGGGCAGCCTGCCACACGCATCGACCTGAGGTTCGGAACGCTCTCGTCGTTCGCCGTGAGCTGGCAATGGGAAGCCGTTCGGGGCGTTTACCTGCGTTCGCAGGCCGGCCGAGCCCATAGCGACGCCGTCACCGGGCGCCAGCTGGAAGCTGCGAACGTCATCGTCCTCCACGCCCCAGCGACCATCGCGGATGCCAACGGGCATGTGCTCATCGACCTCGTCGGGGAGGGCAAGGCGGAGATCCTCACCTCGGGCCGCCACATCCAGGCAACGTGGCGCAAGCCCTCTTCAAACGGCCGCACCCGTTTCTATGGCGAAAACGGAGCTGAGGTGGTCCTCACGGCGGGCGCCACCTGGATCGAAGTGGTGGACACGTCTGGCGGGGCCATCATCCGCTGACTCCGCTGCAACGCCGCGGCCGGCCCGGTTGGCCTTCCGCAACCGGGCCGGGCACGGCCTGCAGACTGTGGGCGCTGTTGGCCTAGCCTTCCGCCTGGGAAGCGAGTCCGAGCGAGGGTTCGAACTCCGGCAGGTGACGGCTGCCCTCCACTTCGACCCTGGGGATCCAGTGGAGCCACGACGGCAGATACCAGTTCCAATCGCCGAGCAACGCCATGCTCGCAGGCACCAGAACGGTTCGCACGATGGTCGCGTCGATGAGCACCGCGACGGCCAGCCCGAATCCGAACTGCTGGAACGCCACCATGTCGCCCGCGGCGAACCCGCTGAACACGGCCACCATGATGAGCGCGGCGCCGGTGATCATCCCCGCCGTGGTGCGCACGCCATAGGCCACCGAGGCGCGGTTGTCGTGCGTCTGGTCGAACCGCTCCCGGATGCGTGTCAGCAGGAACACGTGGTAGTCCATCGAGAGGCCGAACAGGATGGCGAACATGAACAGCGGAACCCAGGTCTCGATGATTTCGACCTTCCGGAATCCCAGTAGCTCATTGCCGATGCCCAGCTGCGAAACCATCACCATCAGCCCGTAGGCCGCCCCCACCGAAAGCAGGTTCATGACCATCGCCTTCAGCGGTACGACGATGCTGCGGAAGACGACCATGAGGATGATGAAGCTGAATCCGAGGACGAAGACGAACACGGGAATCGTCGCGTCGGCGATGACCCTGCTGTTGTCCTCGCCGTCCGCGGTTGCCCCGGTGACGTAGGACTGTGCGCCTGAGCGGCCGACGGTTGGAGGCAGATAGCTCTCCCGCAGGCGGTTTACGGCATCCTTGGCTGTGTCCGTTTGGGGGTCACCCGGGAGCGTCGTCTCGATCAGGGCGAGCGTTCCCGCCTCATTCGTGCGTACCGTCGCCGGGCCGAAGGAGCCGTCGGCTGCGATGCGTCCGAGGAGGTCGTCGATGGCGTCCTTCGTCGCTCCGCTGACCACGTTCGGCCCGTCGATCACGATCTGCACGGGGCTGAGGACGCCTGCCGAGAAATCCGAGTTCAATACTTCGAAGGCCCGGCGTGGGTCGCTCTCCGCGTTGAGCGTGCTAATCCCCGCCCAGCCCAGTTGAATCGAGAAGTAGGGCAGGCTGGCGGCCACCAGGAGCCCAACAGAGGTCACGATGCTGATCACCGGGTGGCGCATCACCAGCGCGGACGACCGGTCCCAGAACGTGGTGCCGTTGGCCTCCGCGGCCTTGGTTCGCCGCCGGCCGATGCTCACCTTGTTCACACGGTCCCCGAGGAGCCGCAGCACTGCCGGCAGCAGCGTGAGGGCCGCCGTCACCGCCACGCAGACGACCACGATCGCGCCGATGCTCAGCCCGCGGAAGATGCTTTGCGGGACCAGCAGGAGGCCGGCGAGGGCAACCACGACGGTGAGGCCCGAGAACAGCACCGCCCGGCTCGCGGTTCCGCCGGCCTTGATGATCGCGTCGTCCCGGCTTCTTCCAGCCAGCCGCTCTTCGCGGAACCGCTGGATGATGAGCAGCGTGTAGTCAATCCCAACGGCCAGGCCCATCGTCGTGATGATGTTCGTCACGAAGATCGAGAGATCGAAGATGTTCCCGATGATGAACGTGATCCCGAGCGAGACCATGATCGACAGGATCGCCAGGAGGATGGGGAGCCCCGCCGCAACCAGCGCCCCGAAGACGATCAGGAGGATGACCAGGGCAATCGGGATGCCGATGAGTTCGGCCTTCTGAAGATCCTTCTCCGATGTCTCGGTGAACGCGAGGCTCACGCTTCCATCGCCGCCTGTGACCACCATGAAGCCGTCCTGCCCGTCGTACTTGTGCACAATGTCCAGGATTGCCCCGGCGTCTTTTTCGACTTCGTGGACGCCGACCCGCCCGACGTGCCCGGAAAGCGATGACCCCAACGCCACCGGCACGATGAGCGACTTCCGGTCCTGCGAAAGGACGCTGTCGCCGGCCCCGTCGAAATACGACGTTACGTGTGAGACGGCCGGCCCGGCGCCCTGCAGGTCGCTGATGACGTTTCGCGCCAGCGTCTCAAACGCCGGGTCGTCGATGGTCCGGTCGCGAGACTGAATCACCACCACTTCGGTGCTCGGCCGGGCCCCGTCGAGTTTCTGCTCGATGAGCGCCGTGGCTGTGTCTGATTCAGTCTCGACATAGTTCGAAAAGTCCGTCGTGAGCACGTTCCCGAGGCCTGAAGCGAGCGCCCCGCCCGCCACCAGCGCCACTATCCAGGCGACGACCACGCGCCACGGATGACGCACGGACATACTCGCCAGCCCTTCGGGCGACAACATTTTAAACATCGTGTTTCCTCCCGCCTGAGTTCTCGACTGAGATTGGCGCTGTCCCGGCACGGGACCCGATTCCCCCTGGCGTACCCGGTTGCCGTCGCGTCCCTCACGGCGGCTTCCGGGTTCGGCGCTAGCTGTGCGCCCCTCGCTCATCGGCCACCGCGCGGACCATCGAAGGCCCAACGAAGTTGGCCACCGCCTCGAAGGCGGCCGGACCATCGACCTCATCGCGCAATTCTGCCTGCAGCACGTTGATGCCGATGGTCAGCGCGAGCAGGCCCACGGCGAGCCCCTGGACATCCACGCCATGGGGCACCTGGCCGGCGGCCTGGCCTTCTTCCAGGACGCTGGCTATCTGCTCGATGATGCCCAGGCGCATGGCCCGGCGGTGCCGCCCCACGCCTTCCGGGTCGCGCGTCGCGGCCAGTGTCAGCTCCGGGTCGATCGCGAGGGCCGGGGACTCCATCGACTGCCCCACGACACCCCGGCCAATCGCAAACAACCGCTCCATGGGCGAAAGCCCGGCCAGCTCCGGTTTCAGGAAGGCTTCACGGCCCCCGTGCACGCAGTGCTCGAAGACGGCCCGCAAGAGGTCGTCCTTTCCCGGGTAGTACCGGTAGATAGCGCCCGCACTCAGGCCTGCCTCGTTGGCGATCTCCTGCACGGTCGTCTTCTCGATTCCCTTCCGCGCGAAGAGCACCAGCGCCGCCTCGAGAATGGACTCTTCCCGGGCGTCGACGTGCGCCTGCGTCACTCGCATCATCCCCACACACCTCCCGTGTGAACGGCCGTTCATTTGAATGAACGTTAATTCACACGGCTGAACGATAGTTCATTCGAAGTCGCCTCGCAACCCCATTTGCCCCCGCGACCACGAAAACGGGGTCCCACTTTCGGGGGACCCCGCCGTCTCACTCACGAACGTAGTAGCCGCGCGGTTCGCCATCAAAAGCGCCCGCTGTTGCGGCAGCATCGCTTGAATCGCCTGCCAGAGCCGCAGGGACGGGGGTCTTCCTTGCCCGGCCGTTCGAAGAGCTCCTTGCCTTCGCCGACGAACCCGCACCCCGCGTTTAACGCTCGTCTCGCTGGGGAAGCCGCGCCTCCGTTTGCTGGTCGGGCTAAAAGCGCACGTCCATGGAGTCCTGGTTCGTTCTTCGTGCCATGGTGGAACCTCCATCGCGCCAAATCGGGCGCGGTCGCGCACCATAGCAGGTCACGCGACGGATGGTCCATCTTCCTGGCTCCGCAACCAGACCACCGAGCCGCCTCGCCGCTCCGACTTGAAGTCCGACAGCTGCTGGATCGCCGCCGCGAGCAACGTTTCGGAGTCGCAGCCAATCGCGCTCGCCACGCCGAAGGTAACCGATACCGGGATGTCGCCATCCCACTCGCCACCGTTCATTCGTTCGATTTGCTGGGCGATTCGCCGCGCAATCAGCCTGCCGAGGTCGATGTCGCCTTCGGGGATGATCACGCCGAAGTCATCGCCGCCGATGCGCGCCGCGAAGTCCGTTCCGCGGATGCACCCCGCGACCGCCGCGGCCGTCCGCCGGATCATCGAGTCGCCTGCATCCGTCCCGTGCACCTCGTTCACGATCTGCGTCTGGGCGATGTCCATCACGATGAGCGCAAGCGGGGCCCCGCGGCTATTCGAAGCCTCGCAAACCTGCTTCAGGCGCTCGTCGAAGGCCCGCTTGTTGTGCAGCCCCGTCAGGTGGTCGGTGAGCGCTTCGCGTTCCAGCCATCGCACCATCGTGTCGCGCCGCCGCATGGTCCGCGATTCCTCCACCGCGGCCAGGATGCGCGACGCCAGCCCTTTCTCGGCCGCGATCATCTCGCGCGCGATGAAGTCGTTGGCGCCGCGCTTCATCGCTTCAAGGGCGTCACGTTCGTCGGTATCGCCTGTCAACAACACGACGGCGAGGTCCGGGTGGCTCTCGTTCAGCGCCTCGAAGAAGGCCGACTCCGTGTCCGCCCATGTTTCGAAGTCGACCACGGCGACATCGAACTGGCCGTGGTCGAGCATGATGCGCGCATCCTCAACATCCCGAGCCGCGAACACCCGGAATCGCCCCTCGCCCTGGAGCACCTCGCGCACGTTGCGGACATCGTCCGGCGACCTGTCGAGGAGGAGGACACGGACCATTCCGAAGGTTTCAGCCGCGGGACGCAGTTTGGTGAGCATGGTGTATCGCTCTAGGTATCGGCAGGCTGCGCGGTTCTGTGGAGCCTGCCCCCGCGTAAATCAGGTGACCAGTGGGGGAATGGCGAACCCCACCATCCTGTGTGGTATGCACTGGCTGGCTACGCCAGGGCAAAGCCCTGGTACCCGTTCTCGGCCACCTCGTTGCACTTCTTCACGTAGTTCATCAGCCCGCCGACGTAGGGCATGAACACGCGAGGCTTGCCCGGCACGTTCGCGCCGATGTACCACGAATTTGCCCGCGGGAAGAGGGTCCGGTCCGCCACGGCGTTCACGTGGTCGACCCACGCGTCCTCTGCTTCCGGCACCGCCTCCATCGTGGTCACGTGGTGCTCGTCCAGGTACCTCAGGCAGTCCGTGATCCAGTCCACGTGCTGTTCGATGGAGACCAGCATGTTCGTCAGCACCGAGGGGCTCCCGGGCCCAGTGATCATGAACAGGTTCGGGAAGCCCGCAGCCTGCAGGCCGAGGTAGGTCCGTGGGCCCGAAACCCACTTCTCTTGCAACGTCAGGCCGTCCCGTCCGCGGATATCGATGGCAAGCAGCGCGCCGGTCATGGCATCGAATCCGGTTGCGAACACGATCGCGTCGAGCTCGTATTCGGCCTCTGTGGTCCGCAGGCCCTTCGGCGTGATCTCCTCGATCGGCGCGCGTTTCACGTCGACGAGGGACACGTTGTCCCGGTTGAAGGTGTTGTAGTAGTCCGTGTCCACGCACAGGCGCTTCGTGCCCATGGGGTACTCTGTCGGGCAGAGCAACTCGGCCGTCGCCGGATCCTTCACGATCGAACGGATTTTCTCGCGTACGAACTCCGACACCTTCGCGTTCGATTCGGCATTGATGCCCAGGTCGTTGAACGACGTCTGGATGGCGAACCCGCCAATCTGCCAGCGCTTCTCGAACTCTTCCTGGCGCTCCTCCTCGGTCGCATCCAGCGCGGACTTGTCGTTCAGCGTCCGGATCATTCCGGCGTGTGTCTTCATCTGCGCCCGCCGGTGCTCGGTGTAGCGCTCCTTCAGCTGCGCATCGCGCACCTCGTCGGGAAGGGCGTCGCGCCGGAGCACGTCCTCGCCGTTGTGCGCGGGAATGCTGAAGTTTGCCGTCCGCTGGAACACCGTCAGGTGCTTCGCCTGTTGGGCGATGAGCGGAATCGATTGAATCGCCGATGAGCCCGTGCCGATCACGCCCACGCGCTTGCCCGTGAAATCCACGCCCTCATGCGGCCAGTGCCCCGTGTGGTACCGGTCGCCCTCGAACGAATCGAGGCCCGGGATATCCGGCACGCGCGCGGCCGAAAGGCATCCGGTGGCCATGATGCAGAATCGTGTGTCGAATCGCCCGCCCTTGTCCGTCGCCACTGTCCAGCGGTTGCGGCGCTCGTCGAAGGTGGCGCTCGTCACGCGTGTCTCGAAGTCGATGTCCCGCCGCAGGTCGAACCGGTCCGCGACGTGATTGACATACCTGAGGATCTCCGGCTGCGTCGCGTACTTTTCGGACCAGCGCCATTCGCGCACAAGGTCGTCTTCGAATCCGTACTGGTAGTCCAGGCTCTCGATGTCGCAACGTGCGCCCGGGTAGCGGTTCCAATACCACGTGCCGCCCACGCCGTCGCCGGCCTCGATAACGCGCGCCGAAAGCCCGAGCCCACGCAGCCGGTGGAGCATATAGAGACCCGCGAATCCGGCCCCCACGACAAGTGCGTCAACGGTGGTGGGGGCGGATGCTGTCTGCGGTTCGGTCGTGGGTGCAGTTGCGGGCATCGTTAAATCCTCGTTCAGCTTTAGCGCATTCTGATGATTCCGCCCCGGATATGTCTAATGGGACCTCCGCGCGCGGTAAAGCGTTCAGACCGTGATCCCGAGTGCCGCCTCCGCCTCGCCGAGCGCTGCATCCAGGCGGGCGGCCAGGTCGTCGCATTCCGGCTCGGTGATGACCAGCGGCGGCGCGATGTTGAGGACGTTCCCCGCCCGGCAAAGCACGCCGTTGCGGATCAGCGCGCCTGTCAATTTCCCGGCAAGGTCGTCGGCGTCCGGGAACGGCTGCTTCGTGGCCGGGTCCTTGACGAGTTCCATCCCGAGCAGGAGCCCTCGCCCACGAACTTCGCCGACGATCGGATGGTTCTCCTTGAGCGCGTTGAGCCGGCTGTGGAGATAGGCGCCTGTCCGGGCCGCGTTTTCGACAAGCCCTTCGCGTTCGATGATGGCAAGGTTGGCCAACGCGACGGCGCATGCCACCGGGTGGGTCCCAAACGTGATTCCGCCACCAAACGTCTTCGACCTGTCGCCTTCGAACTCCCTGGCCACGCGGTCGCTGATCCCGACCGCCGCAATCGGCAGGTAGCCGGAGGAGAGGCCCTTGGCCATCGTCATCAGGTCCGGCTCGAAGTCGAAGAGGTCGCTGGCGAACCACCGTCCCGTCCGCCCAAAGCCGTTGATCACCTCGTCCGCGATGAGCAGGATGCCGTACCTATCGCAGAGTGCCCGGATCGTCCGCCAGTAGCCTTCCGGCGGCGGGAACACGGCGTTCGCAGCAGAAAGCGGCTCCGCGATGAACGCCGCGATTGTTTCCGGACGCTCCGCCTGGATCGTTCGTTCGATGGTGCGAGCGCAGAACACGTCACACGCCGGGTAGGTCTTCTCGAACGGGCAGCGGTAACAGTTGACGTTTTCGACGAACACCACACCGGGCAGCAAGGGCTCCCAGGGCGTGCGATTGAGCGCCGCCGATCCGTTCACCGAGAGCGCTCCCGCCGTCATCCCATGGTACGACCCGCGCCGCGCGATCACCTTGTAGCGCTTCTTTTCGCCGATGTTGTACTGGTAGTGCTTCGCCATTCGGATGGCCGTTTCGACAGCTTCGGAGCCCGAGTTCACGAAGAAGAGCTTGTTCAGGGAGGACGGCAACAGGCTTGCGAGCTTCGCGGCAAGGTCCACCGCCGGCTTGCTCGTGTAGGCGAACGTGTTCACATACGCCATCTCGCGCATCTGGTTCGCTGCCACCTCCGCCAACTCCGTGCGCCCGTGGCCCGCGTTCACGACCCAGAGCCCCGACATGGCATCGATGAACTTCCGGCCCTTGATGTCCCAGAGATAGATGCCTACGCCGCGTTCGAAGACCTTCAGACCGTCGTCCTTCGCCAGGTCGGTCAGCTGCTGCGTGTGCACCCACAGGTGTTCGAGGCCACGCTGGATGTAGCCATCGACCTCGTCCTGTGCTGCGGGCGCCGGGGTAGTCATCGCTGGCCCGGCCCGCCGCTACCCGCCCGGTAGAGCCCGTAGCCGAACATTGCAAGACCGATCAGGAGTCCTGTGCCCATGGTTGGCGCAAAGATCCGCTTCATGATGGTCGCATCGGCCAGCAGGCCCACAACGAAGCCGGACACCCCGATCACCACCAGCGCGAACACCAGGTGTTGGAGCCGGGAGTCCAGCTTCTGCGACGCGGTCGCGGCGAACAGCATGGCGAAGATGGCCGTCGTCATCGACGCGATGAACTGGGAATGATCGAGCGCCAGGATCTGATGAGTGGGCACGAGATCGAAGTCGCCCTCGGTATCGATCACGAAGTATTGCGCCAGCCCGATGACGAAGACGGAACCCACCGCGGAGGCGAGCGCCCACCGTCCCGCATTCACTTCAAGGACATTCACCGTCCGGAGCCTGGGGAACATGCGCACCAGGAAGATGACGACGCCGACGATCTCCAGCAGGATGGCGATCGGGGGCAGGACGGTGTTGTCGAGCAGCAACCCGGCCATGAGCACCACTCCGCCCAGGAACGGGAACACCATCTGCAGCATTCCCGCTCGTGTGGCTTTGGGGGGCGTTGGGAATGTGAACGCCCACTCCGACATCGCGAGCGCGACCGGGAAGAGGAAGCCGACGACCATGGTTGCGGGGTGCGCGTCCTCGCCGCCGTCCGGGAGGTAGTTGTCGCCGGTCGCGGCCTCGAGGCCGAGCAAGACACCGAGCACGCCACCGACGACCGAGGTGGCCATCGCGGCCAGGAATCCCCAGTGTGGCACGCCCAGTTCGGTCTTCGGCAGCTGCATCAACACCCAAACGAAGAACAGGGCAATGACGGCTGTCGAGATGATCCCCATCAGCGGCCGGAACTCGTTGTACGTCGTGGAGAATGCGACGACGTAGATCGCGAATGAGGCCACCGCAGCCACGCAGAGCACCCGCACCCGCGTTCGCTCCGTAGCGTCCACGTTCCGTTGGCCCCCGAATAGCCACAGCGACGCCGCGAACACCGAAAGCGTCAGCCAGCCGAGCGTGCCGCCGTGTACATGCCCCAGGACGCGGCGGCGGTCGAAGTCCACCAGGTCCGTGCCGTTCAGGATCCCGATGCCAATGGTGTAGAGGAAGATAGCCATCGCGGCGAACAGCAACGCGCGAATCTCTGACCAAAACGCTGGTGCTTGCCCCTGTGCCCTCACCTTCGTGGCCCCCGGTGGTGATGGCGGAATCATATGCGCCGCTGAGTACCCTGCAAGGGCGCGCGGAGCGGCCGGCGCAAATCACCGGATTGGGGGACGCAACAGCCTCGCCACCCTCGCTAAGGTCGATCTACAACACCGAACCTCAGCACCAGGAGGGAATGTCCCGTGAAGTTCGAACACACCATCGATATCGATGCCCCGGCTCAAGTCGTCTGGAGCACGTGGGCAGACGTCGAGCATTGGCCCGACTGGACAACCACGGCCACCAGCGTCGAGCGGCTGGACGACGGTCCGTTCGGACGAGGCAGTCGTGTCCGCCTCAAGCAGCCTTCGCTCCCCGCCGCGAACTGGGTGGTGACGGAGTACCGCGAGGGGGAGACCTTCGCCTGGGAATACCGGGCTCCGGGGAACCGTGTCGTCGCGACCCACGTCGTGCAACCGCTTGAAGGTGGCAGCACCCGCGCCACGCTTCGGGTCGAGATGTCGGGCCTGTTTCCGGCCGTGATGCGGCCGTGGCTTTCGCGCCTCACACGCCGCAACCTCGAGATTGAGGCGGCGGGCCTGAGCGCCGAAAGCCGGGCGCGGGCAGCCCGGAGGCCGCTCCCCATCGCCGGGTGAGCGCTATTCCTCGAGGCCCGGCATCGCCTCGAGGGCCAGGTTCGGGTCCACCTGGGCGACGTAGTTGCAGGCGTCGATGAACGCCTTCAGGCCCACCACGAGCGCTTCCACTTCGTGCGCGCGCATCTCGATGAGAATGCGGCGTGTGAACATCTCCGCGCCCTGTTCGATGCGGATACAGGCCGATTCGCCCTGTTCGCTGAGCGTGTTCCGAACCAGGCGCCGGTCCGCCGGGTCATCACAGCGCTTCACCAGGCCAAGCTTCACCAGCCTGTCCACGATCCCCGAAATCGTCGGCGGCGTTACGGCCAGCCGCTGAGCGAGTTCGCCCGCGGTTACCCCCGGCTGCGTTCGAATGTAGAACAGCACCCGGAGCTGCCCGGTCGTCAGCCCCAATTCGGACCAGGCCCGGAACCGAAAGGGATCGAACGTGGCGATGGTGGTGCCGAGGGCGGTCATCGCAGCATCCACGTTCGCAGCGTGTTTCGAAATCGCCGCAGCTGGCATCGTCTTGCTTCCCCACCGCCACAGAGTTGGCGAAGGTTAGCAGGTATTACGCTTTGCCGACCATTACAGAATCCTTGCAATTCGCGAACATCTTGCTGTGCGCTAAGGTGTGCTTTGGAGCGTCACGCGGCGCTCGCCCGCCAGCCGTTCCGCTTTGCGCCGAATGGTCAGCAGCATCTTGCGTTCCATGATCAGGATGCCCGGCGACATCACCAGCCACATTGGCCAGAGCCAGGGAGGCGTGTGGCGCAACAACTCCGCCCACCGCCAATGCGCCCGCACGCGGGTGAGCAGCCGCGTCTGGTGCTCGTCCACCGGCTTCAGGGCGAACGCCCATGTACATGGCATCCAGTCCACGTCGGGTGGTGGCCCCAGCACGAGGTACCGCCCGGGGTCAATCGCCTGCACCAGCATCGTCCCGCCGTGGTCGATCTGTTCTCCGACGTGCAACTCCTGAAACTCTGGCAGAACGCGCTCCGCATTCTTCACATCCAGCCCCATGAGCCGCTCGATGGACGTGTAGCTGTGGTATCCGCCCCGCGGCGGTTCCCCCATCTGCACCAGCCATGGCCAGACGTCTTCGGCTGGCGCCGAGATTGTTATCCCCCGCGTTGACCGCAATCGTGCGTTCGGCACCCGTTCGTCCAGCGGCATGGGGCCTGTGACCTCGGCTTCGGTTGCGCCCCAATTGGCGTACCGTCGCCGGGACGCCTCTGCCAGCCCCGCCAGCGCCACGCCTGCAACCGCCGTCACGCCAATCCACCGTTTCATCGAGGCTGCTCCATTCTTCCGTCAGCCTTCATGGTCCGGTCTCCACCACGCGCCGGCGACGGTCGAATGGGCGTCAACTGATGCGCCGGCAGAACCTCTTACGGCCTCACGATGAGCTTCCCGGTGGTTTCCCCGCTCGTGAGCCGCCTGAGCGCCTCGGCGATATCGCCCAACGAGTATTCGCCGCTGATGCGCGGATTGATCTTCCCTGCCAAATGCCAGGCGAACAGGTCCGTCATCCGCCGTTGATACTCCTCGGCGTCGCGCAGGTGGTCGCCCAGCCCCGGCCGGTGGAAGAAGATCGACCCGGCTCGCTGCATCAGGCTCGTATCGAGCGTGGTCACCGGTCCCGAAGCGCCTCCGTACAACACGCACGTGCCGCGCCGCTTCGTCGCCAACAGCGATCCCTCGATCGTTGCCGCGCCCACGCTGTCATAGACCACGTCGCAGCCTTCGCCGTTAGTGGCATCCTTCACCGCCGCGAGGATGTCCTTGTGTTCGAAACGGTCGATAACGATGTCCGCGCCGAGTTCGCGGGCCACCTTCGCCTTGCCCTCGCCACCCACGACGGCGACCGCCTTCGCACCACGCGAATGCGCTATCTGCACCAGGAGCTGTCCCACGCCGCCAGCCGCCGCGTACACCAGGCAGCTCTTGCCTTCCGCCAGGTTGAACGAGTCGGTGACCAGGTAGTGCGCGGTGGTTCCCTGCACCATCAGGGCGACCGCCACGGCGTCGGTCACTCCATCGGCGATGCCCACCGTGCGCCAGGCCGGCACCACGATCTGTTCCGCGAACGCGCACGGCATGGGATCCCAGTACACCGCTCGCTGCCCTACCGCCAGGCTCGTGACGCCTTCTCCGAGCGCGTCCACGACACCTGCCGCTTCCACCCCCGGCACGAAGGGCGGCTGTTTCCGCGCCGCCCTGCCGCTGACCATGCCACCATCGGCGAAGTTCATCCCGGCGGCGGTCACTCTTATCCGCACCTGCCCGGGGCCGGGTTCAGGGGTCGCGAGTTCGCGTATGGTGAGCGTCCCAAATGGTTCGACGACTGCTGCCTTCACGGGTAAGCCTCCCAACTTGCGGCCCCTCGAGAGCCCTGGTTTCGTGGCCGCACTCTACCACCGAGGGTGGCTTTCGTATGGATCGCATGAGCCTTCACCCGTGGCAGGCCTGAATTTGCTAACGTATCCGCGTGGGGGAGAAACGACAGCGACGGCAGGCCGCGGAACAGGTCCGCCAACAGGCGCCGAAGCAGCCCCGGAAGGCGAGCCTCTTCGGGCACCTCGTGGGCATGCTCGTGCCCGTGGCTATGCTCGGCGGCGCCGTGGCTCTCGGCCGTTCCGCCGCCAACGACAACGGCGGACCGGACCCCGAACTCGCGCTCGGCTCCATCGGCGTGGCCTGGCTCGGCCTCACACTCTTGCGCGGCCGCTATCGCCAGATGCGCAAGGAACGCGGGCCTCTTTTCGGCGCCACCCGGCCGGTGGCTCGATTCCTGGACCGCACGCTCGTCGTTTCACTGCTTCTGACGCCCGGCCTTGCGCTCCTCTGGTACGCGCTTGGCACGGAAGGCCCCTGGCCCGATCGCTACCCCTGCGGGCTCACGGGCACCTGCGAGGACCCGCCCTACGCGCTCGTGCCCTGGGCGCTTGTCGCCCTCGCCGTGGGCCTCGTGTTCGTGCTCATACAGCTCCGCGGCTGGGCAAAGGCCGCAACCGTGGCCGCGACGAAGGCCGCGCCCCGCGCGAAGGACCTCGCCGCTCGAGCCGGGAACAAGCCAGCTGGCCGCGGCATCCCACTCCGCGCAGGGATGGACGAACAGTGGGAGATGATGCGGCGCCACGGTCCGGAAACGGCGGAACGTGCTCCCAACGCCCGGGAGCCCGACGTCCGCGCCAGGTCGGCGTTCCCCGTGATCGAATGGCCCGCCGCTATCGCGTCCGTGCAGCAGCGCGAAGAGCTCGCTCGCCTCAGCCAGCTCATTCACAAGGCCGAGTCGGTCATCGACGAGACCGCCGAGATCATCGACGCCACCAGCCGCCGCGGCGAGCCAGCCTGAACACTCAGTCCAATCCGGCCGCCCTCAGCATCTGTGCGGCGTGGTCGTGGGCATGCGCCGCGTAAATCTCCAGCCACGTCTCCACGGAATACGGACCGGACTCGGTGTGCGTTCCGGCCCGCTGCCACCCGGATTCGTCCAGGCGCCCAAGGATATCGGCGCTGGTCTCGCGCGCTGCCCGCACCGCTGCGAGCGACGCCTCAACCGGCCGCGCCGAGTAATACAGCTTTCGCGCGAAGAGCTCTTCGTCGTAGCCGATGATGACCGGGTTTTCTTCGGCGATGAGACGTCGCAACCGGATCGCCGAGGTCATCTCGCTGTCCGCCAGGTGATGCACGATTTCGCGGGCGCTCCAGGAGCCGTCCGCGGGCCGCCGGTCGAGATTGCCGCCGATCCTGGTCAACGCCGCCGCGACAGTATCCGGCCCGGCGAGATACGTGGCGATGAGATCTCTGCGCGTGGTTGTGTCCATGGTTGCCCACCTTGACTGGAGGATGAGCAATCCACTCTAGCAATCCGGCGCCCGGGATCGCTATCGGCCGATCTGCCTCATTGAAGGTGCTACCGAGGGGTAGGTGCTGCCTCAGAAGTCCT
>CAYYSD010000069.1:0-15421 GCA_964474285.1 uncultured Anaerolineaceae bacterium | reverse complement strand
CAGACGGCCGGTGTCTCCCTCACCGAACAGCAGCCCGAGGTGAACCTGGTGCGGGTCGCGATCCAGGCGCTCGCAGCCGTGATGGGTGGGACGCAGTCGCTGCATACGGATGCCATGGACGAAGCCATCGCCCTCCCCAGCGAGAAGGCGGCACGCCTTGCCGTCCGGACGCAGCAGGTCATCCTCCACGAAAGCGGCGTCGTGAACACGGTCGACCCGCTCGGTGGATCGTACTTCGTTGAGAAGCTGACCTCCGAAATCGAATCGGACTGCCTGCGCTACTTCGACCAGATCGAGTCCATTGGCGGGGTCCTGCCGGCGATCCAGACGGGGTTCTTCCAGCGCGAAATCGCCGATGCGGCCGCCCGCTATCAGCGCGAAATCGAAAACCACGAACGCACCATCGTCGGGGTGAACGCCTACCAGGTCGATGAGCGCGTGGACATTCCTATCCTGCGCATGGACCCGGAAGGGGAGCGCCGTCACCTCACCCGCCTCAAGCGCCATCGCGCCGAGCGCGACGCGGACGGCTGGGGCGATGCGATGCATCGCCTGGAGGCCGCCAGCCGCGATAGCAGCACGAACACAATGCCCTTCGTCATCGACGCGGTCAACGCCGGGGCCACAGTAGGCGAAATCTGCAACCTCTGGCGGCGCGTCTTCGGCGAATACAAGGAGTCCGTCGTCGTCTGACGCCGGACGGGCACTACGCCCGGTGGAACACCTTATCGAGGGCTGCGCGGTGCTTCTTACGCGCCTCGGCCGCGAGGGCAAGCCGGCGATCGGTCCGCGCGGCGTTGCGAACTTCGTACGCCATCCAGCCTCTGATCAGAAAGATGAGCGCCGTCACGAAGATCAGGTTCCCGCCGATCCAGAGGATCAGGATGCCGATGCGCTGGTCCATCATGGGCGATGGCGCCCATGATGGCAGGTTTGCCGCGATCTCCTCGTGGAACGGCGAGGACATCGACAGGAACATCCCGCCAAACAGACCTTTGTGCACCATCTCCACCCCGACGTAGAACACCCGCAGCGGGTGATTCATCCGCCAGCGCAACGGGTCGGATGAGAGGGCAGGGAGCCAGAACAGGACCGAAACGCCAAGGAGCGTCGCCTGCTGAACGTCTCTCACGAGCGGCTCACGCGCGGCGGTCTCGGTCAGCGAACTGAACTGCCAGACATACGTCAGCACAGCGAACCCGAGCCATGTGACCATGGGGAACGTCAGGATCGAGGCGATGCGGGACCGGTAGAGAGCCCGTAGGCGACGCCGCCCGGTGGGCCCCGTCACACGGAAGGCCAGCGTCAACGGCGAGCCCAGCACCAGCAGCGGCGCGGCGATCATCGTAAGCACGAGGAAACCGGCGAAGTTCACCCATATCGCCTGGTTGCCGTAGTGCTCCAATGGTGTAACCGTCGCCAACAGCACAAGCGCCACGCCCACGAAGAAGAAGCCGGCGCGCCAGGCGGGGAAGGGCGTCCCGTCCGTACGGCGGACGCGGCCGAAAGCATTCAGGTAGAACCAGAGCGCCGCGGCAGCGACGCCGAACCAGAAAGGGTCCGGTGAGAAGTGTGCCATCGCCTTCATGATAGACCCATCAGAAACGCCAAAGGGGGAGCCTTCACCTTTCCCGGCGCGTCGGCCACACTGCCGGCATGTTGAGCGACCGGGAGTTGCTGGAGATCCAGGTAGAAACACTCTTCCGGCTCGACGCGAAGGGACGGCTCGCCAGCGTCAACGAGCCACTTCAGCGGCCCGTCCCGCGCGTCTTCGCCGGCCGCACCCTCGCCGGCGAAATGCTCGTCCGCGCGCGCTTCGACCTGCCAGACGACCTCGCTCGCGCGCTCGAAGGCTGTTCGACCCAGCGACAGCTGCTGGAGGTTCTCGGCGACAACGTCGCCTCTGGACACCACGGTCCTGCCTACGCCTTCTCGAGGGTTGTCACGGCCCCGACCGGGGTGGTGCGCGTCACGGGAACGATGCCCCTCCACCAATCGCTGCTCAGCTGGGAGCCTGATGTTCGGGCCGGACTGAGGCTCTTTGGCATCGTCCGAGATGGCCACGTTGTGGCGGTCTGCTATTCGTCGCGCAATGGCGAACGAGCGTGCGAAGCGGGCACGGAGACGGCGCCAGAATGGCGCGGCCAGGGCCTCGCACGCCTCTCCGTGACCGGCTGGGCCGCCGCCGTCCAGGCTTCGGGGCGCCTCGCGCTCTACAGCACGGCCCACGACAACGTTGCCTCACAGGCCGTGGCGCGGGCCCTCGGCCTTCATCAGTACGCGGAGGACTGGAGCTTCGATTGAGTCGGGCACCGGCCCACCCGGAACGTGCTACGATTCGATCATCCGCAAAGGAGGGTTTCCGGTGCTGAGGTAGGTGGAGTTCGCAACGTCCAACCGCGCATTCATGCGCTCATGCCACCGAAGGAGACTCTCATTGGCCAAGCAAGCGAAACCAAAGCCAGGCATCCCGGCGCATCCCGGAGCAGGCAAGGGCGGCTCGCGCCCGCCATCCATGCCGGCCGGCGGCGCGAAGCAACCGCGCGTGCCGGTTAAGAAGTAGGCGCCGCTTAGTAGTCGCCGGGTCTGCCCCCGCCCCGGAAGGCGTCTCGCAACGCCGACAGGCGGCTGCGCTCGGCCAGCAGCCTCAAGATCTCGAGCGCCTGTTCAGGCGTCGGGTCATCGCCGCTTGCCTGGAGCAGGCGTCGCACCTGGTTGTCGATCTGTTGAATCTGCTGCTCCAACTCCTGGAGGTCGCCGGGGCGCGAATCGCCAGGCCCGGGGCTGGCGGAAGCGCCCGGCCGGGGCGTGCCCTGTCCCGGCCCCGGGGTCGGCGACCCCTCCCCCGTCCCGTCACCGGGCTGCGGCGTCTCGCCCGGTCCAGGCGTCGGGGTTTCCTTCCCCGGTGGCGGGGTGGGCGGAGGATCAGGCGGATTCAGCAGACGCAACACCACTTCGTAGTCGTGCCGGCTGTTGTCGTCGTCCGGGTCCAATAGCAACGCCTGCTTGAACGCCTCCAGCGAAGCCGGGTACTGCTCCAGGGCGAACTGGTGGTGCCCGAGGCTCGCGTGGGCCCGTGCACGGATCGCGTCATCGTTCGAAAGCAGGGCCCGGCGTGCAGCGACGCTCGCTTCTTCGTGCCTGCCCGCCGTTGCGAGGGCCGCCGCGAGGTTCAGCGAAATCCCGGCATCATCCGGATCGAGTACCTGCGCCTCATAGAACAGTGAAATCGCAGCGTCGATGTCGCCCGCCGCGAAGGCATCGCGGCCCGCCTCGTTTACCCTGTACGCCTCGGTCGCGCATCCGGCCATGAACAGAGCCAACAACGACACCGCACCTCCGAGCACGGCGCGGCGCAACCTGATGCGCGGCAGGCGTTCCACAACCGACGCCAGCACGAGGGCCGCCATCGCCGCCCCGGCGAACCACGGGAAACGCTCGATCGGCGTGTCGGTCGCACGTTCCTCGATGCGCGTGCGCTCCAGCGATGCGAGCGTTGCGGAGACCGCACCGGGGATCGCCTGCGGGTCGTTGCCCAGGTAGCGTCCTCCTGCGGCGGTCGCGGCCGTGCGGAGGAAGACCTCGTTGAGGCGCGAGATGATGGGCTTGCCCGCGGCGTCGAGCTTATCCACGAAACGCTGTCGCGTAGCGTCGTAGACGGGCACCGTCGCGCCCTCCGGCGTGCCCACGCCGGCCACGAGCAGCGTCACTCCGGCCGCCCGCAGCCGCGAGATGGCACCGGCCGGGTCTCCGCCGAGATCGTCGCCGTCGGTCACGAGCAGAACCGCCCGCCCGGTGTCGTGTTCCGTGTCGAACGCCTCGAGCGCCACGTCGAGGCCTGATGCCGCGCTCGAACCGCCCTCCACAAGGATGACGCCGGTTTCGAGCGAGGCCACCACCTGCGACGCAGCCTCCATATCCCCGGTCAGCGGAAATCTCAGCAGGGCGTCACCGGCGAAGATGACCACCCCGGCGCGGTCACCGGAAAGGCGGGCGAACGTCGCGAGGATCGCGGACTTCGCGGCCTCGAGGCGGCTCGGCGGCACGTCCTTTGCATCCATGCTGCGGGAAATGTCGAGCACAACAATGAGCTCAGCGCCCGTTCGCGGCACCGCCGTGCTGCGCGTGCCCCACCGTGGCTGGCTGGCCGCGATGATGGCCGACCCCGCGGCGATAGCAAGCAGCACGGACGCCAGGTAGGCGGGCCGTGACGGCCGGGAACGCGATATCTGGCTCGCCGCGCGTGCCCCGCGCGCCAGCCCTATCCACCACCAGGCGAGCGCGATGGGCACGAAGACCAGCAGCAACAGCAAGAGAGGCCGGCCGAATGTTATGTCGCTCACGCGGGGTTCCTCCGCAGCCAGGAGCCGCGCAACAGCAATTCGATGAGCAGGAGCCCGGCGGCCCCCGCGAGAAACCACGAAGCGTATTCGTTGAACCGTTCGAAACGTGCCCGCCCGACGCGGCTCGTCTCCAGCGAGCCGATCTCTTCGTACACCTCGGCAAGAGTCGATTCGCTGCTGGCCGAAAAGTACTTGCCGCCCGTCTGGTTCGCGATCGCTTCGAGCAGGTCTTCGTCGACATCCGAAGACGCACGGCTGTCGTTCACGAGCCCGATGGTGTACACGCGGATATTAAGAGATGAGGCAAGGTTCGCCGCGTCCTCGGGGCTGATCGAATCCGCGTTGTGCTGTCCGTCGGTCAGGAGAATCACCACACGAGACGCCGCCGGCGAATCGCGCAGCATGTTCAGGGCCGTCGCCAGCCCGACCCCGATACCGGTACCGTCCGGCAGCAGCCCGGAATCGAGCTCCGCGACGATCTGGTCGAGCGCGTCGTAGTCAAGGCTGGGCGGCGCGAGCGGAATGGCGTCACGTTGGAACACCACAAGCCCGAGCCGGTCGTTTTCGCGGGATTTGACGAAGTCGCGGATTACGTTCCTCGCAGCCTCCAGGCGCGTCGTCCCCGGTTCGAGACTGCTCGTGGTCATCGAGCTCGAGACATCGAGCGACAGCGCGATGTCGATGCCTTCTGCCGGCACCAGCGCGTTCGCATCGCCATCGCGCGGCCGGGCGAGCCCGACTGCCAGGAGGCCGATGGCAATCGCGCGGACAAACGGCAGGCCCTTCGCTGCCCGCAGCCGGAAGGTGGGGCGCATCTGCGATAGGCTGCCGGTCATGGGCACCACGTAGGAACCGCCGCGCCGCCGGAAGGCGAGCCAGAGCACCGGCAACGCCAGTGCAGCAAGTGCGAGTGCCCAAGGGTACGCAAGCTCCATCAGGCGTTCGCCCCCACGATTTCACGCGCCGTCGTCAGGTCGGCAAATCGCCTCTCAATGGCTGGACGGTAGCCCGCGTAGACAACGGCGTCGCATTCCTGCAGAAGGCCCGACACGAGGCGCGCCTGCCAGCGCTCAACCCCCTCCGCCTCCATCCGGCTCTGCAGCTCGCGCGTGGTAAGCGCGTTGGCCGGAAACCCGTAGCGCTGGCCAATCTCCGATCGCACAACGGTGCCCAGCGCCCGGTAGGCCCGCACAGGATCCGTCTCCAGGAGCGATTCAGCGGCGCCCAGGTCCGGGACGGGCATCAACTCCGGTTGCGGCACTGACCTGGCCGGTCGACGGCGAAGCAGCGCCCGAACGACCAGCAGCACCAATCCGCTGACCAGCGTCACCCCCGTGATGACGCCGGCGGCAATGGCCGGCCGGAGCCAGGGGGATTCCCCGCCACCGATGGGACCCGGCGGGGAGATGGGCGAAAGCTCTAATGCGGCGTCCGGCGGTAAGGTGGCTGTGACGGTCAACCGGAACCCTGGCACCTCCACCGTCCGCACGTCGACACCTTCCGTCACCAGGACCGAGGGCGTAACCAGGGATTCGCCCGGAAGGAACGAGGCCACGACCAGCCGCAGGCGGTGCACGACGACGTCCCCGGACGGTGTTGACTCGCTGGAAACCATCCGCACGATTTCGACCCCGGCCCAGGAAGGCGCCACCGGGTCGATATCGACCGACGCTCCGGGAGGAGCGGACACCTCCACGACGATCTCGAACTGGTCGCCGATGAACGCGACTCCGCGGGACGTGCGCACGCCGTCATCCGCCCTGGCCGGCAGCGCAACCATGATCGCGGCCAGCGCCGACCCGATGACGCCCGCGAAGATCCTCATGCCGCCGAGACCGCGCGCCGCTTGAAGAACCGCAGCAAGGCGGGAACGTAGTCGACACCCACCGTCAAGTCGATTTCGTCGATGCCGAGCCCGCCGAACAGATGCCGGCGGTCGTCGTCGATCTCCGCGACGCTGGCGGCATAGGCATCGCGCACTGCGCGGCTGCTGCTGTCGACTTCCACCACTTCGCCGGTCTCCGAATCGCGCACCCGCACGATGCCGGCATCCGGCAGCGCACCATCGACGGGCTCCCGCACGCGCACGGCGATGATGTCGTGGCGGCGGGCAGCGGCCCGCAGTTCCCGCGCGTAATCACCGCCCAGGAAGTCGGACACGAGGAAGACCGTCGCCCGCCGCTTCTGCACGCCCGTGAGGTATTCGAGCGCCGCCCCGATATCGGTGCCGGGCGTGGTCGGTCGTGCCCAGAGCACCTCCCGCACGACTCGCAGGACGTGCGTCGCGCCACCGGCGGGACGCACGTACCGCTCCGGCTTGCTGGCGAACAGCAGCAGGCCGACCTTGTCCTTGTTGCGAATGGCCGCAAGTGCCAGGACCGCGCAGATTTCTGCCGAAAGGTCGGCTTTTGTCTGCTCTAACGCCCCCGCCCGCTGCGATGCGCTCGCGTCGACGACGAAAATGACGGTCAGGTCACGGTCTTCACGATAGCGCCGGACATAGGCCTGCCCCGTGCGCCCCAGCGCTTTCCAGTCGATGGACCGCACATCATCACCCGGGAGGTATGGCCGCAGTTCGTCGAACTCGAGACCCCTCCCCCGAAACACGGCGTGGTACTCACCCAGGAACAGGTCGTTCACCAGCCGGCGCGCTCGAAGTTCGATCTGGCGCACCTTGTCGAGCAGCTCTGCCGAGATCTCGCCGGGTTCTCCGGGCGCGAGCGATCGGCGGCCCGGCACGTGCGAAGACGTCATCCGCCGCCTTCCAAACAGTCGCATCACACCGCTCCGGCGACTGCAAACCGGGACGCAGGGTTACGGCACATCCACGCCCTCCAGGAGCCGGTCGATGATGTCGTCCGTTGTCAGTTCCTGGGCGTCCGCCTCATAGGTCGTGACGATGCGGTGGCGCAAGACATCGTGCGCCAGCGCCTTCACGTCATCTGGCGTCGTGTAGGCGCGGCCTTCGATGAACGCATGCGCCCGCGCCGTCTGGGCAAGCGCAATGGTTGCACGTGGCGAAGCTCCGAACGCGATGAGCGACTGCAGTTCGGGCAACCGGTATGCCGCCGGCCGCCGCGAGGCATAGACGATCTGGACGATGTAGTCCTTGAGCGTGTCGTCGAGCGCCACTTCCTGCAGTGCGCGTCGAGCCGTCAGGATGTCGTCCGCCGTGGCGACGGGCCTGACCTCGGGGTATTCCCCGTTCAGGCCCATTTCCAGGATCTGCCGCTCTTCCGGCCGCGAAGGGTACGAAACCTTCACCTTGAGGAGGAAGCGGTCCAGCTGCGCCTCCGGAAGCGGATAGGTGCCTTCCTGTTCGATCGGGTTCATGGTCGCCATCACCAGGAACGGCCGGTCCAGCGGAAACGTCTCGCCGCCGATGGAGACCTGCCGCTCCTGCATCGCCTCGAGCAGCGCCGACTGCACCTTCGCCGGCGCGCGGTTGATCTCATCCGCAAGCACGATGTTGGCAAACACGGGACCCCGCCGGACCGTGAATCGCCCATCGGACGGGCTGAAGATCTCGGTTCCGGTGAGGTCTGCGGGCAGCAGGTCGGGCGTGAACTGAATGCGCACATCGTGCAGGTGCAACGAGGCGGCAAGAGTCGAGACCGTGAGCGTCTTGGCGAGGCCCGGGACACCTTCGACGAGGACATGGCCGTCGCAGAGGAGGCCAATGAGCAGCCGATCCAGGAGCACATCCTGTCCCACGATGACGCGGTGCACTTCGGCCCGCACTCGCGCGAGAGTCGCGGCGGCATTGGCTGCCTGGTTGGAAAGCGTTCTGGTTCCGGCGGCCGTCATTCAGGCTCCATGGATCCGCTGTGGCTACCGGCCATTGTACGCGGCACGGCAGAAAGCGGGATTAACCTTGCGACCCCCGTGTCAGTCGCGGATTGGCAGGTCTGAGTGCGCCAGCTCCACGCTCGCTCGTGCGAACGCGAACGCCACCACACGCCGAGCGCCGTGGTCCTTCAACACCCGCGCACACTCGTTCACCGTCGCTCCCGTAGTCACCACATCATCGACCAGCGCGACCGTTAGGCCGGCCAGCGAAGGCCCTGTATAGGCGAAGGCACCCCCGACGTTGCGAAGGCGGTCTCGTGCCGTCTTGCCCACCTGCGTTTCGGTGTTCCTCGTCCGGGACAGTTCCCCCGGCAACGTAGGCCAGCCGAGTGCCCCCAGGATGAGCTCCGCCTGGTTGAACCCGCGTCGCCTTCGGCGCGAGCGGTGCAGCGGCACGGGGAAGGCGACATCGAAGCCGCTGCCGTCCGCCTGCCGCGCGATGTCCTGCGCGATCACCGTCGCGAGGCGCTCAACGTACCCGTACTTGAGGCTGTGGATGATCCTCCGCGGCGCTCCCGACATCTCGTGCGGCGCGGTTGCGCCGTCGAGCGCATCCCAGGCGAAACAGCGCGGACAGTTGCCGGCGCCATTCCATCGCGCGGAGCAATTCGGGCATCGGGCCTGGGCTTGCTCCACGGCCAGCCCCTCCCGGCAGCCGACGCACAGGACGTCCCCGAACCGGCCGCAAACCACGCAGCGTTCCGGGTAAAGCAGTTCACGAACCAGCCGAAACGGGTGATCGATCACAGGTGCAGCGTAGGACACTCGCATCTGCGCAGGAACCGGGCCGCGCTGGAAAACTTGCGGAGATCCGCGCTCCGCGTAAGCTTCGGCGTTAACCATCCCCCCGGAGGCGCAGATGCCCGGCGCGTACGAAGGAATCCGCATCCTGGACTTCACCCAGGGTGTTGCCGGGCCAATGGCCACCGGTCTGCTCGCGCAACAGCATGCCGACGTCATCAAAGTCGAATCACCCGGCGGCGACCGCAAAGCGGGCCACCCCGGATATGTCGCCTGGAACTGCAACAAGCGCCGGATCGTGCTCGATCTCGAATCTCCCGCCGGTATGGCGGCAGCCCGCAAGCTCATCGCGGACGCCGACGTCGCGGTCTTTGACGCGGCCCCGGGCGAGCTCGAACGGCTTGGGCTCGACGGCCCCACACTCAGCGCAGCCCACCCCACGCTCATCCACGCCTGGATGCCCATGTATGGCACCACCGGCCGCTGGGCCAACGTCTACCCGGAGGATTCGCTCCTCAGTGCCGCGAGTTGCGTCTCTTTCGCGCAGGCAACCTGGGAAGACGTGCCCGTGCACCTGGTCACGCCCCAAGTCAGCTACGGCCACGGAATCCTCGCCGCGGGCGTCATCGGCGCGGCGCTCTTCGAACGTGAATCAAGCGGGCTCGGACAGAGCCTCGTGTGCTCCGGCGTCCATGGTTACGCAGCGGTGCGCACTGGCGGCGCGATCAGGGCTGCGGGCATGATGCGTATGGGCGCCGGCCGCGGCGCGCGCGGAGGCAGCCCGAACTACCGCCTGTACCAGTGCGCCGATGGCGAGTGGCTCTTTCTCGGCACGCTTACCATGCCCTTCTTCCTGCGCGCCCTCGAAGCGCTGGACCTCATCGAGATCCTCGCCATGGAAGGAGTGGATGGCGAAATCGCGAACATCCAGCGTCCGCCCATGAATGAGGTAGTCATCAACCGCCTCGACCAGCGCTTTGCTGAGAAGAGCCGCAGCGAATGGCTCGCCATCCTGCATGCGAACGGTGTGCCTGCAGGCCCGGTGGGGGAACGCAATGACTGGTTCGCGGGGGAGCAAGTGGCCGCTAACGAAATGCGCGTCGAACTCACCCACCCGCAACTGGGGCCGGTTTCGGTCCCCGGCGTGTCGGCCAAGCTCACGAAGACGCCCGGCGCCGTGACCGGCCTCATGACCGACGCCACCCCGGAATCCGTGGCTGAGCGAACCAGCCGGTGGACGCCTCCCTCGAATCCCACCCCCCGGAACGCTCACGGACCGCTCACAGGCATCCGCGTTCTGGACCTGGGCAACGTCATCGCCGGGCCCTTCGGCCCGACTATCCTTTCGAACTACGGCGCCGACGTGATCAAGGTCGAAACCCCCGACGGAGATACGTTCCGCACCGCCGCCCTTGGCTTCGCCGGCTGGAATCGCGGGAAGCGGAGCATCGTCATCGACCTCAAGACCGAAGACGGGCGCCAGACGTTTTACGACCTGGTGCGCACCTGCGATGCCGTCGTGGACAACTTCCGGCGTGGCGTCACCGAGCGGCTCCAGATCGATTACGAAAGGCTTCGTGCGGTGAAGCCGGATATCATCACGGTCTCCGTCATGGGATATGGACCTGGCGGCCCGCTCGGCGGAGACCCTGGCTTCGACCCCGTTCTCCAGGCCCGCAGCGGCATGATGAAAGCCCAGGGCGGAGACGATGAACCGGTGTTCCACACCGTTCCGGTGAACGACGAAGCGAGCGGCCTGATGGGTGCGTTTTCAGTCATCGCCGCGCTGAACGCGCGCAAGCGCACAGGCGAAGGCCAACACGTGTGGACGGCCCTCGCGAACCAGACCATCGTCTGCCAATCGGGCGAAGTGACGACGTGGCCCGGACGTCCAGAGGGTCCCCACGGCGGGCGAGACTTCCCCGGCGTGAGCGCCCTCCACGGCCTCTATTCCTGTGCCGACACGTGGATTGCCCTCGCGGCGCTCGAAGACGTCCACTGGCCGGCCCTCGCGAACGCCCTTGGCCAACCGGCCTGGTCATCGCGCTGGGACGCCTCTTCAGCTCGCGGACAGGCCCACGACAGCGAACTCGGCAACGCGATCGGCGAAGTCCTCCGCACACTGACCGCAGAGGATGCCATCGCGAAGCTCGAGGCCGCCGGAGTCCCCGCCGTCATCGCCATCCGGCCGGAGGACTCCCACGACGACCCGTGGCTCAATGCGAACGGCTTCTGGGAAACCTACCAGATGGCGCCCCACGGCGAAGTGCAGAGCGTCCGCGGCTACGCCGAATTCGCGCGTACGCCCGGAGGATTCCGCTACCCCGCTCCGGGACATGGCGAACATTCAGCCGAAATCCTCAAAGAGATCGGCCGTTAGTTCAGGCCTCCGCCGGCTCGCTGCGGCCCGTTTCCGGCGAAGCCCGGCTGTGCGCAGGCGCCGGCGCAGGCGACCCAAAGCCGCGCCGCAGCGGGATCTCCGGGATGGTCAGCGCCAGGATAAGCAGGACCACCGCTGCCGCCGCCGAACCGAGGAAGATGTCGCGAATCGCCGTCGCCACACCCTCCTTCTGCGCGGCGATGGTGGATTGGAGGATGGCCTCGCCGTTCGGCAGCGCCCGCACGTCTGCCTCCGTCTTCGGGAAGTTGCGCTGATCGAGCTCCGAGGTTGGGTCTTCAAACGTCTGCCTGAGCTCGGGTGTCAGAGTCGCCTTCGCCTCGTCGGTGAGGTTGCTGTCGAACGCGTTGCCGTAGGACGTCGCGAGCACGACCCCGAAGATTGCGGCGCCAAGAACGTTCCCGATCTGCATGAAGAACTGCCGTCCCGATGTGGCCACACCGAGGTAACGGTGGTCCACGGCACTCTGACTGATGACCGACATCGTCGGCCCGATGAGCCCTGAACCAAGCCCATAAATCGCCATGAAGACAGGGATGTGCCAGCGGGGCATGCCCACGTCGAGCGTGTGCAACAGGAACGTGGCGACCACGCTCATCGAGGCGCCGATCACCACCTGTCGCTTGAAGCGTCCCGTACGGCTCAGGAACTGGCCGCCGATGATGCTGGTCGCGAGCAGCCCGAGGGATTGCGGCGTCGTGATCAGGCCCGATGCCGTCGCTGAAGCGCCAAGCGATG
Organism: uncultured Anaerolineaceae bacterium; assembly: GCA_964474285.1. Lineage (GTDB taxonomy): Bacteria > Chloroflexota > Dehalococcoidia > Tepidiformales > Tepidiformaceae > JACRBT01. Next base: position 3,352 of record CAYYSD010000069.1, on the reverse strand, counting down.
TCTGCACGAAGGTCGGAAGGTACTGGATCGCCCCAAAGATTCCCGCCCCGGAGATCATGACGATCATGTTCGCCTGCACGAACACGCGATTGCGGAACAGGTGGAGCGGGAAGATCGCCTCCGGGTGCCGCCGCTCTTGAAGGCCGAACAACACGACGAGGACTACCGCCGCGGCGAGCATGCTGAGCGTCTCCACTGAGCTCCAGCCAAACTCCGCCTGCGCCCAGACCAGCGCCAGGAGAAGAGAAACCGTCCCGCCGGAAAGCAACGCCGCGCCGAGAAAGTCGATGTCCGAGAGCCGACCGCCCTTCTTCCGGAAGGGAAGGTTCCGCCAGATGAAGTACACCGCTGCCATTCCTATCGGAATGTTCACGTAGAAACACCAGCGCCACCCGACGGTGTCAGTGAGAAGCCCACCCACCGTGGGGCCACTCAACGACGCGAGCGTGAACGTCCCCGTGAAGAAGCCCGTGTACTTGCCGCGCTCTGCGGGAGCGAAGAGGTCACCGAGCGTGGCAAACACGCAGGAGAAGATCGTTCCCCCGCCGGCACCCTGGAGCCCCCGAGCAACGATGAGAAACGGCATGTTCGGCGAAACGCCGACCAGCGCCGATGCACCCACGAACAGGGTGACGCCCCCAATGAGGAACAGCTTTCGCCCGAACATGTCGGAAAGCTTGCCCACGATAGGCACGACCACCGTCGAACTCAGCATGTAGACCGTGAACACCCACGAGAGGAGCGGAAAGCCTCCGAGGTCGGCCAGGATGCGCGGCGTCGCTGTAGCCACGATCGAATTGTCGAGCGCGCTCACGAACATGCAGAGCATCAGCGAGGCCATGAGGATCATCTTCTGGCGGTGGGAAAGGAGCTCCCCAAGGGCGCCCGCTGCCGGTGCTGGCTGCGTCATCGTTCCTCCGGAGGTTGATTGAAGTGGTTCCTTCGAGCCTAGGTCAACTATTCGTGCTGCACAAACTATTCCCGGCGCTCCACCTCACATCTCAATGCGCAGCCCGCCCGCGAACGCGTTGAACGGCCGCGCTGCCCGGCGTAGTGTTCCCCCAACTCAACCATCGGGAGCAAGTCAATGTTCAAAGGTGTGGATCACGTCGTCATCGCCGTGAAGGATCTCGAGGCCTCCGTCGGCCGCTACGAATCCATCTACGGAGCCCCCGTCTCCGACCGTTCGTTGAACGAAGCCGCGGGCATGAGCATGGCGTTCTTCCGTTTCGGCGGCGATTCCTACGTCGAGCTCGTGACGGCCACGACGGACCAGGGTCCCATCGCCAAGCGGCTCGCAGATAGCGGTGAAGGCATCCACCTCATCGCCATGCGTGTCGATGACCTCGATGCGACCCTCACCAGCCTTCGCGACAAAGGCATCCGCCTCATCGGCGATCCGGGCGCGGGCAACCCGGCGAAGGGTCAGGTGTTCATCCACCCCTCGATGACCGGCGGCGTCCTCACGCAACTGGTCCAGCGCTAACACACGACAGAGGATGTCGCCAGGTTCAGCAACCTTGCGAAACATCCCGCCGCGAATCTGGTACGATCGCAGTTGCGGTTACACGCTCCAACGGGGACGAAAGGACTCGACAGGGAGGAAGGTAGCCGGGTAGCAGGCCGAGGTTGGATGTCACCCTCGTTAATCAGGCTTCCAAAAATAGTTGGCAATCGTCAACTCGCTCTCGCTGCTTAATACGTAGCGACGTCCTTCGCCAGTCTCGGCCCGGTGGGCCGGCGAAAGGGCGCTGCAATGCCGGGATGCCGCCAGAGGACGCCGATAGTCCTGGCGAAAGACCCATCGGCTGGCCGGGTAGCGTGGGGACCACCATCGTAGCCGCCCGGTAAGACCCGTATCGGTGGGAAAGCCTGTAGGAGAATCCGGAGCTGTACTTCGCTGGACCGGGAGTTCGACTCTCCCGCGTCTCCACCAAGCACACAGAAGCGCCCCCGGCCGGGTTTGAACCGCCGGGGGCGCTTTGCGTCCGGGAGCCCGGCTGCCCGGGCAGATCGCCAACTTGCCTTACCACCGGCCAACGCGTAGATATGTTTCTGCTTTGAACCCGGCGTGCTTCCGCATGCCCATTTCAGGAAAGGCAGGACTCCCTTTGGCGGATTACCGCAAACCAATACCCATGCCCACTCCCGAGACCCAGGACTTCTGGGACGGGGCGAAGCGCGGCGAACTGCGCCTGCAGCGCTGCGACGATTGCAGCGCGGCCTACTTCCCGCCGCGCCCCTTCTGCCCGAAGTGCAGCTCGCGCAAGGTCAAGAGCTTCACCGCCAGCGGCAAGGGCGTGCTCTATAGCTACGTCATCAATCATCGCCCCGCTCCCGGCTTCGAAGCCGATGCACCCTATGGTATCTGCGTGGTTCAGCTCGACGAGGGCCCCCGGATGATGACGACCGTTGTCGGTGTCGCCCAGACTCCGGAAGCGCTTCAACTCGACATGCCTGTCGAGGTCACCTTCGAAGAGATCTCCGACAAAATCAGCCTGCCCAAGTTCAAGCCGGTGGGGGCGTAACGTGAAGCAGAAATCTGTTGCGATCGTCGGCGCCGCCGAAACCACCCAGCTGGGCACCATCCCGGATCTCTCCGTCATCCAGCTCCACGCCGACGCCGCCCTGAACGCCATGGCCGATGCCGGCCTGACCGCGAAAGATATCGACGGCGTCGCCACCGCCGGGGCTTCCCCGGTTGAACTGGCCCATTACCTCGGCATCACGCCGACGTACGCGGACGGCACCTCCGTCGGCGGCTGCTCGTTCATGCTCCACGTCCGTCATGCCGCCGCTGCCATCAACGAAGGTCTCGCGGACACGATCCTCGTGACCCATGGGGAGAGCGGAAAGTCGCGCGTGGGCGCCTCTCGCCCCGGCGGCAGCCCCGCCAGCCTCGCCGGCCAGTTCGAGGCCCCCTATGGACCTTCGGGCCCGCCCAGCATGTTCACGATCCCCGTCCTTCGCTACATGAAGGACATGGGACTCACCGAAGAGCAGCTCGCGATGGTCGCAGTCGTCCAACGCGAATGGGCCGGGTTCCACCCCCGCGCCACCTTCCGCGACCCCATCACGGTCGACGACGTGCTCAACTCACGCATGATCGCCTACCCGTTCCACCTCCTGCAGTGCTGCCTCGTCACCGACGGCGGTGGAGCCCTCATCCTGACCCGCGCCGAGCGTGCGAGGGACTTCCCCCAGAAGCCCGTCTATATCCTCGGGACCGGCGAAAGCGTCGAGACGCCCATGGTCAGCCAGATGGAAAGCTTCACGAGTTCGCGCGCCTTCCGCGTGTCGGGCAAGAAAGCCTTCACGGAGGCGGGCATCACGCACGACGACGTCGATCACC
>CAYYSD010000068.1:0-15537 GCA_964474285.1 uncultured Anaerolineaceae bacterium | reverse complement strand
AGGGCTGAGACTCGGCGCGCCGATGCCACCCTCGGCGATGATCTGAACGCTCGCCGCCGTACGAGGCCGGGCGAGTCCCTTCTCCCTATAATCCCGGCCATGGCTACCTACGAGAACCTCGAGATCGACCGCGTCGGCACCGATGGCCGGGTCGCGCGGATTACGCTCAACCGCCCGGAGAAGATGAACTCGCTCTCCCAGGAGCTCCTCTTCGAATTCTCCGATGCCCTCCACGAACTCGAGGCCGACGATTCGGCCCGCGTCATCATCGTGCGCGGTGCCGGCCGGACCTTCAGCGCCGGGTACGACCTCACGCCGGCCCGTGGCGGCGCCGACGCCGTGATCCGCCGCTACAGGGCCGTCGACGACCAGCGCCGGCGGCTCCTCATGGGCACCCGTACCGGCATGCAGCAGATCACCGACATCCACATGTACTTCTGGAACATGGCGAAGGTGACCATCGCCCAGCTCCACGGCTACTGCCTGGCGGGCGGCTGCGAACTCGCGATGATGGCGGACCTCATCACCGCCGCCGACGACACGCAGATCGGCCACCCCGGGCTGCGGGGACTGGGCACCAGCCGCACGGGCGTCATCTGGCCGCTCGTCATCGGCATGCGCAAGGCGAAAGAGCTCTACTACACCGGCTCCAGCATCACCGGAGCGGAGGCCGAGCGGATCGGGATGATCAACTACGCCTACCCGAAGGAAGAGCTCGAAGCGCGCACGATCGAGTTCGCGGACTACGTCGCTAACATGCACGCCTACCACCTTGCCGTGCTCAAGCTCAACATGAACCGCTTCTACGAGAACATGGGCATCTACTCATCCGTCCGCAGCTCGACCGACATGGACGCCTTCGGGCAGTTCACACAGGAGTCCTACACCTGGCAGGACAAGATGCGCGAGCAAAACACGGCGGGCGGCGGCGGCCTGAAGGCCGCGCTCGACTGGCGCGACGGCCGCTATCGCGACTACCGCACGAAGAAGTAACCCTGGAGCCGTGCCCCGCTGTGGGCACTGATCACGAGATCATCGCCGAGAATTGTTGACCATCGATGGTGGGAGACGGCGGCTCCCTTGCGACAACCCGCAGCGCCTGGCGTCCGGTGTCGTGACCAGCGGCGACGGAGCGCCGCGGCTACCATCAGCGGTGGACTGAGGGAGCGCCCGTAAGCGGCGGTCAGGCGACGGACGTGTGCGCGGCGTGGCCTTCGTCGTCGAGCCAGCGGGCGGCCCAGCCGTCGACCGCGCGGACGATGTCGTCGAGGTCCTGGCCCCTTGGCGTGAGGTGATACTCGATCCGGACCGGCGTTTCGGGGTAGACGGTGCGGACCACGAGGCCGCGCCCTTCGAGTTCGCGCAGGCGTTCGCTCAAGAGCCGATCGGAGAGGCCGGGAATATCGGCCAGCATGTCGCTGAAGCGAACCCGGCCGGCCAGCAGGCTGCGGATGATCGCGCCGGACCAGCGCCGCCCGACGAGTTCCAGCGTGTCCTGGAATGCCGGGCAATAGGCCGAGACCGCGCCAGCATCATGGGTAAAGGCTTCCATGGCGTCCATTGTACCAGACGGCGACGTGATGTAGTGTAGCTACATACAGTAAGTAACTTACTGATTCTGATTTCCTAACGGAGTACAACAACGATGCCCTGGCAACTCGACCCCACCCACAGCAAGATTGAATTCAGCGGTCGACACATGATGGTCTCCCGCGTTCGCGGCCACTTCGACAGGTTCGCCGTCGATGCCCGGATCGATGAGGGGAATTTCGAAGCGAGCAACGCCACGATCCGCGTGGACGCGGCGAGCCTCGAGTCAGGGTTCGACCAGCGGGACAACCACCTGCGCTCGGCCGACTTCTTCAACGTCGCGCAGTATCCCGAACTCGTGTTCCGCACCACAAAGATCGAACGCGTGAAGGGCGAGGACTACCGCATCGCCGGCGACCTCACCATCCGTAACGTGACCCGGCCCGTGGTCTTCGAAGCAGAGGTGACGGGTCCGATCGAGGTCTTCGGCACGCAGAAGATCGCGCTCAGCGCGACGACGAAAATCAATCGCAAGGATTGGGGGTTGGACTGGAACATCCCGCTGGGCGCCGGCGCCATCCTCGTCAGCGACGAGATCACGCTTTCGTTCGATGCGGAGTTCGCGCAGTCGGCTGCCTGAACTGTGCCTGGCGGTGGGGGTAAGAAGATTCGCGCCCCCGCCGAACCACCCGATCACAGCACACCTCGTTCGTCGTAGCCCGAGCCTTCGATGCCGGCAAAGAAGTCGTCCAGCGTCTTGCCGGGTTCGTCTTCGAATCGTTCGTTGAGGGCACAGGCGCGGCTCATGCGATCCAGCCGGAAGCTGCGGAAGTCGTTGCGGAGTTCGCACCAGCCGTTGAGCGACCAGGTGTATCCCCAGAAGAAGAGGCCGAGCGGCCGCACCGTACGTTCGGTCGCGGCGCCATCGGCGTCTGCATAAGCGAACCAGACCTTGTGGTGGTCTTCGATTGCCGTGCGGAACAGCGTCAGGCCATCGACCACGGCGGGCCGGACGTGGAAGCCCGGAGCGAACAAGGGCGTGCCCGCCAGGCGCGTCCGCAGCCGCTCCGGCAGTGCCGCCTCCACCCGCGCGAGCATCTCCCGCGCCGACTTCGCGAGGGCCGCGTCGCCCCAGCTCGTGACGACGCGGGCGCCCAGCACGAGGGCTTCGATCTCCGCGTCGCTGAACATCAGCGGAGGAAGATCGAAGCCCTTGCGGAGCGTGTAACCGACGCCTGCTTCGCCGTCGATCGGGACGCCGGAGATGACGAGGTCCCGGATGTCGCGGTACACCGTCCGTTCGGAGACTTCGAGTTCGCGCGCGAGGACCGCGGCGGTGACGACGTGCCTCCGCCGCAACACCTGGATGATCTGAAACAGACGATCTGCGCGCCTCACGTTGGCCTCCTGCCGCCGGTTGCTATGCGGATTCCGGGCGAAACTCGATGATCTGGACGAAGTTGCCGTCGGGGTCGTTGAAGGTGGAGATGATGCCTCCCCAATACTCGCGCCCTGCCGTGCGGCAGAACTTCACACCGTGGCCTTCGATGCGCGCCTGTTCGGCTGCCACATCATCGACAAAGAAGTTGAGGAGATGTCGCGCCGGCTCCTTGGCCGGGCCGGCGATCTCGCTGTGACCGTCGAAGATGAGCGCGGTGCCGGCCATGTCGAGTGCGGTCTCGCCCATGTCCGGGACCACCGGGAGCCCAACGACATCCCGGTAGAATTCGAACAACGTTGCGGGCTGTGTGCTGTTGATGTTGAGGACGATCGAATTGACCTTCATGTAAGGCCTCCGGGAGAGTGTCCGCAGCGCTCATCGCGGCGGCTCTGCCACAGTATCGCGCCCGTGCTGACAGCATTGTGTCAGGAAGTTGAACGAGATCCGATCACTGCTGACACCATCGTGTCAGTAGCTGTCGGGGTTGGTCCGGCCGCCGTGGCGGCCTCGACGCGCGGGCTCGCTGGCGCGTGGCCGGGGTCTTCGCGGACACTCGACGGCACACATTCTCCTGCGGAGGCGGCATGCCCCACTACGTCAAAGGCCACGGGCTCGGCAACGACTACATCGTCATGGACCCGGCAAAGCTGCCCTTCGCACTGACCCCCGAGAACATCCGGCTTATCTGCCATCGCAACCTGGGCGTGGGTTCCGACGGCATCCTCGCCGTTGAGCCGCCACGGCCGGGCAAGGGCGATTTCGGCGTGCGCATCTGGAACCCCGACGGCAGCGAGGCCGAGAAGAGCGGCAACGGCACGCGCATCTACGCGAAGTATCTGTTCGATCATGGCATCACCGCTCGCACCCAATTCACCATCGACACCCTCGGTGGGACCGTGGAAGCCAACATCGACGTGGTCGAAGGGCGTGTGGTCGGCGCGACGATGAACATGGGGCCGCCCAGCGTGATCCCGGTCACGGAGATTGAAGTCGACGGCGAGCGGCTGGAGGTCATCTGCATTTCGGTGGGCAACCCCCACTGCATCGTCCTCACGGACGACCTGGCGAAGATCGACTTCTACCGGCTGGGCCCGAAGATCGAGAACCATCCCGCGTTTCCGAACCGGACAAACGTGCAATTCGCACAGGTCCTGGGACGTGACGAAGTGCGCATCCTCATCTGGGAACGCGGCGCGGGCGAGACGATGGCCTCAGGTTCGAGCTCCAGTGCCGTCGCTGCCGCCTGCCGCCACGCCGGGCTCGTGGACGACGACGTGAACATCCGCATGGAAGGTGGCACGCTCCGGATTCGCACGGACGCAAAGGGCGATCTCTGGATGTCCGGGCCGGTGGAAGAGGTCTGTTTCGGCGACCTGAGCCCCGACTTGCTCAAGAGGCTGGGCGCGGCGTAGCGCCTGGGGTACATTCCGCGCATGGCGTTCGAAGTGGATGCGCGAGTGATGGCGGCGGCCCACGCAAATTACCGCGAGTCGCTCCGGGCGATGGCCCGGATGAGTCCCGCCGGGGCCATCCACGAACGGGGCGGCGCGACGTTCATCGCGACAGGTATTCCGGTGGGGTTCCTGAACCCGGTGATGATGTCGGATGGACCGCGATCCACTGAGGTGATCATCGAGGAAGCGTTCGCTTTCTTCGGGCCGCGCGAGGTGCCCTGGCAGGTGACCGCCTGGGATGCGGCGGGCGAGGCGTTCGCCGCAAACCACCCCGGGCTGCGCTACACGGGCTCATCGCCGGGGATGCTCTTGCAGTCGTTCGACCACGCGCCGCGTTCCGTTCCCGGTTTCGAAGTGCGCGAAGTGCGCGACCTTGCGGCGCTCGATGTCTATGCGCAGACACTGTGCACGGGCTTCGGGATGCCCGCGGAGTGGGGCTCCTACATCGCCCAGCCCGCGTTCCTCGGTGTCATCGACCAGACCGCGTTCCTCGGCTTCGCCGATGGCAGACCCGTGGCGACGGGCCTGCGCCTCACCACCCACCGCATCGCCGGGGTGTTCAACATCTCCACTGTGCCGGAGGCGCGGGGGCGCGGCTACGGCGAGGCGATCACGTGGGCCGCGACGCTCGGCGGCCGCGAAGAAGGCGCCATCGCCGCCTACCTCCAGGCGAGCACAATGGGCCGGCCGATCTACGAACGCATGGGATACGTCCACGTGGCGGACTACCACCAGTTCGCCCCGGCAGGTCAGCCTCACTGACGGCCCGCGTCAGAGATCCTTCGTCCAGGGAATTCCGTGGCCGACTTCTTCGAGCCGCAGGCCGGGTAGGTGGCGTGCGCCGGGCAGGGTGATCCTGGCTGTGCCAACGAAGGCCGAGTGCAGTCCCCGCTACGGCGCCGGGATCTTGAGCACCTGGCCGACCGCCAGCGTGTTCGCGTCCTCGATGCCGTTCGCCGCGACGAGCGCATCCAGCGTCAGGCCAAAGCGGGCGGCGATTTCAGAGAGCGTGTCGCCATCGACCACCGTGTACTCCGCGGGGCGCTGAGGCGTGGCCGTCGCTGCGGGCTGTTGGGTTGCCGCAGGGGCCGCCGTGGTCTGCGCTCCAGCAACGCGGTCAGTCTGGGTGGCGGTCGCGGTGGGCGAGTCATCATCGTCATCTCCGCCGAAACAGGCGGCGGCGAAAGAGGCCGTGGCGAGGATGAAACCGGTCAGGAGAACGCGCGTTGTGGTCATGTCACGCTCCTGGCCGGAACTTACCGGAACCCCTGACGGTTTGCAACGCATTGCAATGCCGTTACCGGGAGAAGCGCGAGAAGAAGTCCCAGGTGACTTCGTTTGCCGAGATTTCGTCGGTGACGGCGCCCGCGCCGCCTGCGCCCGGCGCGGCGCCCGGCCATGTGTGGCCGGCCCCTGAGATGGAATAGAACTCCACCGGCGCACCTTCGCATCCGTCGAACGAGAACCACTCGACGTGGGCGCTCAGCGTCTCGCTCCGCTGGCCCTCGCAGCGGTTGTGAGCTGCCCATTCCGCGACGGCCGGGGGTGTGAACTCGTAGGGCACGTTGTAGTCGTCGGTGCCGTGGAATGTGAGGATTGGGACCGGCCCCCCGGCGCAGCCCTGGTAGATGAGCCCGGCCACGGCAGACGCTGCGGCGAAACGCTCGGGCGCGATACAGGCCATCTGCGAAGCCATCTCCGCGCCGTTGGAAAAGCCCATCGCATAGACGCGGGTCGTATCGACGCAGTAGGTCGATTCGAGGTGATCGAGGAGGGCCACCGTGAACGTCGCATCGTCTTCGCCGCTTTCGTGGTAAACGCCGTAGACAGTCCAGCCGCTTTCGCCGAAGTCGCTGCTCCCCTGCGGGGTCACCAGGAGGAATCCCTCCCGTTCGGCGATGGCGGCGAAGCCCGTGTAAGCGTCGATTTCCTCCGGGCTGTTGCTGGAGCCGTGGAAGCTGACCACCAGCGGTACGGCCCGGGCGCCGCTGTAGGTGGAAGGTGCGTACAAAAGGTAACGCCGCAAACCGTATTCGCCCGGGAATTCGAACTCGTGTTGGCCGGGGGCGAAGCGCTCTCCGCAGCCGGGGCCACTGATCGTCCCCGCTGATTCCCGCTCAGGCGAGGGCAGCGGCCCTTGCCATTCCGGGCCCGTGGTTTCGACAGCGGATTCCGGGCCGGGCGAGGGCTTCGAACTCCCGAATGAGTTGCACGCCGCGAGCGTCAACGCCCCGAGGCAAAGCCATGTTGCCGCGCGTCCCGCTTCCCACATGCCGCGCAGTATGCCTGAGATGGCGAAGTGCCAACGGAAAGCCTCGATCTTCCGTCCCGGGGAATTGCGGGTACGATGGCCCGCATGGCTGAGCGCGCGATCGAGGCGTCGAACGAGGGACCTGAGGCGCGCCGGGCGGCTGTGGACCGGGCGCGCGAAGGCTGGATTCGCAGGCTCATCGACCTGTCACGCTCCAACAACCTGCTCTACTTCCGCGACCTGAAGATTGGAACACTCGACCTCGCCGGGCATCGCCCGGAAATCATGGCGCGTCTGCTCGAAGACATCGAAGGCGACCCCCGCGTCATCGATGTGGATGCGCTCATGCCACTGCCCGAAGAGGCAGAGGACCGGCGGCAGCGCCTGGCCGCGCTGAAGACGATTCGCACGCGCGCTCGCGACAACCTCGAAGAACGTGGCCTGCAAACGCTCCACATCGCAGCCGGCATGGCAACATGGCCTTCTGCGGACAATGGCCGGCCGATAGCGGCGCCGGTCCTGCTCTACCCCATGGAGATGATCGAACGGGGGCGAGAAGGACGTTCGTTTTCGCTCCAGCGCGCCGGCGATGCCCAGGTGAACCTCGTATTGCTGCAGGCGCTGGAGACGCTCTGTGGCGTCACCATCGAGCCCGGCCAACTGGTGTTGGAGCCGGGCGAGGGCGAGCCTGCGCCCCCGAACGACCTGGAGTCCGTGCTGGCTCGCCTGGCGGTGCTCGCGGAGAACGTGAAGGGCTTTGGCGTGAGCGGACGCATGGTCCTCGGGAACTTCGCCTTTCAGCGCATGGCGATGGTGAAGGACCTTCGCGAGCTGGGCCCCGAGATGGTCGCCCACGACCTTATCGCGGCCCTGGCGGGTGATGGCGATGCGCGCAAGGCGGTCATCGGCAACCGGACGGTGGCGATCGACCCGAGGACCTTCGACGCCCGGCCACCCTCAGCGGAGTTCCTCGTGATGGACGCCGACTCGAGCCAGCAGACCGTGGTGGAGGCGGTGCTCGCGGGCCGCGACGGCGTGGTGCAGGGCCCGCCGGGCACCGGCAAGAGCCAGACAGTCGTCAACCTGATTGCGAGCCTGGCGGCCGAAGGGAAGCGCATCCTCTTCGTGGCCGAAAAGCGGGCGGCGCTCGATGTGGTGCTGCGCAGGCTCGACGCCATCGGTCTCGGGCACCTCGCGCTGGACCTGCACGGCGCCGACACTTCGCGCAAAGCCGTGGCCCAGCGGCTCAGCAAGGCGCTCACGACCGTGCGCGAATCCGTGCCCGTGCCAGACGAATCGATCCACGCCCGGTTCAGCGACCGGCGCGCCCGCCTGAACGCGCACGACCAACGCATGCACGTGCCACGCGCCCCCAGCGGACTGTCGGTGTTCGAACTGCAGGGCCGGCTGCTCCGCGCCAGGCCGGGAACGCGTTCGGCGATGCGCTGGCGGACGGGCGAACTCGAAGCGATCACCGCAGACGCCGGCGTGCGGGTTCGGGACCGGCTTCGTGAGGCGGCCGGCTTCCGCGACCTGTTCCAGCGCACCAGTGCTTCGCCGTGGACGGGCGCCCGCTTGCCGGATGGGCCAGCGGTCCGGGCGGCCGTGGACGACGCCGCGGCGTTGGCAACTGCGTGGCCGCGGGCCCATGCCGCCATCGACGCCATGACGGCCGCGCTGGGGCTACCGCCGGCGGTCACCCTGGGCGAAGCGAAGCGCGCACTCGACGTGTCGGCCGCCGTCGCGGAAACGCTGGAGCGCTACGATCCCGGCGTCGCGGCGGTGCTCATCGAGCGAGACGCGCATGCCATTCCATCGAAGACGGGGCGTCCGTCTGCGCTCGTCTCGGGATTGGCGCCCGCCGAAGGGAACGCGGTCGGGCGCTTCCTGGCCGGGCTGTTCAGCGGGTCGTATAAGCGTGCGCGCCGCCAGGCCAGGGCGTTGCGGCGAACGCCCGTTTCGCCCGCCCAAATGCGCAAAGAGCTCGCCGAAGCCGATGAGCGCTTCGCCGCGTGGCGGGCATTGGCCGGGAACGCGCCTCCTGTGGAGACGCCCACGGTCGGCGACGCTTCGGCAGCCTGGGCGCCGTTCGAAGCCCTGCTTTTCAGGATGACGCCGCGGTTCCCTGAACGGGAATTCGGCTCCATGGCGCTGGACTCCTTCGACGAGTTCGTCCGCGGGCTCAACGCAGACACAGCGACGCCCGGGCGGCTGCCCGCGCTCTGCGCGATCGAGGCGGAACTCAATGCCTGCGGCGTGGAGCGCTTCGTACACGAGCTGCGCACGGAGTCGATGCGCGCGCTGGACCCGGAACTCTGGCCGGACGCGTTCGACATGGCCTATTTCGCTTCGTGCCTGGACGAGATCCGGCTGGCCGAGCCCGAGTTGGCCGGTTTCAACGGCGAGACGCACAACCGTTTCGTCGCCGAGTTCCGGTCGCTGGACCGCCAGCGGCTGGAACTTGCGCGGGCGCGCGTGCGGCGGGCTCACGCCCAACGCGCCATCGATGCCATGAACGACTTCCCGGAGCAGGACGCAATCATCCGGCGGGAGGCGGCGAAGAAGACGCGCCACCGGCCAATGCGGCGGCTCCTCGCGGAGGCGCCGGAGGTGCTCACCGCGCTTACGCCGTGCTGGATGGCGAGCCCGCTCTCGGTGAGTCAACTGCTCGATGGCCGGCGGCAATACTTCGACGTGGTCGTCTTCGACGAGGCCAGCCAGGTGTTGCCCGAAGATGGCGTGCCTTCGCTCCTCCGCGCGCGCCACGCGGCGGTGGCCGGCGATGCGCATCAACTGCCGCCCACCATCTTCTTCGCGGCCGGCTACGACGACCCTGCCGACGCTGGCGACGAGGACGAGAACGCAACCACAGGCTTCGAAAGCCTGCTGGACCTGTTCCGCGGGTTCCTTGAACCGTGGACGCTCGACTGGCACTACCGCAGTAAGGACGAATCACTCATCGCCTTTTCGAACCGCGAAATCTACGACAACCGGATGGTGACGTTTCCGGGGCCGGGCATCGATGGGCAGGGCATCAGCCACGTCCTTGTGACGCAGGCGCCGGGCGTGGAAGGGCAGGAAGAGAGCAGCAGCCCTGAGGTCCGCCGGGTTGTCGAACTCGTCATCGAGCACGCCACGCGCCGGCCGAAAGAGACACTCGGCGTGATCGCGCCGGGCATCCAGCACGCCCAGCGGCTGGAAGCCGCGATCCAGGCGGCGGCGCGCGAACGGCCCGACCTCGATGACTTCTTCGCCGAAGGCCACGACGAGCGCTTCTTCGTGAAGAACCTGGAGCGTGTCCAGGGTGACGAACGCGACGCGATCATCCTGAGCGTCGGTTATGGGAAGAACGCGGCCGGGCGGCTTTCCCACAACTTCGGGCCCATTAACCAGGATGGCGGCGAACGGCGGCTGAACGTGGCGATCACGCGCGCGAGGCGGCGGATGACGGTCTTGTCGTCCTTCACGCACCACGACATCGATCCCGATCGCGCGAAGGGTCGCGGCCCGGCACTGCTGCGGGCCTACCTCGAATATGCCGCCAGCGGCGGCGCGAAGTTCGGGGGAAGCGGCGCGAGTTCCGTGGGACTCAACCATTTCGAGGCGGACGTGGCGGATGCCCTTCGCGCGCACGGGCTGGATGTCGTGGGACAGTGGGGCACGTCCGGGTACCGGCTGGACCTGGTAGTGCGGCACCCGGAGCAACCGGGACGGTTCGTGCTCGCGATCGAATGCGACGGCGCGACCTATCACTCGGCTCATACCGCGCGGGATCGCGATCGCATCCGCCAGCAGCAGCTCGAGGGCCTCGGATGGCGCTTTCACCGGATCTGGTCCACCGACTGGTTTACGGACCGGGAGCGCGAGATCCGGCGGGCAGTGGAGGCCGCGCGAGCGGGAATCGCGGCGATCGATGCCGAGGCGTCAGCCCGCGACGATTCAGCGGCGCCCGCCGAGCCTCGCGCGCCATTCCCTGGCTCGCCGGACACCCCCGCGTTCGTCTCGAGCCAGGCCCTGCCGTCCCTGCCACGGCCGCGCATCGGGCGGCGCGGGTCGATCGACGACTACAGCGTGGGCGAACTCGTGCAGCTCCTCCGCTGGATCCGCTCAGATGGACTGTTGCGAACCGACGACGAACTGCTCGACAGGGCGATGGACGAATTGGGATTCGTGAGACGCGGACCGCGTATCGAAGCGGCCATCCGCGAAGCTATCGCACGCACCGAGCGATGATTCGACATTCCTGAGCGAACGCTACGAGAATCTCGTACGGACCGGGTCGCCACGAAGGATACACTGAAGTGCCTCCTGCCGGGACGGGCGGCAGAGTTCGAATCTCAAAGGGGAACGCATGCGAGACAACTACTGGACAAGGCAACAGGGACGCCGCCGCTTTATCGGGACTGCTGGGGCGGCCGGCCTCGGCGCTGCGGCGCTGGCGCTCACAGGCTGTGGCGACGATGAAGGAGACGGGGGTACGCAGCTCGCGACGCCCACACCGATCGCCGCACAACCTACTGTCGATCCCTATAAGGACGCCAAGAAGGGCGGCGTCATGAAGGTCGACATCAACAATGATCCGCCGACGATCGACCCCTACGGCAACGTCAGCGTCGCGACGAAGAACATCGCCAACTACGTCTACAGCCGCCTGATGCGCTACAAGACTGGCCCCGAATACACGCGGGATGCGGGCAATGTCCGCCCCACCGGCGATCTGACGGACGGCCTCGAAAATTCGCCGGACGGCCTGAAGTGGACGTTCAAGCTCCGCAACAACATCAAGTTCCACAACATCGCGCCGGTGAACGGCCGCCCGGTTACGACCGAGGACATCAAGTTCTCGTGGGGCAGGGCCACTGATGCCAAGAATGGCAATCGGACCCAGCTCGCATTCATCGACAAAGTCGAGTTCCCGGACGCCTCCACGGTGACCTTCACGCTGAAGGAACCGAACGCTGCGTTCACGGACGTGATTGCCGACGGGAGCCTGCTCTACATCCAGCCCAAGGAAGCCGACGGCGGCTTCAACCCGGCGCTCCAGATGATCGGCAGCGGCCCCTGGATCTTCGAAAGCTACCAGCGCTCCGTGGCGTTCAAGTTCAAGAAGAACCCCGAATGGCACATCACCGGGTTCCCGCTCATGGACGCCGTCGAATCGGCCATCATTCCCGACTACGCAAACCGGCTGGCGCAGTTCAAGTCCGGCGCCACGGATGTCACCGGCATCAACTCGAACGACCTGGTCGAGATGAAGAAGGCGGTCCCGGACGTGCAGTTCGGCCCGGACACTTCGGTGGGTCAAAGCACCTATTGGTTCGATTCGGACCCAAATTCGCCGTGGAACAAGGATCCACGAGTGCGCCAGGCGCTTTCGGTCTGCCTCGACCGCGATGCCCTGACCGACCTGGGCTTCAACGTGAAGGGCCTGAACGCCGCGGGTATCGCCACGTCGATCCAGTACAACAACATCATTCCAATCAGTATCAAGCGCTGGTGGCTGGACCCGGTCGGCAAGGACGCCGGCGACACCGCAAAGTTCTTCAAGTACGACCCCGCGGAATCGCGGAAGCTCCTTTCCGCGGCGGGCTACCCCGACGGTATCAGCACGATTTACAGCTACACCGGCAACGGCTACGGCGTCGAGTACACCAGCATCGCCGAGGCCTCCATCCAGATGTTGAACCAGGGCGGGTTCAAGACCCAGACCGACGTGCAGGACTACGCCACGAAGTACATCACCCAGACATTCATCGGCAATTTCAAGGGGATTAACTTCGGCCTGGAGACTTCGTTCCCCGAAGGCTCCGGCTACGTGCTGCGGCTCTACACGCCGGAGGACCCGAACAACCACGGCCGCATCAACGTCCCCGAGATGGCCGCGCTGGCAAAGAAGCAGCAGAGCGAACTCGATGAAGTGAAGCGGCGAGAGATCTTCTGGGACATTCAGCGAAAGAACGCCCAGAACATGTACTACGTTCCCGGGCAGGCAGGCGCCGGTACGCGCTGGATCGCCTACCAGGGGAACCTGAGGAACTCCATCAATCACTTCTCCCAGGGCTATGGCACGGCGACGGAGCGGGCGCCGTTCCGCTGGCGCGCGTAGCCCGATCGTTCGATAGACCGAAAGCCCTCACTCACCTCCCGGTGGGTGGGGGCTTTCTCGTGCCGTCCCAAACGAAACCGGCCTCCTACTCCAGGCGGCTGTAATAGGAGCGGAAGAAGGTCAGGAACTCCTCCACCAGCGGTTCGGGGTTCTTGCGATAGATGCCGACGATCTGGCGCTTCAGCCCGAAGTCGGGGAGATCCAGGCAGTGCACGTAGCTCGCGAGGGGGCCGGACCGGGCCATATAGTCGCCCATCATCGCGACGCAGTCGGACACCATCGCGAAGGCGAGCAGGCCGTCGAACGCGGTGTGTTCGAAGACGGTGTGGATGGCGATGCCTTCGCGCCGGGCCCACCGCTCGACGTAGTTGCGGTAGACGCTCGATTTGCCCTGCATGGCCAGCGGGTACCGTTCGAGGAGTGCGACATCCGGCGGCTCATAGAGCTCCTTGCGGATGACAAGCACGAGTTCGTCGTCGCAGAGGTGCATTTCGTCGAAGAGCTGCGAGAGATCGACCGTGTGCATCTCGTTGACGATGACGACATCGGCTTCGCCGGCCGAGAGTGCGCCCTGGCATTCGCCGAGTCCCGTGGCGGTGACGGCGAAGGTGACCTGTGGATGCAGCTGGCGGAAGGCGTGGACGACCGGGGGCACCAGGTGGACGCTCGGACCCGTGAGGCAGGCAAGGCGCAGGCGCTCCGGGTCGCGGCGCATGAGGCCGGAAATGTCGCGCTCCATCTTCCCGTGCTCATCGAGGATGCGTTCGGCGAAGTGGAAGTAGCGCATCCCGGCGCGGGTGAGCTCGAGCTGGCGACCGTTGAACACGACGAGGGTCGCCTTGACTTCCTCTTCGATGCCCTTCACGTGGCCATGCACCGTGGTCGGGCTGAGGAACAGGGCCTCCGCGGCAGAGGGATACGAACCCGTCTGCACCAGTGTGACGAACGACTTGACTGCCTCGATGCGCATGGCGCCGTACCTGCAAGGCCCGCGACGGCCGCGGTGTGTCTCCAGGAGACTCGATGGCTTCCGCTTCCCGGTGGCTCCCTCCGCTCTGGGAGCGAACCTGGCGCGCATCCTCCGCGCCGGTTCCGAACGTGTGTATCATCGCCCTTCGCTTGCGGACTTCGCAAACCGCGGCCTCCCGGAGGTTAGCTCGGGCTTTCCCCGGGCTCCACGATGGGGGTGATGAGGACGCGGTCGATGCGGCGCGCGTCCATGTCCACGACTTCGAATCGGAAGTGCCCCCACGTGACCGAGTCGCCGATGGCGGGAATGCGGCCGAGGCGATCGAGGATGAAACCGGCGAGCGTCTGGAAGTCGCCTTCGAGGGGCAACGGTGCGCCGAGCTCGTCGCGGAGTTCGTCGATGAGCATGCGGCCATCGACGAGGCGGGAGCCATCGGATCGGAGGACCACCTCGGGCTCTTCGGCGGAGTCGCCGGGGAATTCACCGAGGATTGCTTCCACGAGATCCGTCCACGTGAGGATGCCACTGGTGCCGCCATATTCGTCGACCACGATGGCGAAGCTCGCCCGCTCCTTCTTGAACCGGTCGAGGGCTGCGAACGCGGGAAGGGCGTCCGGGAGGAAGAGCGCGGGGGTCGCCGCCCGGCGGATGTCGACCTCTTCGCCGTTCGCGAGCATTGCGAAGAGGTCCTTCACGGCCACGACGCCGACGACGCGATCCGGCTCGCCGTCGCAGACGGGGTAGCGCTGGTGCGGGTTGGCTGTGATCGCGGCGAGGCTTACTGCCAGGGGGTCGGAGACATCGAGCCAATCGGCGTCGAGGCGCGCCGTGGCGAGGTCTCCGACGCGCCGGTCGCTGAGGCGGAAAACGGCCGCGGCGATTTCGTGTTCAACCTCCTCGATCACGCCCGAATCGGCGCCCTGCTTCAGGAGCATCTTGAGCTCTTCTTCGCTCACCGCCTGGTCGGACGGTGTTCGAAGCCCGACGACGCGGAGGACGGCATCGGTAGAGAAGCTCAGCAGCCCGACGACGGGCGTGCCGATGGTCGAGAGGACGCGCATCGGTCGCGCCGCCGTCCGGGCGAGGCGCTCCGGGTGGGCGAGCGCAATTCGCTTGGGCACCAGCTCACCGATGATGAGCGAAAAGAACGTGATCACGAGGACCACGAGGAGGACGCCCAGCGTGCCGGCTGCGCCCGAAGCGGCGCCAAAGTCCTCCAGGCGCCGGGTCACCTCTTTGGCAATGGTGGCGCCGCCGAACGCTCCGGCAAGGATGCCGACCAGCGTGATGCCGAACTGCACCGTCGAAAGGAAGCGATTCGGATCCTCCTGGAGCCGGAGGGCAGCCGCCGCTCCGCTATCGCCCGCAACTGCAAGCTGCTGGAGGCGAATCTTGCGCGCGGAGATGACGGCCAGCTCCGAACCAGAGAGGACTCCATTGAAGAGGATGAGAAGCGCGACGATCAGGACTTCGATGGCAACCATGGCAGAGAGGATACCGCCTCCTCCCCAACGACCGCGCACGTGCGCGAAGGCTCCGGCCGGGGCGACGCATGGCCCGCCATCCGCTATAACCACGCTGGAGGAACGAACCGATGCCCGTCCATTACGAACTGCGCGACCGCGTCGCCCGGATCACCATCGACAACGCCGACAAGGGGAACATCCTCGACAAGCAGCACTCCAACGAGATCTCGGCCGCGTGGATCAGGGCCTGGGAGGATCGCGAAGCACGGAGCGTGCTGCTGACGTCCACCGGCGACCGGCACTTCTGTGCAGGACATAA
>CAYYSD010000067.1:0-15594 GCA_964474285.1 uncultured Anaerolineaceae bacterium | reverse complement strand
TTGCCGCCGTCCGCGCCCAGCTTTCGACCAGCGCGCGCGCCGCGGCCGGGGCCACGTTCACCGTGACCAGCGACGCCGACACCGACGACGGCCTCTGCGCCGCCCAGTGCACCCTCCGCGAAGCCATCCACGCCGCCAACGGCAACAACAACCCCAACGACACCGACACGATCGCCTTCAACATCCCCGGCGCGGGCGTCCACACCATCAGCCCGGGCACGGGCGGCTTCGGCGCCCTTCCTCCGATCATGGAGCCGGTCATCATCGATGGCTCCACGCAGCCCAACGCCGGCTGCGACCCAAGGAACCTGCTCATCCATCTGCAGGGCTCGTCGATCAGCGGCGGCGGTACTGGACTCAATGTGGTGGCAGGTCATAGCACAATCCGCGGCCTGGTGATTAGCCAATTCACCACGGGGATGTTTCTGCAGACCACCGGCGGCAACGTGATCGAGTGCAACCACATTGGCACCGATGCAAGCGGTACTCAGTACACGGGCAACGGCAACGGCGTCTACATCATTCAGGGTCCAGCAACCGTTGGCGGGGGCTCTGCTGCGGCCCGAAACGTCATCTCGGGCAATGGTCTTGGCGTGACTGTGGCATCCCAAGCCGGCTCCTTTGTGTCTATCAAGGGCAACTTCATTGGCACTGACGTGAGCGGGACGACGTCCATCCCCAACCAGACAGGCGTCATCATCGGCGGGGGGGCCACGCACAACACCGTGGGCGGCGCCGGCCCCGATGAGGCGAATCTGGTGTCAGGAAACCTCTACGGAATTCAGGTCGGCTTCACCGATTCTGACTTGACCACCGGTCTGAATTCGATCGAAGGAAACCTCATCGGAACTAACGTGACGGGGGCGTCAGGGCTCGCAAATTCGGCCGGCGGCGTCGAGCTAAGGTCTCCGGGTACCATCGTGGGCGGCGTTCTCGGCGGCGCACGGAACGTGGTGAGCGGTAACACGGGGACTGGCATCCGCATCTTTTCAGCTGCCGCCGGGACTCAAGTCTTCGGAAACTACATCGGAACCACCGCGGACGGCTCCGCAGCGCTTGGGAACGGCTTATCTGGCATCGAATACGAGGCAGCGAATGTAATGGTTGGAGGCCCGGATCCAGGAATGGGCAACGTGATCTCAGGAAATCTGGGTTCGGGCATCATCGCTCGTGGTCCCTCTGGTACGATCGCCGGCAACCTGATCGGCACAAACGTCGTCGGTACATCCGGCGTTGGAAACAGTATCTTTGGCGTCTGGGTGCAGTTCGGCGGCGACAACACCGTCATCGGCGGGAACACGCCAGCCCACCGCAACGTCATCTCTGGCAACGGTGGGGGCTTCTTCGGCAGGAACGGAGTCGAGGTCGATTCAGCTTCGAACGTCCACATCAAGGGCAATTACATCGGACTTGGCGTAGATGGTACGACCGTCGTCGCGAACGAAATCATCGGGGTTAGCGTCGGCAACGGCGCAACCAACACGGTCATCGGCGGGACGGCTGGCGAAGGAAACGTCATTTCCGGCAACGGCGCTCACGGCGTCATGGTGTTTGCAGCGCTTTCGGGTGAGAGCTCAGCGGTCAACACGCAGATCCTGGGCAACCTGATCGGGACCGATGCATCGGGAACCGTAGCCCGCGGGAACGGCGAGAGCGGAGTTGCCGTCTCCCGGTCTGATGGCACCATGATCGGCGGAAGCACTCCTGCAGCTCGCAACGTCATTTCCGGAAACGCCGGGCATGGTGTCGCCATTCTTGGATCGACGGCCACCGGAAACGCCATCCTGGGCAACTACATTGGGACGAACTCGGCGGGCAGTGCTGCCGTTCCCAACTCCGCCAATGGCGTCTACATCGAGGATGCACCCGGCAATATCATCGGGGCCACCCTGCCCGGAGCTGGGAACCTTATCTCCACCAACGGCTTCTCGGGAGTCGAGATTCTCGGCCAAGCGGTGCGCAACACGATCAGCGGCAACAGCATCCACAGCAATGACGGCAAGGGCATCTTCCACCCGGTGCTCATCCAGCCAGCCCCCTCGCTGTCGGCCGTCGTCTCCAACGGCTCGTGGACGGCGGTGACCGGTTCTGGCGGCCTCCTCCAACCCAACTCGCCCTACACCATCGACTTCTATAGCAGCGCGGCCTGCGACCCGTCGGGCTTCGGCGAAGGCGAAACCTACCTGGGTGGGGGGGTGGTCAATACGGATGGCTCGGGCAATTTGAGTATCGGCGCCAATACCGCGAACACGCCGATCGGCCAGTTCCTCACGGCGACGCTCACGAACCAGGCGGGCTCCACGTCCGAGTTCTCCAACTGCATCCCCGTCACGGGCGCGCCCCTCATTCCCGTCGAATCGGGAGCCAACGGGACGGTCTGGACAGGCGACGCCGGGACGCTGCCGGGCTCGTTCCTCACGGCGCGTGCGGTCACGCCGCTTCCCGACGAAGTCAGCGCTGTCTTCCATTGGAACAACGACGACCAGCGTTTCGACTTCTGGTTCCGGGGTTTCCCGCCCGCGTTCAACACACTCGCGGGGCTGGATCCGGGCGGGTACTACTTCTTCCAGGCGAACGGGGCCACGACCGTCAACGTGCCCGGCTTCGGCGCTTTCACGGTGCCGCCTCCCGGCGGACAGTTCACGACCTATGCCGGCGCGACCGGCTGGCTCTGGAGCGGGACGAACCGGCCGCTTTCCATCCTGGCCACGCTGCCGGACGGGGTGAGTGCGATCTTCGCCTGGAACAACGATGCCCAGCGCTTCGACTTCTGGTTCCGTGGTTTCCCGGGGCCGTTCCAGACGCTCACCGCCGGCATCCAGCGCGGCGGCTACTACTTCTTCCAATCGCCCGGGGGGACGGTCGTTCCCCTGGACTAATCGGGGCTATACCAGACGTCGAACGTAAACGGGATGTTGCGCTCTTTGAGCCACTCTTTGAACACGGACTCCGCGGACATGGTCCCGGCGAACAGAGCCTGCACCAGGTGCAGCAGGAGCGTGTCCTTCGCTTCGGCGGGCACGCTCACGAAGTACTCATACTCGTCTGACTGAAACGCTGCACGCGGCGCCGCGCCCCGGTCCTGCCCGGACATGATCAACGCACCAGATTCGCCGATCGCGACATCGACGTTCACCGTGGTCCCGCCCTCGGACCAATTCAGAATTGCCAGGGATTCTGCCAACTAACGCTACCTCCATGTATCCAGCCTCAATCGAGAGCGCGCCATCGGTTGACGCCCTTGCTACGATGACGGCTATGAGCGGTGACGATTCGGCGGCCGGCAGGGCGGTAGCGCTGCTTCGCGAACTCGATTCCCACAAGACCGATGCGCCGCAAATCGCCGAGCCTTCGCACCGCCTCATGGCGCGAGTGATCGACGCGGTGACGTGGTTCGTGATTGGCGCGTTCTGGTCGACCATCGCCTACTCCGTGAACAGGCGATTCTTCGTGGAAGAAGGCGACGCAGTTACGGCGGACCCTGCCAGGCTCGATCCAACCGTCGCGTGGTCCGCGTTCGCGGTGATTGTGCTCTCCATTTTCGCGCTCGAGACCATTCCCACCGCCCGCACAGGGCAGCACTTCGCCAAGCTTCGTTTTGGCCTGATCGTGGTCGGGCCGGATGGACGACCGCCCGGCCTGTGGCGCGCCAGCACCCGCCTGTGCGTCTGGTGGCTCCCCGCGATGCTCGGGATGATCGTGACCGGCGCCTGGGGCTCAACCGTCGTGTTCGCTGGCATCGTGCTCCAGATCGCTGCGCTCGCCATCCCCGCGCGCATGTTCTTCGACGACGACCACCGCGGCTGGCACGATCGCATCGCCGGTACGCACGTCGTCACGGAGCGCTGAGCACTCCCCAGCCTTTCGAGTCTGTGCCGCGTGGCCCCGTAATCAGGACTATTCGGTCGTGTCGAAGCATGCGGCCACTTCGATAGGCTCGTTGCATGTCGAGACCTTATGTCGGCTCTACGTCTGTCCGCCGGCGCTCAGCGCACACCAGCGTTCTCCTCGGATTGCTGCTCTGTGCCCTGTTCACGCTCGTGGAACCCGTGCGGTCCGAAGGTCCGGTGGTCGTCAACGACACCTTTGACAGCAACGTCGGCGGCTGGACGCTCACCGACCCGGCGAACGAACTCGCCTGGGACGCCCGCGACGCCAACGGCGACCCGCACTCCGGCTCCGCGCGAATCGTGAACAGGGCGCCCATGCCGCCGGGGGAGTACACGGCGACTGCTTCGCTCACCCGGTGCGTCGACCTTGAACCTGCAGCCGGGAGCCGCATGGTTTTCTCCTCGGCACTTCACGTCCCGGGGAGTCAGAAGCGCAGCGGCTACACATCCGTCAACCTCGCGTGGTTTGCCGGCAACGGCTGTGACGGGGAGCGACTTGGCCGAGATTCCAGGTCGGTCGATGGCGCGGCGGGAAAGTGGGAACGCCGGTTCATCCTCAGCACGGTGCCCGATGCTGCCAGGTCTGCTGAGCTCCGAATCGACGCCGTCAAGGTCTCAGCCAACTCAGCCCATGACCCGTCGGCACCCTTCGAGCTCCTCGTCGATGATGTCTTCCTCTGCCCGCCACAACTGAACCCTCACGGCTCAGGCTTGGCGCTCCCGATGGTCGGGCGCGGCGAACCCATTCTCAATCCCGGTGTCCCAACCGGGTCAATCGATGCGAACGCCCAGCTGGCGTACCTGTCTGGTCGAGAAGGCGGGCCTCCCTACTCGCTCATGGCGACCGATCCCACTTCGGGGTCGAGCACGATGCTGCATTCGGCCGTGAACACAGCTGACTGGTCTCCCGCGAACCGGAAGTTTGCCTACACGGTCCAACGATCCGATGGAACTGCCATAGGCTCCGCCGATCCCGCCACAGGAGACAAACGAGTGTTGGTTGAGTGGCCCGGGAATCGCTACCTGGCGCCAAGGTGGTCCCCTGATGGGAAGTGGCTGGTCTTTGTTGGCGGGATCCTCGGCGATGAGCGGTTGGACGTATTCGTTGCCGACTCCGAGGGAAGCAATCTCGTCCAATTGACCACACCGGACCAGTGGATGGACTACCAGGACTACCTCGTCGGGATCCGTTGGTCGCCGGATAGTCGACGACTGGTGTTCGCGGCTGGTCCAAAGTCTTCCCAGTACACACAGTTGGGATATGCGATCTTCGTCGCCAACACGGCTGGCCAGGTTCGCGCGGTCACGGAAGCGACGCCCGAAGTCGCCGTCCGGAACCCAACCTGGTCGCCCGAGGGAAGCCGGATCTTTTTCGATCGGTCTTCTGGAGCGGGTCGTGAGATTTACTCCGTGAGCTTCGACGGTGACGCACCGGTGCGACTTACCAACCTCCAGACAGAATGGACTACTTCAGTCTTTGGAGCGGTGTCGTTCTCCGATGACGGGAGGCGTGCCGCCTTCGTCGTTTTCGGGCCGGACGGCCTCGCTCTGCACTTCATGAACTCTGACGGGAGTGGGCAATTTCAGCTTCCGCTCAACTGGGGTGTGACCACTTACGCGCCCACGTGGTCTCCCGACAGCAAGAGCGTGGCTGTGGGTGTGTGGGAGTTTGACCGTTCATCTTCCGGCCAGCCACCTCCTTCACTCTACGCTTCGTCTTCACGCGTCCCGGGCAACGTTTACGTTGTCGACGTTGCCCGGCAGCAGGCGCGGCTGGTCGCGACCGGTGTCGACCTCTCTCTTCCCGCTGCGTGGTCCCCCGGCGGCTCCTATCTCGCGTTCGCCAGTGACATGACCTGCCCATTCAGCGAGATTCCTCGGTTCGACCTCTACCTTTATGAGGTCCGCGCGGACGTGATACGTCCGCTGACAAACGGCTGCGGCGACGACCTCAGCTCGCGCAACCCCATCTGGATGACGAAGTAGCTCCGAACTCAGCACTTAGCACTTAGCACTCAGGACTTCAGTACGCCGCGGATTCGCCGATGCGGTGGAGCTTGAGGAAGTTCGTTGTGCCGGCGGCAACCACGGGCAGGCTGGCGACAACCACGACCTCCTCGCCGTTCTTCATGTGCTGGCCTTCGACGAGCACGTTGTCCACCATGTGCAGCAGCTTCTCGGATGTTTCCACGAGCGGGCCGAGGACGGGCACGACTGAACGCGCGAGGGCGAGGCGGCGGCACACGGATTCGTTCGGCGTGATCGCGATGATGGGCGCCGCCGGGTGCACTTTGCTCAGGAGGAAGGCGGTATAGCCGCTCCGGGTGAAGCAGACGATGCCGCGCATGTTCGGGTCCGACTCCACTATGCGCCGGGCTGCGAGGGCTACCACGTAGGAGTGGTCGTCGCCGCTTTCGTTCGTCACCGGCGCGATGTCCGGGGGAGCGGCTTCTTCCGCGCGCCGGATGATGCGGTCCATCATCGCAACCGTTTCTACCGGGTACTGCCCGATCGCCGTCTCTTCGCTCAGCATCAAGGCGTCGGAGAGGTCCCAGACGGCGTTCGCGACATCGCTGCTCTCCGCACGCGTGGGTCGTGGCGAAAGGACCATCGATTCGAGCATCTGCGTGGCCGTGATCACGGGGATCATCTTGCGCGCTGCTGCGTCGATGATGCGCCGCTGCTGCACGGGCACATCCTCCGGCGGCATCTCCACCCCGAGGTCACCCCGGGCGACCATCGCGCCATCAGCCTCGGCGAGGATGGCGTCGAGGTTGTCGATGGCCCGCCGGCGCTCGATCTTCGCGATGATGGGCACGTCCGCTTCGTGTTCGTTGATGAAGTCGCGTGCCTCCGTGATGTCGCTTGCATCGCCCACGAAGCTCAGGGCGAAGAAGTCCACGTTCGCATTGATCCCGGCCTGGATGGCTTCCCGATCGCGCGCGGTCAGCGCCTTCATCGTCAGGTTCGAATGCGGAAAGGTGACGCCGCGCCGGGATTGGAGCACGCCGCCGTGGAGCACCCGGCATTCGAGACCATCCTTAACCCTCGCCTCGACCACGAGTTCGACGTTGCCATCGTCGATGAGGACGTGTTCGCCTGGGAGAACATCCTGTGTGAGGTGCGGGTAGTCGATCGATAGGAGCCCGGGCGATGAAGGCCCGAGCATGCCCGTCACGCGGATGGAGGCGCCCATAACGAGGTCGAGCGGGATGCCGCCCGCGTTGGGGCCCGTGCGCAGCTTCGGCCCACCGAGATCCATGAGGATAGCGACGGGCTTTCTGCACATCGCAGCGGCTTCGCGCACTGCGGCGGCCGCCGCCACATGGTCTTCGAGGTTGCCGTGGCTCGTGTTGAGACG
The DNA here is from genome assembly GCA_964474285.1 of uncultured Anaerolineaceae bacterium. Taxonomy (GTDB): domain Bacteria; phylum Chloroflexota; class Dehalococcoidia; order Tepidiformales; family Tepidiformaceae; genus JACRBT01. The sequence goes on along the minus strand of CAYYSD010000067.1, from coordinate 8,343 downwards.
CGCGACATCCATCCCCGCTTCGATCATCCGCACAACCATGCCGGGGCGGAGCGAGGCCGGTCCGAGCGTGCAGACGATCTTCGTTCGGCGCATCACCATGCCCTCAGTGTACGCGACGCGTGTTGCCGCCATGCTGCGACGGACAATGGCAAAGCGATGGCCATGGTGGCATGATGCGGGGCATTCGGAGGAATCGTGCGGCGCACCGCCACCCTGGCTGCGATCGTCTTCGCATCCGCGCTGTTCGGTGGCGCGGGCAGGCTGGCTGCGCCCATGGTGCCCTTCCCCGTCGCCCAGCCCGCCGCGGCCGCTCCCGGGGACGACGAGTTCATCACGTATGCTGGCGCCAACGGGCGCGTCTGGACGGGGCCGATCACGCCGCTGGCCGATTCCGGCGGCCCACTGCCCGTAGAAGTGACGGCAGTCTTCGAATGGTCGAACGCGAACCAATCGTTTCTGTTCTGGTTCCGGGGCTTCCCACTCGAGTTCAATACGCTCGATTCGCTGGCGCCCAACTCCTATTACTTCTTCCAGGCGCCCGCGAACGTCCACTTCGTGATCCCCGGGAGCGCGGGTTATGTGCCGCCATCCCCGGCGCCGTCGTTCACGACGGATGCCGGCGCGACCGGAAAGCTCTGGGCAGGCGGGCCGCTCGCCCCGGCCGACCTTCCCGGGGCGGTCAGCGCGGTCTTCCGCTGGAACAACCCTTCGCAGAACTTCCAGTTCTGGTTCCGTGGCTTCCCGGATTCCTTCAACACGCTCCCTCCGGCGCTGACGGCGGGCGAGTTCTACTTCTTGCAGTCGGCGGGTGGCACGACGGTGCAGGTGCCCGTGCCCGCCGCTCCCGGATCGAGCGCCGCCGCCATCGATGAAGCTGTGGCCAACGGAACCCTTCCTGTCCTTCCCAACACCTCCGTGGGCGAATCGGCGACCGCCTACAAATTGATGGCGGCCTTCGGAGACGAGAGCCTGCCCGACGAGTTCGAAGGCACCGCGGGAGAACCCGATCTCGTCCAGATCTCCCGGCAGTTCGCAACGTTTTCAGCCGAGGCGCAGGCCATCGTCAAGCCGTTCCTCCTGCCCCCGGGCGCCGCCGGGAGCTGGTACGAGATTCAGAACGGCGCCCCGTTGAACGCTAACGGAGAACGCACCCGGACCGTGCAGTGGAACACGATCTCCACGCCGCGTGTAAAAGTCTGGTGGCACGTCGACCGGCCGCAGGATGCGGACGAAGCGCAGGTCATCCTCGATGAAGTAGAGAACGTTATCTGGCCAACGCTCACCACCCTCATGGGAGGTGTTTCCGCAGAACCTCCGAGCGACGAGGAGTGTGGCGAATACAGCGGGGGCGACGGCAAGTTCGACATTTACCTCGTGAACCCGAATGCGCTGCCCGACTACGCGGCGTTCCAGGGGCCCTGCTATCCCGAATCGACCAACGGGGAACCGCCGCTCCCTTCGTGGACGGTGGTGGAGGTCAACAGCAATCTCACGCAGTTGCGGGCGATCGTCGCCCACGAATTCATGCACGCCGTCCAGTTCACCTTCGACCGTGAATTCGGTGTGGATGCCGGATGGCTGGCCGAGGCAACGGCCGAGTGGGCAGTGGACTACGTCTACCCTTCGAGCAACGTGGAGCACGCCTTCGCGCCGGCGTTCTATAACAGCCTGAACTCGGGTGGGTCCATCGAGACCTACGTGGAAGGATCGAGCACCCAGTACGGGGCCTACGTCTGGTTCCAGTTCCTGACCCAGCACCTCAACGACGACTCGATCATCCGCGAGATCTATGAGAACACGGCGAACATGGACGCCTTCGACGCGATGGTCCTCGCGGTCGGCGGCGAACAGGCGATGCGCGAACTCTGGCACCAGTTCTCTCTCTCGTCGCTGAATCGCGGGCAGGCCGCCTTCTTCCAGAACGCGGACGGCCTGGCGATCTCAAGCGGCACAGATGTTCCCATTTCACCACCGCATTTCAACTTCACCGTGCCGATCGAGCTTCCTTCGATGGGCCTGAGCGCTTGGCTGATGGACACGACGCAGCTCGATGCGTGGGCCAAGCTGCGCATCGTCAACGGCCTTCACGATGTCCCCGACGCCCGCGTGATGCTCATGTTCAAGCGCGCCGGCACCTGGGAGGCCCCGTTCCAGCTCACCGAGGAATTCAGCCGCTACTGCTGGAGCCTGGCCGAAGGAAGCATCCAGGAAGTCGCGCTCGTCGTGAGCAACGCCACATTCGGTTCGTCGGGCAGGAGCATCGAAGGGGAGATGCGCCTCGAGTTCAATCAGATTCCCTGCAAGATCCACGTCGAGGTCACAGCCACGCAGGACTTCGAGATCGACCATCCCGACAGGCCGGTCGACCGCCACTGGTCCATCACCACCGAGTTCGACATGCAGCTCGAGGTCGGCCCCGACGTGCGGAAGTACACCTATCATTCGATCCCGACGGGCACGTATCACTGGGAGCGGATGGACGGGAACTGCAACCCGGCGAACACCGGCGGCAACTTCACGATCACCTCGCAGACGACGGCGTCCACGGGGTACGCGCGTCTCTTCATCAACGACCTCACCCATCTCTACTTTGTCCCGGTCGTAGGGAACCCGACCGCCATGAACAGCCTCACGGTCACCTGCCCATGGGGAGTGGAACAGACGTTTCAGCCGTTGTTCTGGCTGCTGCCCGCTGCCGGGAAACCGGTGGCCCAGTGGGAGGGCCAGGTGCTCGGGAGCCACACCATCAACGATTCCCAGGGGAACACGACATCCATCAGGACCTGGTCCTGGATCATCGAGCCAAAGTAGCGCCTGCCCCGCCCGGGTGGGTGGTTGCCACTTCGCGCGCCCTTCTCGTAGCGTTCACGCGGATGGCTGAGCCCGCCTCACACGCACACCGCGCGACTCCCAACGGCGCCCTCCGCACTCGCGCCCCGGGCGAACACAGCCGCGTTACGTTCTTCGAACTCTTCTTCGACCTGGTCTTCGTCTTCGCCGTCACCCAGCTATCCCATTCGTTCGCGGGCCAACTCGACCTGGAAGGCGCGGCCCACACGCTCCTGATCCTGCTGGCCGTGTGGTGGGCCTGGATCTACACCACGTGGGCCACCAACTGGCTTGACCCCGACGACGTCAGCGTGAGGTTGATGCTCACCGGCCTCATGCTCGCTGGCTTGACCATGTCGGCGGCCATCCCTGGCGCATTCGAAGAACGCGGGCTCGCATTCGCCGTCCCCTACGTTGCGATCCAGGTGGGCAGAACGCTGTTCGTTCTGTGGGCTGGGCGAGCAGATGACACGCTCCGGAGAACCTTCCAGAGGATCGCGATCTGGCTGGGGAGCGCGGCAATCCTCTGGATCGCAGGCGGCTTCGCCGAAGGGAACGCGCGCCTCGGGCTCTGGGCGTTCGCACTCGGCATCGAATACCTCGCCGCGCCGGTGGGCTATCGGGTTCCCGGCCTGGGGCGGAGCGCGACCGCCGACTGGAACATCGAGGGCTCACACCTCGCCGAGCGCTGCGGCCTTTTCATCATCATCGCGCTCGGGGAATCGCTCCTTGTGACCGGCGCGACATTCTCGGGGCTCGAATGGAACCGCCCGCTGGTCATCGCGATGGTCGCTTCGTTCGGCGCAGCGGTCGGGATGTGGTGGATCTACTTCGATCGGACCGCAGAAGCGGGAAGCGACCTCATCGCTCACTCCGAGGACCCGGGCCGGATGGCACGCCTCGCGTATACGTATATCCACCTGCCAATCGTGGCGGGCATCATCCTCACGGCCGTCGGCGATGAGTACATCCTCTCGCACCCAACCGGGGAGACTGAGTGGCGTGTGGCCCTGGTGATTCTGGGTGGGCCGGCGGTCTTCTTGCTGGGCCACTGGTTGTTCAAGCGCGCCGTGTTCGGGCACTTCGTCGCACCCCATACGGCCGGTGCGATCGCGTTGGTGGGCGCACTCGCGCTCTACCAGTCCCTGAGCCCGTGGCAACTGAGCTGCTATGCCACAGTGGTCCTCGTGGCCACGGCGGTCTGGGCGCACTTCGCAGCCAACCGGCTCTTCGCAAGTGAGGGTTGAATGGGTGGAGCGCCGACCGCCGGGGGGTTGGCGGGACCGGCGCTCCACCTGCACCGTTCCGACCCTATTCGCGGGCCGGGAGGTCTCCAAAGAAGCCGGTGATCCGCTTCAGGCGGCCGTCTTCAGCGAAAACGCCGATGTCGATGCCTGCGGCGACTACCGAGCCATCCGGGGCGGCGAGGTTCCAGCCGAAGCGGACCTCGCCGTGATGCTCGTCCAGCCCGCTGGTGCGTTGGATGCGATGGCCGGCGAAGCGCTCCTGGAGCGCTACGGTCATCGCGCCGATCTCGTCGTAGCCCCGTGCTTCCTGCGAAGGGTCGGCGTAGTGGCCGTCAGGCGTCCACGCGGCAGAGACGGCTGCGGCCCGGCGGGCGGGGTCCATCTCGTTCCAGGCGGCGAAGTAGCTGTTGATGATGTCGGTCGGGGTGAGTGTTGCGGTAGTCACGATGGAATCCTCCAGCAATGTGGTGTTTGCGGTCCGCTTCTCGAGACTACCCTCCCCGGAAGACCGAAAACCATTACGCGCCGGGTAACGGGCAACACCGTTGTGGCGTGATAGCCTTTCGCCATGAACCACGTCGCCACCCGGCCCGGCGTCGGCGGATTGATCCGTGATTGGCGGCAGCGCCGCCGGCTCAGCCAGCTCGACCTCGCCCTCGAAGCGGATGTCTCCACGCGCCACCTGAGCTTTGTCGAGACCGGCCGCGCCCGCCCCAGCCGGGACTTCGTCCTCCACATCGCCGAGCACCTGGAGGTTCCCCTGCGCGAACGGAACGAGTTGCTGCTGGCCGCCGGGTTCGCGCCCGCTTTCCCGCAGACGCCGATCGATGCCGCGGAGATGGCCCCAGTACGCGCCGCGCTGAAGAAGATCCTTGCGGGCCACACACCCTTCCCCGCCGTCGTCATCGACAAGCACTGGAACCTGGTCCTCACGAACGATTCGGCACTCGCTGTCTTCGGCGATGACGTCTCGCCGGACCTGATGGCCCAGCCCGCGAACGCGCTCCGTCTCACGCTTCACCCCGAGGGCCTCGCCGGGCGGATCGAGAATTTCGGCGAATACAGCAGCCACCTGCTCACTCGCCTGCGACGGCAGGCCGCCGCCTCGCAGGACCCGGTGCTGATTGCGCTCGTCGACGAACTGCGAAGCTACCCCGGCACGGTCGACGACCCCTCGGCCCACACTGGCCCGGCAGACATGCTCTTCATTCCCCTGGTGATCAGGGCAAACGGCCGCCGGCTCTCGTTCTTCAGCACAATCGCCACCTTCGGCACGGCCCTCGATATCACCCTTGCCGAACTCTCGATCGAGTCGTTCTTCCCGGCCGACGAGGAGACCGCTATGACGTTGCGAGCACTCTAGCCATCCTGCCCTGCCGCGTCAGCGGCGGAGGGCCCAATACTGCAACCACTCCATCGACGGACCCAAGCCCATGCGGCTGTTCTCGACGGCGTCGCTGTGAACCGCGACCGGCGAGCCCTCCGCAAAGTCGAGCCACGGACCGGGCCCCTCACTCGCGTTCGGGGCTCGGTGCCGATGGTGCGGGGCCCAACTATTCGCGCACGCCAGTGAGCTTGGCGAGCTTGAGCGTGTTGAACAGCGCCAGGCTTGCGTACCACTTCACCCGCACGCGAGTAGCGTCCTTCACCTCCAGGCTGCCGACGCGTTCCACTTCCAGTCCGCCCGCCGCCGTAAGGCCTGCAAGCCGGCCGTCGCCGAGCTGCATAGCGTAGATCGTGCTGCAGTCCTCGCTGGTGCCGACCGTTTCGGCGTCGCTGATGAAGTCATTGATCCCGATAGGCACGCCGTCGTAGAACTGGAGCATCTGGCCGAACTCGTCGCGGTCCGCTTCCAGGAAGGTACCGGTGCTGCGCGCCAGGACGTTCAGGCTACGGCGTGTCCGGCGGCTCATGAGCAGCAAATCCGGTTTGCCTCCGCGCATCTTGTCGAGCAGTTCGTCGAGCTTCTCCAGGGTGAGCGAGCCGCCGTTGGTGCCCATGCTCACGGTCTGCCCCGCCACCGTGAGCTTGTCGATGCCGTCGAAGGCCTTCGCATTCGAGCCGGTATCCCCGTTGATGAACGTGTCGTCGAAGAGCCGCTGGACCGCGTTGGCCTTGAGCTGCACGACCGCGGCTTCGAGGTCCTGCACGTTCGAACGCGTGGTCTTGAGGAAGTTGTCGACGTCGGCATCTCCGCCCATGACTTTGAGTGTCGCGGTCACCTGCGTGAAGGTCGGCGTGTCTTCGCTCCAGGTGTCGCCGACATCGTAGAAGGCGGCGGTGGGCGAGGCGTTTTCGCGGTTGTAGGTCAGCCCGTTGCCCGTGATCTCGATGAAGGGCAGGCGCTGAAGGATGGGGCTTTCCTGTGCCATCGTTTCGATGACGCCGGTGCGGAGGATGTCGTTGCTGAGCTTGCTCGCCTCGACGAGGGTGATGGCCATCGCTGGCAGACCTCCAGTGGAGTGATTGCCACCCACTGTCCCGCCCCCACCCAGAATCCCGTAGCCCACGGTGGCAGCGGAGGGAGTGATGAGGCCTGAGTGCTGAGTGCTGAGCGGACGGGGCCTGTCGCCATACAACCCGAAATACGCGCCCAGGGACGGTTACCGTCCTGCCGTCCTCAGTTGGGCGCGATAGGCCGATTCCAGGTTTATCCACACGGCGGCAGAGGTCCCGAATGCATCCGCGAGGCACGCCGCCACTTCGTCAGTCACCTCGACGCGGCCCTCGATGAGATCCCCCAGCCACGATTCGGACCGGCCGATCTGTGCCGCGAACTCTGCCAGCGACCACTCGCGTTCCGCCAATTCGTCGGCGACGTACTCACCCGGAGCGAAGACCTCGGCTGGCAGCTTCTCCATCGGTGTCAATGGTAGTCCTCAATCGCCCAAATTACGACGGTGCGCGGGTTTGTGGCTTCGAACTCAACAATCAGGCGGAACTGCTGGTTGAGGCGCATGGAATGCTGCCCGGGCCTGCCCTGGAGTCGTTCAAAGTGCAACCCTCGCAACTGGTAGAAGTCGCGTTCATCGTCGGCGGCCAGTATCCACCCAAGGGTCTTGCGATACGCGCGGACAATAGACCGCGAGTACTTCGCTTCGAAGCTTGAGTCCGTGTAAAGCCGCTCCAGTTCGGTGCTGCCGAATCGCACACGCCTTTGCGGAAATCTGTACTTCGTGCACCTCGTGCGCAAGTCAGAGTGCCTTGCGGCGAGCGCCTCGCGCTGATCTCGTGGCCAGCGGCGACGGAGCGCGCGGCTACCTCCGCATTGGGCGGCGGGCCGCTCGCGACCCACTCCGCTACAATCCCTCACCACACCAACCCCGGGAGGAACCGCCGTGAAAGCCGCCGTGCTCTATGAAGTGAATAAGCCGCTCCAGGTCGTCGAAATCGACCTCGAAGAGCCTCGCCGCGGAGAAGTTCGCGTGAAGATGGGCGCCGCCGGCATCTGCGCGAGCGACCACCACTTCATGCACGGCACGGGCGTCATCGCCCTTCCCTGTGCGCTCGGCCACGAAGGCGCGGGCACCATCGAAGCCGTGGGCGAAGGCGTGACCGGCCTCCAGCCCGGCGACCGCTGCATCCTTTCGTTCGTCGCGAACTGCGGACACTGCCCGAGCTGCCGTTCCGGCACGCCTCAGCTCTGCGACACCAACCGCCGCACCGGCGCCCGCCAGTTCGATGGCACCTTCCGCATGCGCGACCGCGAAGGCAACGACGTCCACCAGATGTCGAAGATCAGCGTCTTTGCCGAACAGAGCGTCGTGCCCGCGCAGGCCTGCTATCCGGTCCCTTCGTCAGTCCCGATGGAAGTCGCCGCTCTCATCGGCTGCTGCGTGACCACGGGCGTCGGCGCCGTCGTCAACATGCCCGGCATCCGCGCAGGCGCCAGCATCGCGGTGTTCGGCGTGGGCGGGGTGGGCCTCAACGTCGTGCAGGGCGCGCGCATCGTGAACGCCTCCCGCGTCATCGCCGTCGACCTTCACGACCACAAGCTTGAATTCGCGAAGCACTTCGGCGCGACAGACCTCGTCAACGCTTCGAAGGTCGATCCGGTGAAGGCGATCCAGGACCTCACCCGGGGCGGGGTGGACTACGCCTTTGACGCCTTCGGTGGCGCTGCCACCATCAGCCAGGCCTTCGACTCCGTGGCGAAGACCGGCACGGCGGTGATGATCGGGCTCGCACCCGTCGGGGAGAAGGCGCCCATCGACATGGTCGATCTCGTTCGCAACCAGAAGACGCTCACCGGCTCGTACTACGGCTC
>CAYYSD010000066.1:0-15657 GCA_964474285.1 uncultured Anaerolineaceae bacterium | reverse complement strand
GGGACGTCGCCGCGCACGATGCGCTGGGCGAGCCCTTCGACGATCGCGGTCTTGCCCACGCCGGGAGGGCCGATGAGCACGGGGTTGTTCTTTGTCCGGCGGGAAAGCACTTCGATCGTGCGGCGAATCTCCTCGTCGCGTCCAATCACGGGGTCCAGCTTGCCGGTGGCGGCGGCCTCGGTGAGGTCGCGCGCGTATTTGGCGAGGGCTTCGTACTTGGATTCGGGGTTCTGATCGGTCACACGTTGACTCCCGCGGAGCTGGACAAGGGCCTGGTAGACGGCGTCACGGGAAAGGCCGGCGGAGCGGAGGAAGGCGCCGAGCGTGCCATCGGCCTGGTCGATGCCCCCGAGGAACAGGTGCTCGGTGGAGACGAAGTCGTCCTTGAGGCGCTCCGCTTCCTTCTCCGCCGTCGAGGCGGCGGCGCTGAGCCCGTGGCTTAGGTAGACCTTGACGGCGCCGTAGACCTTCGGGCGGGCGTCCAGCGACTGCTGCGCGGCAGCGATCAGGGCGCCGGGGTCCACACCGCGGAGGCGCAGGAGACGCGGAACGACGCCGTCGGGCTGTCGCGCGAGTTCGGCAAGGAGATGGTCGATGCCAACCTCCTGGTGCTGAGATTCTTCGGCGAGCTTCGTCGCCGCGAGGACCGCTTCCTGGGCTTTCTGGGTGTAGCGCTGGAGGTCCATAACGGGCACAGACTCCTGTGAACTTGATAGTTAGCTTATCAAGATTATTAAGCGTCAGCAAGGTAGAAACGCAGAATGGACGGGCCGGTATGGTTCACGCACGGCGAACGCTGCGGGCTTCCGGGCCCCTGATCGGATACCGGCCAGCCCGCGGCAAGGCGGGATGGAGCGTGGGCCCGAAAGCGGCGCGGTTAGCCGGGGAGCTTGAAGTCTTTACCGACCACGACGAGGACGTCGGGGAGGGTGGAATCTGCGGGCCGAGGTTCCACACGGATGTCGTCGGAGCGCACGCCGAGCCACTTTGCGATGTCCTCGGCCAGCTGCCGCTTGTCGCCGTACAGCGTGATCGTCGTCTGTGGTTGAGCTGGTTCGTTGGGGCCGATGTACACAGTTGGCAGGCCCTTCGAATACCGCAAATAGCGCCCCAGTGCTTCGGCCCGAATTTCGCCGTCGATGCCGTAGCCGTTCTGGATCTCGACGCTTGAGGCGGCGTAGGCGGCTTTCGTGAAGACCTGGCTGAGCCAGTACTGGACGTTGTCGGGGTTCCAGATCTGCACGGAGGCCCCGCCGCCGGTGATGATCCCTTCCATGGTCTGGACGCCGTTCACGGGGTCCGCGAGGGAGTACATCTTCGTCCGGGCCTGCGTTTGGCGAAGCAGCGGGATAAGGCCGGCCATGCGCGTCCTGGACATATCCGTTTTCACGGTGTGGTTGTAGATGTCCCACAGCTCGAACGGGTTCTGGTTCAGGATGCCCTTCGCGAAGACGGCCTGGATGGCGGTCTGGAGGACGAGCTGTTGCCGCTTGATCCGGTAGAAGTCGCTATCGTTGCGATAGCGGCCGAAGGCGACGGCGTGGTAGCCATCGAGGTGCTGCACGCCGGGCGGGAACGCGACGTATTGGGCGTGGATGTCGTCGTCGCTGTAGTACCAGTTTGGCACGGAGAGCTCGTAGGGAATCTCGACGTCGATGCCGCCCACCGAGTCGATGAGCTCTTCGACCCCCTTGAAGTCGAGCAGCATCCAGGCATCGGTCTTGATTGCAAAGTTCCCCTCGATGTCCCTGGCGAGTTGGTCGGCGCCGGCCTGGGCCGAGTTGCCGCCGTCGCGATAGCCCACGCCATAGGAGGTGTTGATTCGGTCTTCGTACGTGAACCGCGACGTGTGGATCTTGATCTGCATATCGCGCGGGAAGCTGAGGAAGTTCACGGTCTTCCCGATGGGGTCCATCGTCGCGATCATGACAACGTCGGTGAGGTTGGCGCCGTCGGGGTTTTGGGGCCGCTTGTCGACGCCCATGATGAGCAGCGTGATGTTGTCGTTGAACGAGCTGTTGGTGTCCGGGTGGTTGACGGCGCCGAGGCCCTTGATGTTAGGGACAATGGTCGAAACCACGCCGATATCGCCGAGCTTCTGGCCAGGGAAGAGGGCCGGATAGGCGCGGGCGAAGAGGGCCGTGCTGCTATACGCGCAGGCGGCGCCGAAGACGATGAGCGAGGTAACGAACATCAGACGGTGGGCGAGCGGCAGGCGGCGGGTTCGAACAGCCCTGCGGCTGCGTGCTGTGGCGGCCTGCCGCAGCCTCGCTTCTTCTAGGGAAACTGCCATACAGAACTCCAACCTAACCGGGGCGGCAGAATAGGGTCAACGCGCCAGAAAGGCGAGGGAAGGGCGGATGCTGCTTATGTCCCGGGGAGTTTGAAATCCGCGCCGGTGACGATGACCACATCGGGCAGGGTGGATTCGGGCAGCCGGGAACTGTGAATGATGCGGTCTTCGGGCACGCCCAGCCACTCCGCGATGTCCTGGGCAAGCTGTTTTCGGTCACTGTAGAGCGTGATCGTGGTCAACGGTTGCTCCGCCTGGTCCGGGCCCAGGTAGACCGTCGGGAGGCCCCTTGAATAGGCAAGGTACTTCGCGAGCGCTTCTGCCTGAGCGGTTCCGCGCGGGCCCAGCCCGTTCTGGATCTCGACGTTCGAATCGGCATAAGCAGCCTTCGTGAAGGTCTGACTGATCCAATACTGGACGTTTTCCGGGTTCCAGAGCTGGACGGCGGCGCCGCCCGCGGTGGTGTGCCCCTGAAGTGTGGGTGTGCCGTTGACGGCGTCTGCCACGGAGAACATGCGCGTCCGGGCCTGCGTCTGCCTCAGGAGAGGGATGAGGCCCGCCATGCGCGTCTTCGACATGTCAGTCCGCACTGTTTGACTGTAGATGTCCCAGAGCTCGAACGGGTTCTGCTCGAGCAGGCCCTGCGCGAACACGGTGCGAATGGCCGTCTGCACCACGAGTTGCTGACGCTTGATCCGCTGGAAGTCATTGTCATATGCGCGGTGCCGGCCGAAGGCGACCGCGTGGTAGCCATCGAGATGTTGGACGCCCGGCGGGAACGAGATCCACCGGCCGTTGATGTCGTCGTCGCTATAGAACCAGTCGCCGACCTGTAACTCGTACGGGACGTCGATGTCGATCCCGCCGATGCTGTCGATAAGCTTCTGAACGCCCGTGAAGTCTAGCAGGAGCCAGTAATCGACTTTGACGCCGAAGTTCTCGAGCACGTCGCGCTCGACTTGCTTCGCCCCGGCATCGAAGCCGCCTCCGGCGCGGAAGCCAACGCCATAGGAGGTATTGATGCGGTCCTGGTACGTGAACTTGTCGGTGTGGATATCGATCCACATGTCGCGGGGGAAGCTGAGGAAGTTCACCGTCTTTCCGATCGGGTCCATCGTGGCGAGCATCACGACATCGGTGAGGTAGCCGTCCTCCTCCCGGTAATAGGGCCGGCGGTCGACGCCGATGATGAGCAGGGTGATGTTGTCGTTGAAAGCACTCTGGGTGTTGGGCTTCGTCACCGCGGAAAGGCCCGGCAGCGGCGGGACGATGGCGGAAACTCTCAGGCTCCCCCCAAGCGTCTGGCCGGGAAAGAGCGCCGGATAGACCCGCGCGAAAAGGGCCGTGCTGCTATAGGCGGAGGTGAGAAAGAGCGTGAGGATCCCGAGCGCGAACGCCATGCGCAGCCAGCGCGAAGAGGTGCGCCGGATTCGTCGCGGCGACGGGGATGCAACTGCCGCGGTGCGGGGGAGGGCATCGTTCGTGGGGGCGCTCGCCATGCTGTCGCAACGCTAGGACCCGGCCCGGCCGCAGTCAACGCGTCGGATCGCGCTCCGGTCAGCAACGGCGCCCTATCCGTGGTAGAACGGCCGTGCAAAGTGGTAGAATCGGCCTGACATGGGGATGAACATCAAGAACGAAGAGACACACCGGCTGGCGAAAGAACTGGCCGGGATGACCGGTGAGAGCGTAACGGCGGCCGTGACAGTTGCGTTGAAAGAGCGGCTCGAACGCGTGGAACGGGCGCGGTCGGAGAGTCAGGACAATTTCGTTGAGCGGCTCCTGGCTATCGGGCGGGACTTTCGCGCCCACTTGAAGCCAGAGTATCGAGACGTGGATGTCGACATCATCGACACGATGCTCTACGACGAGCGCGGGCTCCCAAAGTGATCGTCGATTCCTCGGCCCTCATGGCGATCCTTCTCGATGAGAAGGATGCCCCGGACTATTCTCGTGCGATCAGGGCGGCAACCGAGCGACGGATCTCCGCGGGGACGCTCCTTGAGTTGTCGATCGTGGCTGACGCCCTTGCCGATCTTGTCGCGCGCCGGCGTTTCGACGAGCTGTTGCGCATCACCTCCCTTAGCGTTGAGCCGGTGACCGAAGAGCAAGCGCGCATTGGCAGGCAGGCGTATCGGGACTTCGGGAAGGGGAGCGGGCACCCGGCTCGGCTCAACTTCGGCGACTGCTTCGCTTACGCGCTGGCCATAGACAAGGGAGAGCCGTTGTTGTTCAAGGGCTCTGACTTCGGGCAGACGGGAGTGCGGTCGGCTCTACCGTCCCATTCGCCTGGAGCGTGAGTTTCACCTCGTCGGCGATATCGCCTACCCCAACCCCAACTCGTGGAGGCGGTTGTCGTCGATGCCGAAATAATGCGCGAGTTCGTGCAGAACCGTGACGCGCACCTGCTCGCGCACCTCATCGTCGTTCGCGCAGATAGCTTCGATGGGCTCCTGGTAGATGGAGATGCGGTCGGGGAGGACCAGGTTGTAGCTTTCGTGGCCGCGCTGCGTGAGCGGTATGCCGTGGTAGAGGCCGAGAAGCGTGCTGCGCGGGCCGATGCCGGCGGACTTGCGGTCGCGGGCCGAGGGGCGGCGTTCCACAACGATCGTGACGTTCTCCACGCGCCGGAGGAACTGAGGAGGAAGCGTGGCGATCGCTTCGCGCACGAGCCGGCGGAAGTGAACGCGGTCCAGGGCTATCGCCGCGTGGGGGAAGCGCTCCACAACGTGCGGAAGCCCTCACCCTTGATCGCGTCGCGCTGGAGCCTGGCTTCGAGGTCGATGAGTTCCTGGAGGGTGTCTGCCGCGCGGCGAACCGCCTCGCTGTGACCGGTCTCGCTCACCCGCTTCATGATCTCGGGCCAGACGCCGGTCGGCTCCAGCGAGGTGATGAACCTCGGCCACCAGACAGCGTAGATTTTCTCCGGCGGAGCGACCCGTGGGCGAAGGCGCTTGAGGTGTTCGTAGCGTTCCTGAATGGACTTCACGGGCTCGACGACTTTGATGAGCGGGCCATCGATATCGCTGGCGCGGAAATCGAGCAAGAGACGCTGGCTGATCGCCACAAACCGGACCGCCACCACCTCGGCACTGCGCATGGTCGCCACGATCTCGTTGAGATCGAGGCCAAAATCGTTATCCACCTGAGCAGTGTAGGGCGTCGGCTTGAAGTTCGCCAACGGACACGCGGGCGTGTTCAGGAGCCCGGGAAGCCGAGCGCGGCAAGCTCTTCGCGCGCCACCTGGCGGTCGTCCCAGGGGAGCGCCCTGTCGCCGTAGATCATGCTTTGTTCGTGACCTTTGCCCGCGACAAGGACGATATCGCCGGCAGTGGCCATCCGCATGGCGGCGCCGATAGCTTCGCGGCGGTCTTCGATCTCGAGGAAGTCCCTGCCCTTGACCCGTCCCGCGCCCTCGGCGTGCTGGCCGATCTCGCGCACGATACTCGCCGGGTCTTCACTGCGGGGGTCTTCGTTCGTGAAGATGGCGAAGTCTGCGCCGGCGGCGGCCGCCCGCCCGACACCGAAGCGGCGTCCGGGGTCGCGTTCGCCGGCAGCGCCAACGACGATGATCAGCCGGCCCTTGCAAACTTCGCGCAGCACCTCAAGGACCTTTCGGACGGCATCGCCGGTGTGCGCGTAGTCCACGATGACTGTGAACGGCTGGCCCGCGGCCACGTGCTCCATCCGCCCGGGGACGCCCGGGCAGGCCGAGAGCCCGCGGGCGATCGTTTCGACATCGAGACCGGCGGCCAACCCGCAGGCAGCGGCGGCGAGAGCGTTCTCCACGTTGAATAGCGCCGGGATCTGGATCCAGGTGTCGGCCATGCCAACCGGCGTCACGAGGCGGAAATCGCTGCCATCCGAGCGAAGAACGACATTGCGGCCGAGCACCTCCGCGTCGCGCGATTCAAGACCGTAGCGGATGACGTTCGCGTTGGGCGCCAGGCTTGACATGTAACTTGCCGAGGGATCGTCGGCGTTGACAATGGCGGACTTGCCGACGCCCTTGTCGAAGGAGCGCTCCAGGGCAGCGAAGAGCTGGCCCTTGGCTTCGCGGTAAGCTTCGAACGTCTGGTGGAAATCGAGATGATCGCCGGTGACGTTCGTGAAGGCGGCGATGTCGTACTCCGCGTGGTCGAGGCGGTTGAGGGCAAGGCCGTGACTCGTGGATTCCACGACGGCGTAGTCGCACCCTGCGTCGACCATCCGCCGGAGGAGGCGTTGCACGTCGGGCGCCTCGGGCGTGGTCATGCGGTTGCCGACATCGCCGCTGGATTCGCCGGGGATATGGACATCGACCGTGCCCAGGCGGCCCACGCGCGCGCCCCCCGCTTCGAGCACGCTCGTCAGCATGTGTGACGTGGTTGTTTTCCCGTCCGTGCCGGTGATGCCGACCACGGCCAGTTCGCGGCCAGGGTGCCCATAGAACCAGGCCGCGACGGCCGAAAGTGCTCGCCGGGTGTCATCGACCGCGACGATGGCTGGGCCCGGGGCCAGGTTGTGCCAGGCGCTCGCGTGGTCACGTTGGACCACGAGAACGCTGGCCCCGGCAGCGGTCACGGGGGCAAGGAAGGAGTGGCCATCGACGCGGAAGCCCGGGACGGCGACGAAGAGCGACCCGGCCGACACACGGCGCGAGTCGTGCTCGACCGACAGGATGTCGCCGGCGGCGCCTTCGCGGACGAGCGTGGCATCGCCGAGCTCGGCAAGCAGCGAAGAGATCCCTCGTTCCTGTGCCAATTGCTCACTCCCACAAGTCGGTATCGGACCATGGTATGCGCGACGCCGCTGCCGGGACAGGGCAGAGGAGGCGAACTAGCCCCCGGCTTGCGGTGCGCCTCCACGACCGCGGGCGCGTTCGACATTGATGTACTGGCGGCGCTTGCCGGGCGCTTCGCCGGGGGTCGTGATATCGATGCTGTTCGCCGAACGGACCATGCGGTCGGAAAAGGATGCGTGGATGTGCGGCGTGAATCCCTGCATGTCCTGCATCTGGTTGATGGAGTGCTTCGCGAGCATCATCTGGAACGGGTCGTTTTCCGCCACCCGGCTGGCGTAGGCGAGCGTCGCGTCTTCGAGCTGTTCGAGGGGGTGGACCTCCTGCACGAATCCGAGGCTTAGTGCGGTCGGGGCATCGATGAAGCGCCCTTCGAAGATGAGGTGCTTGGCGTTGCGCGCGCCGATATCCCACGGCACCGAGAAATAGGTGAAGTTCGTGGCGAGGAACTTGCAGTCGTCGGCCGCGAAGACGAGGTCCATCGACGATGCCAGCATCCATGCTGCATAAATGCACGAGCCCTGGACCATCGCGATGGTGGGCTTGGGGATGTTGCGGAAATAGAGCAGCGGGTTGACGTCGAGAGCGCGTCCGCGGGGGTAGCGTCGCGCCATGGATTCCTTTTCGAGCTGTTCGCGGATGTCCCGCATGTCCGGGGAGCCGAGGTCGTGGCCGGCGGAGAACGTCGGGCCGAGGCCACGTAGCACGATGACGCGCACACCGTCGTCGTCTTCGGCGCGCTCGAACGCGCCGGTCAGTTCATCCATCATCTGCTGGCTCAGGGGGTTGCGGTACCGTTCGCGCGCCATCGAAATGAGGGCGATGCGTCCGTTGTCGCGGGTCTCGTAGAGGACTCGGGGTGCTTCTTCGGTCATGTTCGTGCCTTTCCACCGGGGCGAAAGAGCGCCGGAGGGCCGCAGATTACGGTGTGCGGGGCGGGCTGCGAAAGACGGCGGAGCAGTGCCGCTCGTCGCCGTTCCCCACGGTTGGGCGGAAAGCCCTTTAGAGCGCCGGGAGGCGGTTTGCCCAGCCGAAGGCGCGTTCGAAGGCGTGCGCCGCCTGCACGATTCGCCCCTCATCGAAGAAGTTGCCGATGATCTGGAGGCCGACGGGGAGGCCTTCGCTTTCCCCGCAGGGCACGCTGATGCCCGGCAGCCCCGCCACGGATGCCGGCAGCGTGTACACGTCGTTCAGGTACATCGCATAGGGGTCGCCGGTCTTCGCGCCGATGGGGAAGGCGACCGTCGGCGAAGTGGGCGTGACGATCACGTCGTATTTCTCGAACGCGGCACGGAACTCGTTGTTGATGAGCGTGCGCACCTTGAGGGCCTTGAGATAGTAGGCGTCGTAGTAACCGGCGCTAAGCGCGTAGGTGCCGAGCATGATGCGGCGCTTCACTTCGTCTCCGAAGCCGCGGGCGCGCGTTTCTTCCATGTTCTCCCACATAGTGGCCCCGTCGCGGTAGCTGTAGCCGTATTTCACGCCGTCGTAGCGGGCGAGGTTGGCGCTCGCTTCGCTGGGGGCGATGAGGTAGTAGACCGCGAGCGCGTGCTCGGTGCTTGGCAGCGAAAGGCTCGTGTCGACTTCGCAGCCCAGGTCCGCAAAGAGCTCGAGCGCCTCGTCGATGCGCGCCTTCACGCCGGGCTCCATCCCCGAGACGAAGTACTCACGGGGAACGCCGATGCGCATGCCGCGGATGTCCCGGCCGAGGTAGGCGCGCACGTCTGCGACGGGCTCCGGATTGCTCGTGCTGTCGCGCGGGTCGTGGCCGCTGATGCAATCGAGCATCGTGGCCACGTCTTCGACATCGCGGCCGATGGGGCCGACCTGATCCATCGAGCTGCCAAAGGCCACGATCCCGAAGCGGCTTACCCGCCCGTAGGTGGGGTCCAGCCCGACGTTCCCGCAAAGGGCGGAAGGCTGGCGGATGCTGCCGCCCGTATCGCTGCCGAGGGCTACCAGGCATTCGCCCGCCGAGACCGCTGCCGCGCTGCCGCCCGAGCTCCCGCCGGGCACGAGCGCGAGATTCCAGGGATTGTGTGAAGGGCCGTAGGCGGAGTGTTCGGTGCTCGAACCCATCGCGAATTCGTCCATATTCGCCTTGCCGACCATTACCGTGCCGGCGCGCCGCAGCTGTTCGTAAACGTGGCTGGAATAGGGCGGGATGAAGTTCTCGAGGATGCGCGAACCGGCCGTGGTGCGCACACCCTTCGTCACGATGAGATCCTTCACGGCTACGGGGATGCCCGTCAGCGGGGTGGCGTTGCCGGAAGCGAAGCGCGCGTCAGCTTCGCGGGCCTGTTCGCGCGCAAGGTCGGCCGTCACGGTGATGTAGGCGTTCACCCGCGGCTCGGTCTCGGCGATCCGCGCGAGGACAGATTCCGTGAGTTCCAACGAGGTGAATTCGCGCGCGCGCAGGCTCTCGTGGGCCTCGTGGGCCGTGAGCCGCCAGAGATCGGCGCTCATTCGAGCACCGCACGGACGCGAAACAGGCCGTCTTCCTGCTCGGGCGCATTGGCCAGCGCCTCTTCGCGGGTGAGCGAAGGTGCAACCGTATCGGCCCGCATGACGTTGGAGAGAGGGAGAGGGTGCGCTGTCGCTTCCACGCCTTCGGTATCGAGGGCGCTGAGCGCGGCGAAGTGGTCGAGGATGCCGGAAAGCTGGGCGGTGAAGCGCTCCACATCGGCTTCCGAAAGCGAAATGCGCGCCAGGCGCGCGATATGGAGGACTTCCCCGGATGAGAGCGACATGCCCATAAGGGTACACGGCAGGCGGCTTTACCGCTGCGTTCGCGGTGTGGGGAGGCGTTTGCTACCCTCGAAGGCAATGTGCTTGCCTCCCCATGCCGCCGCATGCTCCCCCGGGGGGACTGACCGGTGAGCACCGCAGTCTACCGGCGCCGCTTGAGCGCTCGCCGCCGCGAGAAGAAGGGCGGCAACGGGCTTCGCATCATCCTGATTCTGCTGCTTTCGATGGCCGCCCTGGGCACCCTGGCTGCAGCCGCCGGAGTGGGCGCGTTCTTCACCATCTACCAGGGCTACGCGAAAGACTACGTTCCTATCGACGAAAAGCTTCGCCAGACGAACATCGGGCTGACCCAGATCTACGACCGTGGTGGACCGGTCGATGGCGTGCACCTGGGCAACCTCACGAACGCGGACCAGCAGTTGCTGAACCCGGTGCCGCTGAGCGAAATCTCGAAATGGATGATCGAGGCCACGGTTTCCACCGAGGACAACACCTTCTTTGACAACCCCGGCGTGAACATCAAGGGCCTGGCCCGCGCGGCCTACGAGAACTACGTCCTGAACGAGTTCGGCGCCGGGACCGGCGGTTCGTCGATCACGCAGCAGCTCATCAAGAACGTCTACATCTGCCCCAATATTGTCACCGCCGACGGCGAGACGCCCTGCGTGACCGCCGAGCGCACCCTCGACCGCAAGCTCCGTGAAATCGTCTATGCGATCGAGCTCAGCCAGGACTACACCAAGGAACACATCCTGGAGCTCTATCTGAATCAGATCTCGTATGCCGATCGCTACATCGGCGTGCAGGCGGCGGCACAGGGCTACTTCCGCAAAGACGCCAAGGACCTGACGCTCGGCGAATCCGCCCTGCTGGCTGGCGTTGTGGCCTATCCGACGCGCTACCATCCCCGGCTGAACTGTGTGCGTGGCGACAATGACGAATGCGTCCTTGATTCAGAAGGGCGGAGCACAGTCGGCGGAGATGCCAGGACGCGACAGCAGGAAGTCATCGACCTGATGGTCCGGCACGGGCGTGTCACCCAGGCCGAGGCGGAGGCCGCCAAAGCCGAAGAGGTCAAGGTGTATTCGTCGACCAACCCGATCAAGGCGGGTGCGTGGATCGACAACCAGGTGGAACCCCGGCTCGTCCGGATGTGCGAAGTCGGCCTGCTTCCAATCATCCCCGGGGCGACTGATTGCTCCGCGAGCGTCCACGCAGCAGGCTACAAAGTGACCACGACCATCGACTGGAACGAGACACTGGTTGCGCAGGCCATGCTCAACCAGTGGGTGGCGGACGGATTGGCGAAAGGGTGTGAATGCCACAACGCGGCCATCGTCACCATTGAACCCGCCTCGGGGCAGGTGATCATTTATGCGCCGAACCTGGACGCGACGTATACGTCCGACGAGCGGGTCGCCGGAAAGATCGATCAGCTCAACGAGATAAACCAGCCGGGTTCATCGTTCAAACCGGCGGTCTACCTGACATGGTTCGACCAGCTCGGCAAGAGCCCGGCGAACGTCTTCTGGGACACGAGCCCGCTCAAAGTGGAAACGACGGAGATCGTGAACCCGCGCCCCGACTTCGGCAGCGAGGGTCTCATCTCCGCGCGGGCCGCGCTGGGCGGATCGCAGAACGTCGGGGCGTTCCGGGCAGCGGCGGAGGCCGGCGTCGACAACGTGATAGCGATGGCGAAGAAGCTCGGTATCACGACGCTGGACCAACGGTTCGATCCCACGTTCTATAACCACGCAGCTACGACCTATGGCGCATCGATCGCGACCGGCGGTGCAAACATCCGGGCGATCGACATGGCCTACATGAACGCGACCATTTCGAACATGGGCGTCCTGGTCGGGGTCCCCCACAACGCGGAGTACGTTCAACTCAAGGACTTGAAGGGCATCGATACATCTACTGGCGCCGACCGCGACAAGGCGCGGGCCCAGGCGCTCGATTTTGCCCGCGGGCACCTTCGCATCCCCGGCACGCGCGAGCTGGACCCCGTGGTCATCCTTCAGGTGCTCGACAAAGACGGGAACCCGCTCTACACGCACACCGAGGCCGAACTCCAGCGCAAGCAGATGGTGGATGCCGGCTCGGTCTGGTTGCTCCACTCGATCATGTCGGACTGCACAGCCCGCGCGATCATCTGGCCGTGCGGTGGCAGCAACAACGACAACTTGCTGGACTTTTTCACGAAGGACGGAGTGCGGATTCCCGGCGGGGTGAAGACCGGAACGCAACAGGGACAAAGGATCGCCGACACGCTCGAGACGTGGATGACGGGGTACACGCGCTATGCGGCGACCGCTGTATGGGTCGGCAATGCGAACAATGACAACGTCCGGGATGGGCCGCCGGCCTATCCCTCGGCCACTGCGACCATCAAGCTGTTCAAGAACTGGATGGGCGAATACCACAGTTACCTGATCAGCAAGGGCGTCTTCACGACCCCTGCCGGTTTCGATGCGGTCCGGCCCAGGAACGTTGCCCAGCGGCCCGTCGAGACGCCGGCGACGGACCGAACCATCGGCAAGGGTGGTTGTGATCAGACCGTGACGGCGTGGGTGAGGACGGACATCAAGTATGTGAGCGACTGCGAAGAGAAGGAGATCGATACGCGTAACGGGTTGCTCGCCTCAGACCAGACGCCGGCCCAATTCCGCGCCACGAAGAAGTTCGTCAAGCTCCCCGACTACAAGCCGGAGGCGGCAATCGAGCTCGCGAAAGAGGGCAAGTTCAACATCTCCATTGCCCCGACCGACAAGAGCACCGGCAATGCCGCGGTCTCGATTACGACTCCGACCAACGGACGGACGATCGGCAGCAACACCGGGGTGGTCGGGAGTGTGCGCCTCAGCACAGTGAAGTCCTGGAAGCTGGAGATAGGCCCCGGCAGCAACCCGGCGGAGTGGAAGACGATCGGCAGCGGCAACAACCCCGTGAACGAAGGGGTGCTCGGCACGATCGATCTCAACGGCCTGGCCGACGGCGTCTACAAAGTCCGGCTTGTCGCGGAAGACGCCACGGTGAAGGGTCTTGAAACCTCCGTGACGATCAACATCCGGAAGGGTGCGCCGCCGGATTCGACCCCGCTGCCGGGCTCTACGCCATTTCCAGGTTCAACACCGTTCCCGCCGACCCCTACCCCGGGCGGGCCGGTCGGGCTGCCAACCATCCGGCCGCAGCCCACGCCCCAGCTTCCCCGCTGAGCGAGCAAACCATCTCTCGAGATCTCAGACTTAGCGGAAGCGGAAGCCGGGCGTGATGCCTGCGCCGCGGGCCCATTCGGCGGCCGGGATCTTCTTCTGTCCCGAGGGCTGCACGCGCAGCAGGCGGAGCACACCACCGTTGAGACGGACGTCGACACCTTCGTCCTCGACGCGCAGGACGCGGCCCGGCATGCCGGGGGCGATGTCGCCGGTCAGGCGGCAGTCGAAAATTCGCAGTTGTTCGCCATTCACCGTGGTCCACGCGCCGGGCTGCGGGTTGCAGCCGCGAATGCGCGCGTAGATCCGGTCTGCCGGTTCGTGCCAGGCGATCTGCGCATGAGCGTCGCCGCAAGGCGGCTCATAGGTGGCGAGCGCGTGGTCCTGGGCGACACGCTCCGCCTTTCCGGCGGCGACGAGCTGGACGGCCTCGACCATCGCATCCACGCCCATGGGGAAGAGGCGTTCGAAGTAGAGGCTCCCGACGGTGTCATCCGGGCCGATCCCGCACTCCTTCTGGAGGAGGATGGGGCCGGTATCAATACCCTTCTCCGGCCAGAAGACCGTGAGCCCCGTCTTCCTCGCTCCGAAGATGATGGGCCAGTTGATCGACGACATACCGCGGTGGAGCGGGAGCAGGCTGGGGTGATACTGAATGGTGCCCTTCGCCGGAAGCGTGAAAATCCCTTCGGGCAGAATGTCGGTGACGAAGGCCATCACGCAAAGGTCGCCCGCGAGTGGCTTCCAGGCTTCGAATCCTTCGCCGGTCTTGAGGGCGGCCGTGGCGATGGTAGGGATGCCGGCTGCCTTCGCTGCCGCGTGAAGCGGGTCCGGGCGGGGGCCCCCTTCGGGGGCACTGACGGCCGAAATTTCGATGCCGTCCGTCGCCAGCAGCCGGTTGAGCACCGCTTCCGCAAACGCCGCCTGGCCGATCATCGAAACACGCATCCGCGCCGCCTCCCTCATCCGGATATCCGCCGGCATCAGGATAACCCTACACGATCGGGTTCACACGGGCCGCACCCTGTCAGCCGCGCCAATGCTGTAATCTGCCCCGCGACGACGGGACCTGAGGAGAGTCAGGATGGCTGAAATCGGCATCATGGGCATGCGCGCGGCAAACATGCAGTGGCGTGAAGTGCTCGACTGCGCACGGCTGGCGGACGACCTGGGCTACAGCTCACTTTCAACCGGCGAATCGTGGGGCGGCGACGCGTTCACGCCGCTGGCTCAGTTCGCTGCGGTGACCTCGCGCATTCGCATCGGAACGAGCATCGTGCCGGTCTTCGCGCGGAGCCCCGCAAACATCGGAATGACGGCCCTCAACATGGACATCATGTCCGAGGGGCGCTTCTTCCTCGGGCTTGGAACCAGCGGCCAGGCGGTGGTCGAAGACCTGCATGGCGAGAAATTCGTGAAGCCACTGGCCCGCATGCGCGAGTACATCGACATCATTCGCAAGGCGACGCGGGGAGAGCGCATCAACCACGAAGGCGAGTTCTTCCACACGCAGCGCTTCCGGCTTCGCCAAACGCCCATCCGGGAAAGCATCCCGATCTACATCGCCTCCCTGGGGCCCGAGAGCCTGCGCATGACAGGCGAACTGGCCGATGGCTGGCTGCCGATCTACCTGGCGCCTTCACGCATGGACCGCGCCGTCGCCGAAATCAAGTCCGGCGCGGAATCGGCGGGCCGAAAGCTGACGGACATCTGGCTTTCGCCGCAGGTTTCGGTCTATGTGACCAACGACCGGCCGGCCGCCCGCGACCGGGAGCGGCCCCACATCGCCTTCTACATCGGCGGCATGGGTGTCTTCTATCATCGCTACATGCGGCGCATCGGGTTCGGCGAAGAGGCCGATCGCGTGCGCGCGGCCTACCTTTCCGGCGACCATGGCGGTGCGGCGAGACTGGTGACTGACGAGATGGTGGACGCCATGACCATCACAGGCACTCCGGATGAGTGCCGCGAGCAGATGCAGGTCTACTTCGATGCAGGTGTGAACGAGATCCGGTTGGTGTTCAACGAACCGGACGGCGATTCGCTGCGTGCGTCGATCAAGGCGCTGGCGCCCACGGGCTGAGTTCACCTGCGGCGCAGCCGTGCGGTCGCATCGAGCGAAGCGGCGAGGAAGATCGCATCGGGCGAGATGGCGTTTTCGCGCAGGCACGCCTCGGTGAACTTAATCGCGTGCTCGTCCCGCGCCGCCACTGCGCGGTCAACCAGGTCGTCGGTCGGGGGCAAGGCGTCTGGCAGTGCGGGCGCCGATCCACGTGGAACGTGCAGGCGCGAATGGATGGCGGCGCAGGCCTGCCACGCGTAGCGGGCGGCCGTGTGGGCGCTTTCGGGGGAGATGTGCGGCGCTATGAGGCGAAGGGCGCTCGGCGCCGTGACGGTATGCACATAGGCGATGGGAGCCGAATCAGCGTTCTCCAAATAGGCGCCCGCCATCGTCACCGTGAGGTCAGAGAGAAAACGCGAGAGATCTTCTCCCGGGGCGGCCATGTCGATCACGGGGCGGAAGGGCGGAAAGTCCTCGAGCTCGGCGACGGCGAGGTAGATGAGCGGCTTCGGGTGGCGGAGCTCATCCGGCATCACGGGCACGTCCGCGATAGCCTCCG